>CAMDDA010000001.1 GCA_945890755.1 Candidatus Kuenenia stuttgartensis
GTCATCGGCACGCTTCCGCCCGTCGTCCAGCCGCGGCTGTCGGCGGGCATGGTCGCGAGATACCAGGCCCCCACCAATGGCATCGCCAGCATGGCGACCAACGGCCGGGCACACACGGCCACCAGCTCGTGCCGCTCCTCACGGGTGAACCCGCCCACCGCATTGACGAGCACGCAGGCCGCCAGCGCCGCGATCGCTGCCGCGGAGATCGTGCGGAAGATGAGCGAGGGCAGGAATCCGGGATTGAAAAACCCGGCCCACACGTCGTGAGACTCCAGCCATCCGCCGGGGGTCAGCTGCCAGGACAGGATCCCGTTGATCCAGAAGAGGCTCATCCACGAGGCACCCGAGTAGAGCAGGAGCAGCTTCAGCCGAACCGGGTCGGTGAGCCGCGGCCCGTAGCGGTAGAAGAGATAGCCGGCCACGACTTCCAGACAGAAGAACGTCCACTCGGTGGCCCACACCCAGTGAAACTCCCGCACCATCGTGGCGATCGTGCGGGGGCTGACCTGGATGCTCGTAAACCACATCGCCACGCCCGTGACGGCGCCGAGCACGAAGCTCACGAGCACGAGCACCTTGAAGTAGTCGTCGGCGAATCGGCGGGCCAGCCGACAGGCGCCCCGCATGTGGAGCCACTGCAGGTAGCAGAGCAACATGCCCCCGCCGATGGCGAATTGGGCGAGAAAGACGTGGAAGATGCCCAGGCCGCCGATCACCAGCCCCTTCATGAGCGGGCCGACGTCGATGACGGGAAAGTATTCCAGGGGTGGCATATCGCTTCATGATAACCGCTGGACGACGCAGTCTCGAACCGGCCGTGGCGCTGCCGATGCCCGCCGCGCGCCGGCGTGCCGACCAGCTCGATCCGGCCATCGACGTGCTCGACGAGGGCGGTGCAGTGCTCCACCCAGTCGCCGCAGTTGTAGTAGTCGATGCCCTCCACGCGCCGGATCGCCGGCACGTGGATGTGGCCGCAGACCACGCCCGCGCAGCCGTGCTCGCGGGTGTAGCGGGCCACGAACCGCTCGAAGTCGTTGATGAAGTTCACGGCCGACTTCACCCTGCCCTTGAGCATCGCGCTCAGCGACCAGTAGGGGTAGCCGAGCGACCGCCGCAGGGCGTTGGTCCAGGCGTTGGCGTGGAGAGCGAGCGTGTAGGCGCGGTCGCCGAGCCGGTAGATCCAGCGGGCGTGCCTGGTGACCTGGTCGAACTGGTCGCCGTGGATCACGAGCAGCCGGCGGCCATCGAGGGTCACGTGGACGAACCGGTCGGCCAGTTCGATGCCGCCGAGGTCGTGCGGGCACCAGGCGCGGAGGAACTCGTCGTGGTTGCCCGCGACGTAGAACACCCGCGTGCCCCGCTTGAGCATGCCCAGGATGCGCCGAACGACGAAGCTCGCCGTGTCGTTCCAGCGAAAGCTTCGCCGCAGCTTCCAGCCGTCGATGATGTCGCCCACGAGGTACAGGCGGTCGGGCTCGTAGCCGCCGAGAAACTCGAACAACTCGGCGGCGCGGGAGAACCCGCAGCCCAGGTGAACATCGGAAATGAACAGCGAGCGGACCCTCATCTGCCGAACCTCCATACGGACCATCGGCGTCAGTCAATCCACACTACCTGATCGCATCGCCACGCCGGATCGCCGGATCCGATGAGTTTTCCGTGAGGGGGCCGCTCAGGCAGCCGCCGGGCGGGCCGCGGCCGCCGCGGAGACGGGCAGACGCCGCTCGATCACCCGCAGCACGTCGCCCGCTCCGTCCATTCGTCCTGCCCGGGCCGCGAGTGCCGGGCGGTACCGGTCGAGGCCGCCCAGGAACGCGCGCACGCGATCCGCGTCGACCCTCTCGAGCGGCACGAAATCGCCGCAGCCCATCCCGCGGAGAAAGTGGCCGTTCATGTGCTGCTCGGCGTGGGCCGACTCGGGCAGGGCCAACAGCGGCTTGCCGAGGTGCAACGCCTCGCCGATCAGCTGGTTGCCGCCGGCGGCCACCACGGCCGTGCAGGCTGCGAGATCCGCGACAAACCGCGGCTCGTCGATCTCGTGAAAGCTCATGGCGCCACACGACTCCCGGCCGCCGAGCCCATACACCCTCACGGGCAGGCCGCAAGCCGCGAGCGCCTCGAGCACGGCGGGGGGCGTGTGGGGACGGAGATAGCTGACGACGTGGCCGCCCGCGGACGGCTCGGCGGCGAGCACCGCCCCGCGCAACAGTGGGCCCACCTGCACGACATGCTCCCAGCCCCGCGCGAGCGGCGGCTGGAAGAAGGCGGACACGACGGTGTCGGCAGCGTTGCGGACGTAGAGCCGCACGGCGAGTCCCATGGCCTTCGCCTGCCAGCGGAGGCCGGGCGGCAGCTCCCGCAGGTCGTAGGCCAGGAGAAAGTGCTGGTGATCCACGCTCACGACCGGGATGTCCAGTTGCCGGGCGGCCCGGGGCAGCACCGGCTCGAAATCGGTGATCACGAGGTCGGGGCCGAAGTCATCGAGCGCTCGCCCGACGTGGTCGAGGAGCGCCGGCAGCCGACGCCAGCCATACGACAGTCCCGCGGCGATGGAGCGGCTCACGTCGATCTGACCGCCGACGTACTCGAAGCGGATTCCGGGCACGTCGAGGAAGCGCGTCGATGGCCGGCCGGCCCCCGCGCGGGCAGACAAAAGCGCGAGCGCTTCACTGGTCGAGGCGACGAGAAATTCGTGCCGATCGCCGAGCCGCTCGAGGAGCGTCAACGCGCGGGCCGCATGGCCACGTCCCTCGCCGCAGACGCCGATCGCGATCCTTGCCATGGCGCACGCCCCTGGGCCGCGCTGCTCACCGATCCACGTGCGGCCATCATCGACTCGACCCAGGCCGCCACGCAAATTTGAGTTTTGCGTGAGCGGCCGGCCGAGGAGGCTGGGGCTTCTTCTGCCGCGTTCGGCTGCTGGACGGGTGGTGAACGTCGCCGCTCCGGATTGCCGACGGCTTCATTCCGACCGAGCCCACCCGGCATCGAGCTTTGAATGGTCCGGTAACGCAGGTCCCGTCGCTTCGGCCCAGGGCTTCGTGGGCCTGACGCATGACCGGATTCTTCAATCCTCACGACGCTGTGGCGACGCTCGCCGTCGTGACGATCGCATCCGCTGCCACGCAGTCGTCGTGAAACTCGGTGGGATGATCCTCGCCACCGTCGCCATACAGTTCCTGCATCCCGGCGACCGCTGCCAGATACTCATTGAAGTGTGCGTCCATCACACGGCCCTCCTTGGCTGATGTTTCTCAGACTCAGGAATGGTACGCACCCACTTCCCCCCGAGTTCGATCCCGCCCAGCTTGCGCACCTTGCCGCGACGGCGACGGTGCGGCTAGTTTTGGCCCATGCCCTCCGGTCCATGACGAGGTATGTCCCATGCGTCACATCGATCTGAACTGCCACGGCATCACGGTCGCCGACGTCCGTCGCAATCTCCCGCCTGCTGAACTCTATGCCGAAGCCATCCGCGGCGAGCCCGACTGCGCCCTGGCCGATTCAGGGGCGCTCATCGCCTACTCGGGGTCGAAGACAGGCCGCTCCCCGAAGGACAAGCGGATCGTGCGGCACCCCGCCTCCGAGGCCGATGTCTGGTGGGGCAGCGTCAACGTGCCGATCGACGACGAGACGTTTCAGATCAATCTCGAGCGGGCCAAGGATTATCTCAACACCCGCCGGCGGCTCTATTGCGTCGATGCCTTCGCCGGCTGGGATCCGGAGCATCGGCTCAAGGTGCGGGTGATCTGCGCGCGGCCCTACCACGCGCTCTTCATGCACACGATGCTGATCCGGCCGACCCCGGATGAGCTCGCCACGTATGGCGAGCCCGATGCGGTCATCTACAACGCCGGTCGCTTTCCCGCCAATCGCCACACGCCGGGCATGACCTCGAAGACGAGCATCGACCTTGCGCTCGAATCGAAGGAGATGGTGATCCTCGGCACCGAGTATGCCGGCGAGATGAA
Source organism: Candidatus Kuenenia stuttgartensis (assembly GCA_945890755.1). GTDB lineage: Bacteria > Planctomycetota > Planctomycetia > Pirellulales > UBA1268 > QWPN01. The sequence goes on from CAMDDA010000001.1 coordinate 3,975, forward strand.
GAAGGGCGTGTTCACGCTGCTCAACTACTTCGCACCGAAGCGGGGCATCCTCTCGATGCACTGCTCCGCGACCGCCGATCGGGAGACAGGCAGTTCGTCGCTTCTCTTCGGTCTTTCCGGTACGGGTAAGACGACGCTCTCCGCCGATCCCACTCGGTTGCTCATCGGCGACGACGAACACTGCTGGTCCGACACCGGCATCTTCAACATCGAGGGGGGCTGCTATGCCAAGGCGATCGACCTGACGCCGGAGACGGAGCCCGAGATCTTCCAGGCGCTACGGTTCGGTGCCGTGCTCGAAAACGTGGTCTACGACGAAGACTCCCACCACGTCGACTTCCACGACACGAGCATCACGGAGAACACCCGCGGGGCCTATCCGATCGACTTCATTCGCAACGCGAAGATCCCCTGCGTGGCCGGCCATCCCACCGACGTCATCTTCCTGACCTGCGACGCCTTCGGCATCCTGCCGCCGGTCAGTCGGCTCACGCCGGCCCAGGCGATGTATCACTTCATCAGCGGCTACACGGCCAAGGTGGCCGGCACGGAGATGGGAGTGACCGAGCCGCAGGCGACGTTCTCCCCCTGCTTTGGCGGCCCGTTCCTTGTTTGGCATCCGATGAAGTACGCCGGCCTGCTCGCCGAGAAGATCGCAAGGCATGGCGTGAACGCCTGGCTCGTGAACACCGGCTGGAGTGGAGGCTCCTACGGCATCGGCAAGCGGATGAAGCTTGCGGTCACGCGGGCGATCGTCGATGCGATCCACTCCGGCGGCCTGCGGGAAACGCCGGTGACGCCCGACCCCGTGTTCGGCATCGGCGTCGTGACCGCCTGTCCTGGTGTGCCGGCCGACGTGCTCGTGCCGAAGCGCACCTGGCACGACCCGACCGCCTACGAGTCGACGGCTGCGAAGCTGGCCAACCTGTTCAGCGAGAACTTCCGCCAGTACCGCGACCAGGTCGCCCCCGACGTGGCCGCCGCCGGCCCCCGGGCGTAGCCACTGGTGAGCGCCGCCGGCGTGGTGCGGGCTTGCCTCGACGCCCGGGCTTGCCCAGCCAGCCACCGCGTCGATCCGTCGCGAGAGGGAATGGCGACTGAACTTGCGGGTCGCTGCTGCACGCTGATAGTTCCCTGCCGGCCGGCGCGACCTGCGCACCGGCATTTCCCGGCAGGAGCCGCCCCGCATGCATGTCGTCGTCACCGGAGGCTGCGGCTTCGTCGGCTCTGCGCTTGCACGGCGGCTCGTCGAATGGCTGCCCGCCATCCGGGTGACGGCATTCGACAATCTCCGCCGCGCCGGCGCCGAGACCAACCGCAGCCTGCTGCGATCGCTCGGCATCGCCGTCGTCCATGGCGATGCCCGCTGCCGCTCCGATGTGGATGCCCTCCCCGCATGCGACTGGCTCATCGACGCGGCTGCGGAACCGAGCGTGCTGGCCGGCACGACGGCGGCCGGCGGCGGTGGCACGACCTCGCGACAGCTCGTGGAGCACAACCTCTGGGGCACGGTGAACCTGCTCGAGGCCGCCGCGGAACGACGATCCGGCTTCGTGATGCTGAGCACGAGCCGCGTCTACGCGATTGAACCGCTCGCCCGGCTGCCACTCGCGGAGTCGGGCAGCGTGTTCCGGCTCGACACAGCATCGCCGCTGCCCATCGGTGTGGGACCTGCGGGCATCAGCGAGGCCTTTGCAACCGCCGGCCCTGTCTCGCTCTACGGCGCCACGAAGCTCGCCTCGGAGGCACTGGCGATCGAGTATGCCGCCCAGGCTCGCACGCCGCTGTTCATCAATCGCTGCGGCGTGATGGCGGGCGCCGGACAGTTTGGCCGCGCAGATCAAGGAATTTTCTCGTGGTGGATCCATGCCTGGGCCGCCCGGCGGCCGCTGCGATACATCGGATTCGGTGGCCGCGGCCTGCAGGTTCGCGACTGCCTCCACCCCGACGACCTCGCACGACTGATCATGACCCAACTCTCCACGACAGCCACGGGGCCGCAGCCGCTCGTGAATGTGTCGGGGGGTCTCGCCTCGGCCACTTCGCTCGCCGAACTGTCGGCCTGGTGTGCCGATCGGTTCGGGCCGCACGAGGTCGCCGCCGACCCCGCCCCACGGCCCAACGACATTCCCTGGCTCGTGCTCGATCATGGCCGGGCCTCGCAGGCCTATGCATGGCAGCCCGACCGCGACCGGCTCACCATCTTCGAGGAGATCGCCGCTCATGCCGAAGACCACCCCGACTGGCTCGACCGTGTCGCCAATTGACCTGCCCGCCGCCGTGCCGCTCGCCCCCGCTGCCGCCCCGCTCCGGCGGCTGGCCGTCGTGATCCCGGCCCGGGACGAGGCGGGCTGCATCGCCTCGACCCTCGAGCACCTGCACCTCGAACTGCGACTTGCGGGCGTCGAGCACGAGATCATCGTCGTCGATGACGGGAGCACGGACGGCACCTGGGAGATCCTGCAGGACGTGGCGGCCCGGATCCAGGCACTCGTGCCGGTGCGCAACGAGGGGCTCCATGGCTTCGGTCGGGCGATCCAACGCGGCCTCGACGCCCTGACAGCCGACGCCGTCGTGATCATGATGGCCGACGAGAGTGACGACTGCCGCGACGTGGTCCGCTACTGGCGAAAGCTCCAGGAGGGGCACGACTGCGTGTTTGGCAGCCGGTTCGTCAAAGGCGGCGGCGTGATCGACTATCCGCGGCTCAAGTACGTTCTCAACCGCTGGGCCAACCTCTTCATCCGGCTCGTGTTCGGCATCGGCCTCAACGACACGACCAATGCCTTCAAGGCCTATCGCCGCGAGGTGATCGAGGGCTGCCGGCCGTTCCTCGCCCCCCACTTCAACCTCACGGTCGAACTGCCGCTCAAGGCGATCGTGCGGGGCTACTCCTGGACCACCATCCCGATCACCTGGCGGAACCGTCGCACCGGCGTGGCCAAGCTCAAAATCGGCGAGATGGGGAGCCGCTATTTCTTCATCGTGGCCTACGTCTGGCTGGAAAAATACTTCAGCCGCGGCGATTATCGGCGGCGGCCGGCCACCCTCGCCGCCGGCCCGGCACCGAATCGACAAGCCGCCTGACGACCGGAGCACCGCGATGTCGCCCACTGATCTCCCACTCGAACTCAGCGTCGAAGACGTGCAGGCCCTGCGGGCCTCCGGCGCGCCCTTTCTCCTCCTCGACTGCCGTGAACCCGACGAGCACTCCACGGCGAGCCTTCCCGGTGCTCTGCTCATCCCCATGCGGGAAATCTCGGAGCGGCTGGCGACGCTCGAACCGCATCGCGATGGCCGGATCGTCGTCCACTGCCACCATGGCGGCCGCAGCCTGCGGGTGACGCAGTTCCTCCGCCAGCGCGGCTTTGCACGGACCCAAAACATGGCCGGCGGCATCGATGCCTGGTCGCTGCGAATCGACCCTTCCGTGCCCCGCTATTAGCTCTTTCCTCGAGGCCTGCCCGATGCCGTTCTGCGACGACTCGTTCCTGCTCTCCACCGACGCCGCCTCCGATCTGTATCACCGCGTCGCGGCAGGGCAGCCTATCGTCGACTATCACTGCCACCTGAGCCCGCGCGACATCGCCGAGGACCGCCGGTTCGAAAATCTCCACGCGGTCTGGCTCGAGGGCGACCATTACAAGTGGCGAGCGATGCGGGCCGACGGCGTGGCGGAGGAGCTGATCACGGGCGGCACCGCGCCCCGAGACAAGTTCCTGGCCTGGGCGGCGACGGTGCCCAACACACTCCGCAATCCGCTCTTCCACTGGACGCACCTGGAGCTGCGGCGGCACTTCGGCATCGACGATCTGCTCGAGCCCGCCTCGGCGGTGCGGATCTGGGACGAGGCCAATCGTCAGCTCGCGACCGGAGATCTCACCGCCCGCGGCATCCTCGCCCGCATGCAGGTCGAGGTGGTGGGCACGACCGACGACCCGGCTGACAGCCTCGAGTGGCATGAGGCGATCGCCCGGTCGGACTGCCACACACGCGTGGTGCCGACCTTCCGCCCCGACGCCGCGCTCAAGCTGCACCTGCCGGACGTGCTCGGACGCTGGATCCGCCGGCTCTCCGATGCGGCAGGGACCGGTGCCGACACGTTCGCCGGCCTCCAGACCGCTCTCGAGCGGCGGCACGACGCCTTCGCCGCCGCCGGCTGCCGCGCCACCGACCACGGCCTCGAATACCTCCCCGACACCGACTGCACCGATGGCGAGGCCCGCACGATCTGGGAGCGGGCGAGCGCCGGCACGGCGGCATCACGCGCCGACGCGGAGAAGTTCACCCTGTGGCTGATGCGATTCGTGGCCCGGCTCAACCATGCCAAGGGCTGGGTGACACAGCTCCACCTCGGCCCCTTCCGCGATCCCAACCCGCTCCTGGCGGCTCGACTCGGAGCCGACGCCGGCTGCGACACGATCGGCGACGCGCGGCAGGGCCCTGGACTCGTCCGCTTCCTCGCTGGGCTCGCCCGCGACAATGCCCTCGGCCGGACGATCCTCTACAACATCAACCCGGCCGACAACGCCCTGTTCGCCGCCCTGCCCGGCTCGTTCCAAGACGGCATCACGCCCGGCAGAATCCAGTGGGGCAGCGGCTGGTGGTTCATGGACCAGGAGCGGGGCATGCGCGACCAGATCAACATGCTCTCCGATCTCGGCCTGCTCTCCCGGTTCGTCGGCATGGTCACCGACTCGCGGTCGTTCCTCTCGTATCCGCGACACGAATACTTCCGCCGCATTCTCTGCGACCTCATCGGCACAGATGTGACCTCCGGCCGTCTCCCGGATCGCCGCGAATGGCTCGACCGGCTCGTGACCGACGTCTGTGCGGTCAACGCCCGCAGCCTGTTCGGCTTCCCGGTTCCCACATGACCAGCCCCGCCGGCGGGAGTTCGTTGTTTCGTCGGCTCGTCGCGCCGGTCGTTGGACTCGTGCTAGCCGCCGTGCTCGCCAACGTGGGCTTCGCCGCCTGGCTCGCGGCGCGACGGGCTTCCGAACGGGCCGAGGCCGGCCGCGACAAGGTTGCCGCCGCGCTGGCTGCGTCACGGGTGGCCATGGCGCAGCCGGTGCTCGACACGCTGCATGAACTGACGGGCAGTCACTTCGTCGTGTGGGATGCAACCGCACGAGCCGCCGGCCTGACCACACTGCCACCAGCCACCCTGCTGCCGGACGTTGCCGCATCACTTGCCGATGCGGTTGGTGACGTGACCGTGCTCGAGGGCAGGCGGTATCGGATCGGCCGGGTGCGGAGCGCCGGCGTCCGGCCTGAAACGGTGCTCATGCTCACGCCCGAACGCTCGATCGCCAGCGCGACGCTGGAAGCGGCCTGGCCACTCCTGGCCGTCGCCGCGGCGACGCTTGCCCTGTTCGTGCCGGTCTTGCTGATGGCGCTCCGTAGCACGCTCATTGCCGGCGAACGGCAGCGGCTCCTCGGCCAGCTCGCCGCCGGCTTCGCCCACGAACTGCGGAACGCCGTCACCGGTGCACGGCTCGCGATCGACCTCCATCGCCGCCGCTGCGATGCCGGTCGCTCCGCCATGTCCCCAGCCGACGATAGCCTCGCCGTGGCGACCCGGCAGCTCGACATCGTTGAAGCGGAGGTCCGTGGGCTGCTCGCCCTCGGACGTCCGACCGAGGCCGCGGTCGAGCCCACCGATCTCGACCGACTCATCGACGATGTGTGCTCGCTGACCGCGGCCCGCGCGAACCACACCGGCGTGACGCTCGACCGCGGACTCCCGGTGGGACTCACCATGCCTGCCCGCCGCGATTCGCTCCGCGCCGCCCTCGTCAATCTCGTCCTCAACGCGATCGATGCGGCGGGCCGCGGCGGAGCCGTGCGGCTCGATGTCATCGCTGAACCGGGTGCCGTCAGCCTGGTCGTCGAGGACACCGGCCCCGGCCCACCACCGGCCCTGTCCGCGACGATGCACGAGCCGTTCGTAACGGGCAAGCCGGAGGGGGTCGGCCTCGGTCTCGCCGTCGCCCAGGCCGTGGCCGCCGAGCATGGCGGCACGCTCTCGTGGAGCCGCCATGGCGACCGCACCCGGTTTGCGATCCGGCTGCCTGTGCCCACACTAAAGGCACCACCCGGCCGCGCGCAGCGCCACTGACCTCACCTTCAGCCCCCGCTATTCGCCATGAGCCGCATCCTCATCGTCGACGACGAGCACGCCATCGGCTGGAGTCTGCGCGAACTGCTCTCCGACGACGGCCATTCCGTCGAGGTCGCAGCGGACATCGACACCGCCCTCGACGCCTGCGCACGGCTGCACCCCGACGCGATTCTGCTCGACGTGCGGCTGGGCTCACGCGACGGCCTGGCAGCGCTGCCCGACCTCCGGAAGGTTGCCGGCGACGTGCCCTTCGTCGTGATGACCGCATTTGGCGACCTCGACACGGCCGTGCGGGCCGTCCAGGCCGGCGCCGTCGATTACCTGCTCAAGCCCTTCGACCTGGAGAAAGTTTCGGGGGTGGTGGCCCGCGTCCTCGCCGACCGGGCGGCGCCGGCAGCCACCGCTGCAACCGCGGCCCAGTCGCCCGGGCAGATCGTCGGCTCGGCGCCACCGATGCAGGAGGTGTTCAAACAGATCGCGCTCGTCGCTCCCACCGATCTGCCGGTCCTCATCACCGGCGCCACCGGCACGGGCAAGGAACTGGCGGCCCGCGCGATCCATGCCCACGGCCCACGCCGGGACGGCCCATTCGTCGCCACGAACCTCGCGGCCCTCGCACCGGGTGTCGTGGAGAGCGAGCTCTTCGGCCACGTCCGCGGCGCCTTCACGGGGGCGGCCGCCGACCGGCCTGGACTCTTCGACATGGCTGCCGGCGGCACGCTCTTGCTCGACGAGATCGGAGAGGCACCGGCCGACGTGCAGGCCAAGCTCCTCCGGGTGCTTGAGACGCACGAAGTGACGCCCGTGGGATCGGCCGTTGGGCATCCCGTGGACGTGCGCGTGATTGCGGCCACCAACCGTGATCTCACGGCGGCGTGCGCGGCCGGCTCGTTTCGCGTTGATCTTCATCATCGGCTCCGGGGATTTCCAATCACGATGCCGTCGCTCGTCGAGCGGACGTCCGACATCGAGCCGCTCGCCCGGCACTTTCTCGCCGCATTCGTCGCCCGGCACGGCGGCACGCCCCGCGGCGAGCTTCTGTCGCCCGAGTTTCTCGACGCGATCGCGAAGCGGCCGTGGCCGGGCAACGTGCGCGAACTCAAGCAGACAATCGAGTATGCGGCGGTGCAGGCTCGGGGCGGCGTGCTGCGGCCCGAGCATCTCCCGGCACGGGCAACCGATGCCGCCGCGGCGAGCGGCGCACCAATCGACGTGGCCGCCGCGTCGGTCTCGGTTGCCATCAAGGCCTGGTCGGCCGCCGCCCGCCTGGCGTTCGGCGACTTCCCTGAGCCCGATCTCCATCGCCGCGCCGTGGATCTGCTCGACGCCACGCTCGTGCGTGAGACGCTCGCCCACTGCGGCGGCAATCGCACCGCCGCCGCGAAGCTCCTCGGCCTCGACCGGGCCACCCTCCGCACCCGCCTGCGGCTCCTCGGCCTCGACGAGTGACCGCTGGCGCGGCGAACGGCGCCCCGCAGAGCGGGATTTTTCACCACCCGCCGCTTGGCCGGCGGGCTGCGAACCGCACGAAATCCGCCGCTGGCGCGACCCCTGCTCCGGCACACGGTTTGCGTCCGACGGTTGGGAAGAGACGTTGATCCGCTTCGTTCGCCCGTGAGCTCCCCCCGCCCATGTCGCTGCCGACCACACGAGTCAATCCGGCAGCCTTCACGCTCGTCGAGCTTCTCGTGGTGATCGCGATCATCGGCACGCTCATCGGCCTGCTCCTGCCGGCGGTGCAGAGCGCGCGGGAGGCGGCCCGGCGGACCAGTTGCCAGAGCAACATCCGCCAGCTGGCGTTGGCGGTGCACAACTACGAGAGCGCCCGGCGGCACTTCCCGCCGAGCATGATCCACACACCGGGCACGACGTTCACGTCCAACAACGGCTCATGGGGCATTCTTGGCAGGACGTTGCCGTATCTCGAGGAGGGGGCCGCCGCCGTCAAAGTCGACCTCGAAAAACCGTGGGATCAGCCGCCGAACAGCACGACGGGCGTGCCCACGACCCGCATTGCCGCGTTCATGTGCCCCACGGAAAAAAACGACACGGTACGGACCAAGAACAATGCCGCGTTCGTCTACCCTTTCAACTACGGCTTCAACTTCGGGACGTGGTTCGTCTATGACGGCCTGACTGGCGCCGGTGGCAACGGGTCGTTCCACCCCAACTCGAAGTTCAGGGCCGGGATGTTCAGCGATGGCCTGAGCAAGACGCTCTGCGTGGCCGAGGTAAAGGCATTCACGCCCTACGTCCGCAACACGTCCGACCCCGGGGCGACCTATCCCCCTACGACGCCCCCCGATTTTCCGGCACAGATAGCCACGCTCGCCGGTGGCAGCCCATCCGATCCCAAACTCGGAGCGACCACGAACGACTGCACCGGCCACACCGAATGGCCCGACGGTCGCGTGCATCACGCCGGCTTCACCACCGTGTTCACGCCTAACACGAAGGTGCCGCACACCGTCAACGGCATCGAGCACGACATCGACTACAACTCACGACAGGAGGGGAGCAGCACGACCGTGAAGACGTTCGCCGCGATCACCTCTCGGAGCCACCACAACGGTCTCGTCGGCGTGGCGATGATGGATGGCTCGGTTCGCACGGTCGGCGACGACGTGGACCGCACCGTCTGGCGAGCCTTGGCAACCCGTGCCGGTGGCGAGGCTGTTTCGCTCGACTGAGACCCACTGCTTTCCCCCGGCTCGGCCGAGCCGTAGACTGCCCGCACGCAGGATCGGCAACTGCCGACGCGTTCGATCCCCCCTACGAAAGGCCAGCATGGACATCCTCGGCGAAATCTTGAAGCAGGTGCTCGAAGGCGCGGCGCAGCAACAGCAGGCACCCCAGCGGGCCCCCCAGCCGCAGCAGCGGCCGGCACAGCCCCCTGCCGGCATGCCGTCTGCCAACGACCTCACCGACATCCTCGGCCAGATCTTCGGCGGCGGCAGCGCCCAGAAGCTGCCCGACGTGGTGAAGCAGTTCGAGGAAAAGGGCATGCGGGACCAGGTTGACTCGTGGGTCCGCACCGGCCCCAACAAGCCGGTCGACCGTCGCCAGATCGAGGACGTCTTCGGCCAGAGGGAGCTCGACCAGCTCGCCCGCAACAAGGGCATCGACCGCGACCAGCTGGCTGAGGTGCTCAGCCGCTACATTCCCAAGATCATCGACGAGTTGACCCCGCAGGGTCAGCTGCCAGGCCGCCGTTAGTTGGCAGGTATACTTCGGGGAGACCGTCGGCTGCCGGCGGTCTCCCTCGAGGAACCGGGCGGGCCATGCGTCGACATCTTTGCCCGGCGCTCGTCGTCGCGATCCTGCTGGCAGCCGGCGTCAGCGATGACGCCCATGCGGCCGGCGATCCGCGACCGACTGCAGACCTGCCGAGCGAGGTCTCGACTCCCGTGGAACGGCGGCCGTCCCGCCGGGCCCTGCGCCGTGCGGCGCGCCGCGGGCTTCCGCTGGACATCCAGCCCCCTGCCCAGCCGCGCGACACCGCCAGCTCGGCGTGGCCGGCCGACCGGCGCGACGACCAGCCGGCGCCGATCTCGGTCGATGCCACCCTCCGTTCACCGTTCCAGCCTGAGGCGAACGAGCGGTCAACCGTGCACCGCGACCAGCCCTACGGCACGGCGGGGGATGCTCGGCAGCAATTCGACATCTATCTGCCCGCGGGCTGTAGTGGCGGCAGCCTCCCGCTCGTCGTGTGGATTCCGGGCGACGAGTGGCAGGGAGGCCCGCGGTCAGGCTGTCCGGTGACGTGGCTGGTCGATCGCGGCTACATGGTGGCGTGCGTCGGCTACCGGCCGGCCGACGCGGCGGTGTTCCCCGCCCAGCTCGACGACTGCCGCACCGCCCTCGCCGCGCTGGTCCGCGATGCGGAGATCTGGGGCATCGATCGCTCCCGGATCTGCGTCATGGGTGCCGGTGGCGGTGGCCATCTCGCCGCGCTCGTCGGCAGCGCACGCAGTGGGCAGCCAGTCCCTGCCGACGCCGATCCGCCGCCAGCCGTGGCCGCCGTCTGCACCATCGCGGCGCCATGCCAGCTCACCACGCTCGGCGCGAGCCACGACCGCGCCGCATCGGCGGCCAGTCGGCTCGTGGGTGGGCCACTCCCCGAGCTGCGCGAAGCTGCGCTCGCGGCCAGTCCGCTCACACACGTCTCGCAAGACGATCCACCGACACTCATCATGCATGGCAGGCACGACGCAGTGATTGCATCCGAACAAGCCGTGAGGCTCGATCGCGCACTGGCTGCTGCGGGCGTCGATCACACGCTCGTGCTCCTCGACGCCGGCCACGCGGTTCCCCTCGGGCCAGCGACACCGGCGGCGACCGCCTTGCTCGCATTCCTCGACCGCGTGCTCGGCCCCGGCCGGCCCGTTGAGCCTGCCCTCGCCACGCCCTGACCCCCGGACGCTCTGCAGGATTTTCGAGCGGCGTCATACGACCGCGTCAGCCCGCAGGGCCGCGATATGCGATTCGCCCCGCCTTCTCCGCGGGCTTTATGCAGTCCACGCCATACGCCGCCGATACCTTCCAGCGTGCCGGAACGAGTCGCTCGTCCGGGCTGCGGCGGCCTTCTCCGCCGGTTCCGTGCCGTCATCGCATCATCCATCATTCACAGCCTCGCGCTCGGAGTCTCCACTCGCCATGCCCTCACGTCGCCCCAAGCCATCTTCCGCCGTGCAGAACCCGCTCGAGACGTACCTGCGCGAGATCAACGAGACGTCGCTGCTCTCCGCCGACGACGAAAAGCGGCTCGCGCGGGCGATCGCCGACGGCGACGCTTCCGCCCGAGATCACATGGTGCGGGCGAATCTGCGGCTCGTGGTCAACATCGCCCGGGGATATGCCAACCGCGGCCTGCCGCTGCCCGACCTCATCGAGGAAGGCAACCTCGGCCTGCTCCGCGCCGTAGAGGGCTTCGACCCCGAGATCGGCACCCGCTTCAGCACCTATGCGAGCTACTGGATCAAGCAGTCGATCAAGCGGGCCCTGATCAACTCGGGCAAGGCGATCCGGATTCCGGCGTACATGGTCGAACTGCTTTCGAAATGGCGGCGGGCCACAGCGCGGCTCACCGACGCGCTCAGCCGTGTGCCGACGCCCGAGGAAGTGGCTCGAAGCCTGGGCCTCGCCCGCAAGAAGCTGCCGATCATCAAGAAGGCGATCCACGTGCACCAGGCAGCTCCGCAGACCGAGCAGGCCGAGGGCAGTTGGTCGCTCGGCGAACTCATTCGCGATGAGAACGCGAAGTGTCCGGCGGAGGTGCTGCTCGACGCCGATACGCTGCGGCACGTGCTGCGGCGGATCGACACCCTCGATGACCGGGCGGCGACGATCATCCGCCTGCGGTTCGGCCTCGGGGGGGCCGAGCCGATGACGCTCAAGGAGATCGGCGGCGTGCTCGGACTGACGCGGGAACGGGTGCGGCAGATCGAGGCGGAGACGCTTGCGACGCTCGCCGCCGAGATCGACGGCGTTCCGCGGGCGACGATCCGGCTCCGGCGGGGTGCCTGACCACCCACCTCCCCAGGAGCCGCCCCATGGATCTCACCGCCCACATCCGCCCGATCCCCGACTTCCCCAAGCCGGGCATCCTGTTTCGCGACATCACCCCGCTCTTGGCCGACGCGGCCGCCTTCGCGGAGGCGATCGAACGGATGGCAGGGCCGTGGCGTGAGTCGAGGCTCGATGCGATCGCCGCGGTCGAGGCCCGCGGCTTTCTCTTCGCCGGCCCGCTGGCTCTCGCCCTCGACGTCGGCGTGATCCCGGTGCGGAAGCCGGGCAAACTGCCGGCCGACACGATCAGCCACGAGTACGAACTGGAGTACGGCCGCGACCGCCTGGAGATGCACGCCGGTGTGCTCCGGGCCGGCGCCCGCGTGCTCGTGGTGGACGACGTGCTGGCCACGGGAGGCACGGCGGCGGCGTGCATGCGGCTGGTCGCGGCCGGGGGCGGCGTCGTGGCGGGAGCAGCCTTCCTCGTCGAAATCGAGCCGCTCGGCGGCCGCCCGCGACTGGCGCCGCATCGGGTGGAGAGCGTGCTCGTATACTGAGTCGGCAATGGCACGTTCCCGGATCGTCGTCGCGATGTCGGGGGGTGTCGATTCGAGCGTGGCGGCGGCCCTGCTCGTCGAGCAGGGGTACGACTGCGTCGGTGTGTTCATGAGGCAGGGCCGGCCGGAAGAGGCCGAGGGGGGGCTGCCGATCGTGGAGCCCGCGCGGGCCGGCCATCAGGGCTGTTGCAGCGTGGCGGATGCGGTCGATGCCCGCCGGGTTGCGGATCGGCTCGGGATTCCCCTCTATCCGCTCGACCTGACCGCGGACTTTGGTCGCATCATCGACTACTTCGCCACCGAATACGGCCGCGGAAGAACCCCGAACCCGTGTGTCCGCTGCAACTCGTGGCTGAAGTTCGGCCGGCTGTTCGACCATGCCGACGCGATCGGCGCGACCCACGTGGCTACAGGCCACTATTCGCGGCTGATCGTTGACGAAGCCGGCGGGCCCCGACTCCTCCGCGGACTCGAACGGGCCCGCGACCAGTCCTACGTGCTCTTCGAGGTGCCTCGGGACCGCCTCGCGCGGATGCTCCTACCGGTGGGTGGGCTGCCGAAAGCAGACGTCCGGGCGCGGGCCGCAACGCTGGGACTCGTGACCGCCGACAAGCCCGACAGTCAGGAGATCTGCTTCGTCGCGCCAGGCCAGCATGCGGCGCTCGTCGCCCGCCGGCTGGGTGGCTCGCGGAAGGGCGAGATCGTCGATTCGAGCGGTCGCCTGCTCGGAAGCCATGCAGGTATCGAGCACTTCACCGTCGGCCAGCGAGAAGGGCTCGGAATCGCGACCGGCGAACGGCTGTATGTCATCCAGATCGAAGCCGCCAGTTGCCGCGTGGTCGTGGGCCCGCGCGACGCCGTGCCGGAGGAGGAACTCGTGGCCGCCGAGGCCACCTGGATCGGGCCGCCACCGACCGCCCCCTTCGAGTGCTTCGTGCAATGCCGCGCCCAGCGACCAGCGGCCCCGGCCGTCGTCACGCCCCTCCCCGGCAACCGCTTCACGGCCCGGTTCACCGGCGGGCCCGACGCCTCCCCCGGCCCGATCTCCCCGGGCCAGCCCGCCGTCTGCTACCGCGATGATGACGAACTCCTCGGCGGCGGCTGGATCGAAGGGTACAAACACGCCGACGGCCCGTAACGGGAGGCGAGGGGGTCGGCGACTGCTCGAGGAGCATTTGGACCGAGTCTTCGAGGTCCCGCGACGCGACAGTCGCCGCCCCCGAGCCGGCACCTTTCAATGTGGGCCGAAATTTGGACCGGCCGAAATCCCGAACTAGGCTTGCAGGGTCAGTCTCTCCCCCCCCCCCCCCGGTCCGTCCCGAGTCGCCGCATGAACGACCCCGCGCTCCCGTTCCCCGCCCTCGTCGCCGCCGGCATTCTCCTGGGCGTCCTCGCCCTGTCGATGCTGCTGCTCATCTTCAACTACGGTCAGCTTTGGTTTCAGGCCTACTGGTCGAAGGCCCGCGTCGGCTTCCTCGAACTGCTCGGCATGAGCCTGCGGAAGGTGAATGCCCGCACGATCGTGCAGGCGCGAATCATGGCCATCCAAGCCGGCCTCGGCTCGGACATCTCCGGCCGGCGGCTCGAGGCACATTACCTCGCCGGTGGTGACGTGCCCCGCGTGATTCGGGCGCTCATCGCGGCCCAGCGGGCCGACCTCGATCTGGATTTCGACCGGGCCTGCGCGATCGACCTCGCCGGCCGCGACGTGCTCGACGCCGTGCAGACGAGCGTCAATCCGAAGGTGATCGACTGCCCCGACACGGCCAGCGGCAAGTCGACGCTGTCGGCCGTCGCGAAGAACGGCGTCGAGCTCAAAATCCGGGCCCGCGTGACCGTGCGGACGAATCTCCAGCAGCTCATCGGCGGCGCGACCGAGGAGACGATCATCGCCCGCGTGGGCGAGGGAATCATCACGTCGATCGGCTCGGCCGGCAGCCACTTCGAAGTGATGGAGCACCCCGACACGATCTCGAAAGCGGTGCTGCAGCGGGGCCTCGACGCCCAGACGGCGTTTCAGATCGTGTCGATCGACATCGCCGACATCGAGGTGGGCGAGAACATCGGCGCTCGGCTCCAGGCCGATCAGGCCGAGGCCGACACGCGGGTGGCCCGGGCCAAGGCCGAGGAGCGGCGGAGCGTCGCCATCGCCCGGGAGCAGGAGATGAAGGCCGCCACTGCCGAGAACCGGGCCCGGCTCATCCAGGCGGAGGCCCTCGTGCCCAAGCGCATCGGCGACGCCTTCCGCGCCGGCCGCGGCACCGGGCCCGCCGGCGCAGCTTGACGCACCACTCCAGTTTGCCCGCCTTGCCAGCCGTTGGTGGCAAAACCCTCACGGCCCGGGAAATCGGTCAAACCTTGCCGTCAGCGGCTGCCGATGAAGATACGAGCAGGAGGCGCCGACCGTCATGAGGACGGTGCGGCCCAGTGGGCCGGCACGGTGGCCTCCCGCACGACAGGCCTCATGGCAAGGGAGTGTGCCCCATGGCGATCCGTCAACTGCGTGTTTACACCGGCCCGGAACTCGAAGGTGGCAGCCTCAAACTGATGGCCGGCCCGCCCGCCACGAGCAGCGTCCGGGTGTCGCTCGGCGAAGTGCTGCCGCTCTTGGCCGATGCCGTGTCGAGCAGCCGCACGTGGCTCTCCGATTTCGCCGATGACGAGATCGAGATCTCGGCCGATCTGCACGATGTGCTCCAGGCCTACCGACATTTCCGGCGGCCCGGCGCCTGACGACCGGCGAACGAACCCGGCTTGAAGCCCGAGCGGGGCTTCTGTCGAGGGAGCCATCCGCCCCCCACAAACCAGGGCGGATTGACCCCTCTTGTAGGTGTGTCACGTCGGAAGCATACTTGCTCCGACCATGAGCCACGCCGTCAATCTCTCCGATCTCGGACGCCGCGTCCGCGAGGCCCGCATTGCCAGGCGGCTCACGCTCGAGGAGGTTGTTTCCCGCACCGACTTCACGGTCAGCTGGCTCTCGAAGCTGGAGAACGGCCAACTCGCTCCGTCGCTCGAAGGGCTCGTGCGGTTGGCCGCGGTGCTCGAATGTGGCGTTGATTCGCTGGTCGAGGGACTCTCCATCCCGCCGCAGTACGTGGTCGTAAAACGCGGCACCGGCGCGATCGTGCCGGCACGCGGCGGCATGGTGCGGGAGTCGCTGGCCGACCAGTGGCGGAACCGGCGGATGCACCCGGTCATCCTGCACGTGCCAGGGAGCGGAAGCCGAAAACAGCCCGACAGTCACGACGGCGAGCGGTTCCTCCTGGTCCTCGAGGGGGATGTGCGGGTGACCTACGGCGACGAGCAGATCCAGCTCGCCACCGGCGACAGCATCTACCTCCATGCAGCGATTCCGCACACCATCACTGCCGCCGGCCGGGGGGGAGCGCGGGTACTGAGCGTGGCATATGACCCGGCCTCGACCGACGCACCGCCGGCGCGACGCGGCCGACGGGCGGTGCCTGCAAATGGCTCCACGGCGAAGGCAAGCCGCGGCACACGCTGATTTCCGGCCCGAACGCCTCGCGGGGCGGCCGAGTGGCCGATGCGGTGAACCATGCCGCGGTGTAGGCTGGTGTGGTTGCGACCCGGTTCGCAACCACACCCAAAACCGCCTGAACATCGTGGAGGCTGTCGCGTGCTGAATCCGTCCCGTCGTGATTTTCTGGAACAGGCTCTGGCCGCGACGGGCGTCGCCCTCGCCGGCCTGCCGGCCGCCCACACCGCTGCCGCGGCCGAGTCGCAGCCCCAGGCAGTCACCCACCCAGGCGACAAGGTCCGCATGGCGGTGATCGGCGTCAACGGGCAGGGGCGTGGACACGTCGGCGAGCTCAAGCAACTCGCCGACGTCGATCTGGTCGCCATCTGCGACTGCGATCCGGCCGCCTACGTGCGGCTCTGCGAACAGCAGTTCAAGAACGAACTGCGGCCGCCGGAATACGTCCAGGATGTCCGTCGCCTGCTCGACCGCCGCGACATCGACGCCGTCACGATCGCCACGCCGAATCATTGGCACGCCCTGATGGCCGTGTGGGCGATGCAGTCCGGAAAGGACGTGTACGTCGAGAAGCCCTGCAGCCACAACGTCGAGGAAGGCCGCGTGATCACGCAGTGGGCGCGGAAGCTCGGCCGCATGTGCCAGATGGGCGTGCAAAGCCGCAGCATGAGCGGCATGCGACAGACACTCGACTTCGTGAAGAGCGGCAAGCTCGGCGCGGTCAAGGCCGCCCGGGCCATCTGCTTCCGGCAGCGGAACAGCATCGGCCTGGTCGATACGCCCGCTCCGATTCCACCAGGACTCGACTTCGATCTCTGGGCAGGGCCGGCCCCGGCCGACGTGCCAAAGCGCAAGAAGCTTCACTACGACTGGCACTGGACGCACCTCACCGGCAACGGCGATCTCGGCAACCAGAACCCCCATGAGCTCGACAAGGCCCGCTGGGGGCTCGGCAAGCAGGAACTGCCCCGGCGGGTCGTGAGCCTCGGGGGCCGACTCGGCTACGTCGACAATGGTGACGTCGCCAACTGTCAGGTCACGATCTTCGAGTGGGACGACGCCCTGCTCATCTCCGACGTCCGCGGGCTGCCGCTCAAGACGCCCGTGACGTACGGGCTCAAAGGTCAAAAGGCTTTCGCCGGCGCCTGCAATGTCTGGTATGGAACGGAGGGCTTCGCGGTCGGCCCGAACTACGCTTCGGGTGCGGCCTTCGCCTACGACGGCACGCCGCTGGGAGCCTGGTCGGGGGGCAGCTACCGCGACCACTTCGCGAACTTCGTGGCGGCCGTGAAGAGTCGCAACCACGCCGACCTCCACCTCGACATCGAGGACGGCCACCTGTCGAGCGCGCTGGCCCACCTCGGCAACGTCTCGTGGTCGCTCGGCGAGGATGTCGCGCCCGGCACCCGGCCGTCGCTCGCCGCCGCCGACCCGCACGTCGCAGCCACCTGGGAAAGCTTCGAGAGCTACCTCGCCGAGAACCCGATCGACTTCACCAGCACGAAGCTGAAGCTCGGCCGCGAACTCTCGATCGACCCGCGGACGGAGCGAGCGAGCGACGCCGACGCCAACCGCCTCTTCGGCCGCGAATACCGCAAGGGCTTCGAACTGCCGCGGGTGTGACACTCAGCCGTCGACAGGCCGGGCCGGCGTCTCGAGCACGAGCTGCCAGAACTCGAGGTCGAGCCAGCGGCCGAACTTGAAACCGGCCTCGTAGACCGTGCCGCAGCAGGTGAAGCCGACCGCCCGATGCAGGGCGATGCTCGCGGTGTTGGAGGCGTCGATGCCGGCGACGAGCGTGTGGAGGTCGCGGGCCCTGGCCTCGGCCACGATGGCCGCCAGCAGCAGCCTTCCGACTCCGCGGCCCCGAAACCGCTCGTCGACGTAGACCGAATGTTCGACCGTGTATTTGTAGGCGGGCCGCAACCGGAACGGTCCCCAGGTCGCGAAGCCGGCGAGCACGCCAGGCTCCCATTCGATGCCCAGGATCGGCGTCTCGTCACGCATCCGCACCGCGAACCACTCCTGCATCACGGCATCGGTTCGCTCGTGATACTCGTAGAGCGACGTGGAGTGCAGGATCGCGTGGTTGTAGATCGCCTGAATCGCCGGCAGATGGGCGGCGGTGCAGGCGATGACGGGGCGGTCGGCGGCAGAAGGGCTGTGCATCGAGCGGGCGTCAGGGGCGGGCAGGGCGGGCGACGGGAGGCGGGGTCAGCAGCGACACGCCGACGAGCACCACGAAGCCCAGCGGAATCGTCACGAGTCCGGGCTGGCTGAAGGGCATCGGCGACAGGTCGCGGGGCAGGCCGTAGACCTTTTCGAACGTGTCGGCCGACAGCAGGATCCAGGCCAGCGAGGAAAGCATACCCACCGTGACGGCCGCGACGATCCCCTGCTTCGTCGTCCGCGGCCAGAACAGCAGCATCACGAGGGCCGGCAGGTTGGCACTCGCCGCGATGTTGAACGCCCAGCCGACCAAGAAGCTCACGTTGAAGCTCTTGAAGAGGATGCCGAGGGCCATCGCGATCACCCCGAGGGCCACCGCCGCGATCTTGCCACACCGCACCTTCTCGTGGTCGGTCATCCGCACGCCACAGACGTTCTCGACGAGATCGTGGGCCACGGCGCCGCTGCCGGCCATGATCAGCCCGCTCACGGTGCCGAGCACCGTCGTGAAGGCGATCGCGGAGATGATCGCGAACAGCGTGGTGCTGAAGGATTTCGCCAGGAGCGGCGCGGCCATGTTGGTGTCGGTGGGGTCGAGGGCCCCGCTGGTCATCGCCCCCAGGCCGAGATAGAGCGTGAGCACGTAGAACACGCCGATCGCCGCGATCCCCACGACGGTGCTCTTCCGGGCTGCCGCGGCGTCCTTCACGGTGTAGTAGCGGATCAAGATGTGAGGGAGCGAGGCGGTGCCGCAGAACAGGGCGAGCATGAGACTCGCGAAGTCGAGCCGGTCGGTGAGCTTGCCGGTCGTGAGCCCCTTGAAGAATCCCCCGGGCGTGAGCAGTTCCGATCCCTTGCGCTCCACGGGCGCATAGGTGACATGCGTGCCCTGCTCGTCGGTGTGCCGCTTCGCCGACCAGCTGACGATCGTCGAATCCTCGAGGGCGGCCAGGTATTCCAGCGGCCGGAGCGGGCCGGTCGAGGTTCTGCCGGCGTATCGCTCGGGCAGCCGCAGGAGCGTGCCCACGGGTCGCAGGTCATGATCCTTCGTCTGCGGGACGCCATCGATGAGCACGGTGCCGTCGGGGCGGATCGTCTTCACCTGGGCCACGAGGATTTCCGTGCCGGGCCGGCCGGCGTTCACCTGGAGGCCCCGGCCCAGAATCAGCATCGTGAGCACGCCGCAGAAGAAGACCAGGAGCGAACCCTTGATGAATTGCACCCACGTGGTCGAGACCATGCCGGCTGTGACCACGATCAGCGTGACCGCCACGCCCACCAAGACGACGCCCACGGCATGGGGGAGACCGAGCAGCGGCGTGATCAGCGAGCCGGCGCCGACCATCTGCGGGATCAGGTAGAAGACGCTGACCACGAGCGTCGAGATGGCGACGGCCAGCTTGATCCCGCGGCTGTTGAACTTCGCGTCGAGCGCGTCGGCGAACGTGAACCGGCCGAGCGCCTTGATCGGCTCGGCGATCACGAACAGCGCCACCACCCACCCGGCGAGGAAGCCGATCGAATAGAGGAAGCCGTCGTAGCCCGAGAAGGCGATCATCCCGCAGATGCCGAGAAACGATGCCGCCGAGAGATAGTCGCCGGCGAAGGCGATGCCGTTGACGAACCAGTGCACCTGCCCGTGGGCGGCGTAGTACTCCTGGGCAGACTGCTTCTTGCGTCCCAGCCAGAAGGAGAGCCCGATCACGCCGACCACGAAGGTGGCGAAGATGAGCACGGCCAGCGGAGAGGTGTCGTGAAGCATCCTGCGCAGTTCCTCTCAGCGGCCTGCCCGGGCGACCATGTAGACGACGGCGAGGATGAAGGCGGATGCGATCAGGCCCATGCCGGCCGCGATCGCCAGATTCACGCCGCCGAACGGTCGCCACGAAAGCAGGTCGGGGCGGGCCAGTACCAGCGCCATGAAGCCGCCGTAGAGCAGCACGTACAGCCAGAAGAGCGCCAGACCGAGGCGGCTGCCGGTGGGCTGTTCGTCCGTGGCCATGAGGTGTTCCCGGGGGTGCGGCAGTCTACACCCTCATGAGAATTGAAGAATCCGGTCATGGGTCAGGCCCAAGAGGCCCTGAGCGGAAGCGACGTGACCTGCGGAACGGGAATATTCAAAGCTCAATACAGGTGATCATCGGATGAAACCGGGTCAACGGGACTCAACGGTGTTTCCTGTGCCCGCGGGCCGTCACGAACCGAACTGCTTCTCGTAGGCGGCCTTGAACGGATTCTCGGCCGGACCGTCGAGGTTTTCGTTCACGAGGTCCGGCTGCACGCTCCGCCACCAGGCAGCGTAGGTGGCGGCCAGCCGCTGCACGACGTCGGGCTGTGCTGCGGCGAGGTCATGCTGCTCGGCCGGATCGGTCGCGATGTCGTAGAGCTCCCAGGCGTCGGGGCGGTTCTTCGTGTTCACGAGGCTCCAGCGGCCTTCCCGGATCCGGCAGTTGCGATAGGCACTCCTTGCCGCCTCGCCACGATCCCAACGGCCGACGTGCGTGACGAGCGGCCGATCGGGCCAGGCGGCCGAGGCATCGGTAAGGAGCGGCACGAGGCTCCGGCCTTCGGCCTTCTCGGCGACGGCGGGCGGGAGGGCGACGCCGGCGAGTTCGCAGAGCGTGGGCAACACGTCGATGTGCGCCGTGACGGCCGGCACGTCGACCCCGGCGGGCAGCCGACCGGGCCACCGCCAGAAGGCCGGCACCCGCGTGCCACCGCGATACGGCGACACTTTTTGCCCGCGCATGCCGTCATTGCTGACGGCCGCTCCATTGGCGGTGCCATTATCCGTCGTGAAGACGACGAGCGTGTCCTCGGCGAGCCCCCATTCGTCGAGCTTCGCGAACAGTCGTCCCATGTTGGCGTCGATGTTCTCGATCATGCCGTAGAACTTCGCGATCTTCTCCCGCTGTTTCGAGTCGGCGATCCCGGCGGCCTCCAGCTTGGCAAGCCAGGGTGCGTCGGAGCCGGGCGGGCAGTCGAGTGGATCATGGGGCGCGTTGGGCGTGAGATAACAGAAGAAGGGTGTGTCGGTCTTCCGTTGGCCATCGATCCAGGTGAGGGCCGCGTCGAAGAAGACGTCTGTGCAGTAGCCCGTGGTCTTCACGAACGTTCCGTCGCTACGGATCACCGGGTCGAAGTAGCGGTTGCCTGGGGCGTCGCCGCAGCTACCGGGATACGACTGGCCGATCCCGCCGCCCCCGTGGATGAAGACCCGGTCGAAGCCCCGCTTGCCCGGCTGATACTCGTCCTCATCGCCGAGATGCCATTTGCCGAAGATGCCGGTCGCATAGCCGCCGCCACGCCGCAACAGCTGCGGCAGCGTGACCGCGGAGAGGGCCAGCCGTTCCCGCTCGAAGATCGTGTGGGTGACTCCCGAGCGGAACTCATGCCGACCGGTGAGCAGGGCCGCTCGGGTCGGGGCACACGTGGGACTCGCATGAAACTCCGTGAAGTGCAGGCTCTCCCGGTGCATGCGGTCGAGGTGCGGCGTCGCGAGCACCGGGTTCCCCAGGGCTGCGACGTCGCCGTAGCCCTGGTCGTCGGTCATCACGTAGATGATGTTCGGGCGGCGGGGTCGGGCCGCACGCCCCACCGTCGACTGCGCAGCGGCGAGTCGGCGGCAGTCGGTGGCGATCTCCTCCCACGCCTGCTCGAGTTGGGCCACCCGGGCGGGCTCGCGATCCGCCAGGTTCACGATTTCGGTGCGATCGCCAGCAAGGTCGTAGAGCTCCCACGGGGTGCCCTTGGCCGCGACGAGCTTCCAATCGCCGACGCGGACGGCGCGGTTACCCTCATGACACCACCAGAGCGTGTCGCGCGGCGGCGGAGCGGTCGGCTCGGAGAGGCACGCAGCAAAGCTCCGGCCCTGCATCGGGGGCACTGGGCCGCCGGCGTGCTCCCGCGGTGCCGCGACTCCCGCCAGTTCGAGCACCGTCGGCACGACGTCGATCACATGCACCGGCTGGGTGCGGAGACCGCTCTCCGGGACGACACCCTTCGGCCAGTGGACGATCCAGGGCGTGGCGATGCCCCCCTCGTGCACCCAGGTCTTGTGGCGGCGA
The DNA here is from genome assembly GCA_945890755.1 of Candidatus Kuenenia stuttgartensis. Lineage (GTDB taxonomy): Bacteria > Planctomycetota > Planctomycetia > Pirellulales > UBA1268 > QWPN01. The sequence continues at coordinate 25,899 of CAMDDA010000001.1, forward strand.
AAGGGCGTGTTGGCGCAGCTCGACCAGCCCGGGCCAAGGCAGGGAAACGTACCCGCCGAGCCCAACGGCACCACCGGATCGTGCCCCTTGCCACGGATCAGGATCTCGGCCGACGCGCCGTTGTCGCTCAGGAACAGGATCAGCGTGTCGTCGAGGGCCTGCATCGCCTCGAGCTGCCCGATGATCCGACCTACCGCGCGATCCATCATCTCGACCATGGCGGCATGAATCGCCATCTTCGTGGCCTGGAACTCCCGCTGCTCGGGCGAGAGGCTGGCCCAGGGCAGCGGCCGGTCGATCTCCCCGGGTCCGAACCGGGCGAGGATGTCGGGCTTCGGCTGATACGGTGGGCCGACCTGTGGCTCGAGCGGCGCGAGGGGCGAGGTGACGATCTGGCCGGCGGTGAGCCGCTCGAAGCGGGCGGTCCGCACGGCGTCCCAGCCGACGCGGTAGCGGTCTTTGTATTTCGCGATCAGATCCTGGGGCGCCTGGAGCGGGAAGTGGGGTGACGTGAAGGCGACGTAGCTGAAGAACGGCACGCCGGCGTGCTCGGCCGCATGATGGCGGAGGCACTCCGCGGCGTGCTCGCCGATCGCCGTCGTCACGTAGTAGTCGGCACCGGCCTCGATCGGCTTGCCGTCGACGGTGACGCCTTCCGGATCGAAGTAGTCGTTTTGCCCTCCTTCGACCTGGAGCGAGCGGACGAACCCCTGCTGCCGCGGATCACCGTCGATATGCCACTTGCCCGAGTGGTAGGTGCGGTAGCCCGCCGGCACGAGAAGCTCCGGCAGCAGCCGGGCCCATGCCGGCCGCCGGTTCCCAGTGCCCCCCTTGCCGCCCGGCAGGGCATCGCGGTTGACAGTCTGGGCGTAATAGCCGGTCAGGAGTGCGGCACGGGTCGGCCAGCAGCGGGCCGTGTTGTAGCCCTGCGTGAACCGGAGGCCGCCGGCCGCGAGGCGGTCGAGGTGCGGCGTGTCGATCTCGCCGCCGTACGAGCCGAGATCGGAGAACCCGAGATCGTCCGCGAGGATCACGACGACGTTCGGCGGCGCGGCAGCCACGCGGCCCGTGCAGGCGAGGCCGCTCCACGCCGCCGTCACCGCCAGACAGAGAGCCACCGGGTGCGAGACGCTCCGTTGCATGCCCTTCCTCCTGTTCCAGGTCAGTGGTTGGGCTCGAGCCCGCCCCCGCTCGTCACGGCTTCTCGATTTCGGTCACCAACTGCGTGAGCACCGCCGCGCGATCAGCCGGTGCGGGCCCGCGAATCCCCAAGAGCAGCGGCCGCTGGGAGGCTGCCCAGGCCGGGTTCGCCGCGATCTTGGCATTCGCCTTGGCGAGCAGATCGTCGGCGTTCTTATTGACCACGACTGCGGCCGCCGCCACGGCGCTGCGGACGTATTCGGCCGCCTGCACGTCGGGGTTCGGCTCGGCAGGGGCGTCGAAGCGGCCCAGGGCCCAGGCGATCCCCTGCTGCATGTGTTTTTGAAACATCGGCTCCTTCCACGTGGCGTCGTTGTGGCCGAAGTTCGTGTTGAACACGCGGCCCTTGCCATACTCGCGGACCCAGGCCACCGGCACGTGCCACGGCTCCTTGGGCGAACTGGCCGGCATGTCGAGGCTGACGAGCACCCGGAGGTTCTCCGGTTTGTACCGCAGGTCGTACTGGTAGATCTCGTCCTTCCAGCGAAAGCGGTCCGCAAACATGCTCGTGACCGGATGGCCGGGCTCATGCACGACGAACCCGTGTTCGCCCCCTGCGTTCCACGGATGGCCGGCGAAGTGGCCGCCGATCATGTCGACGTAGGCGTCCGACGACTTGAGCGTGTCGGTGGCCGCGTGCATGCCGATGAAGGCCTTGCCCGACTTGATCCAGGTCAGGAATCCATCGAGGTCGGGCAGAGGCAGGTTCCCGGTCGTGCTCGCGAAGATCACGCCGTCGAACTGGGCCAGCGACTCCGGCGCGAAGGCCTTGGCGAACTGCTCCCGGAGCCCCTGCTGCCAGACGGCATCAGCCTTCTGAAACGCTTCCTGTGCCGCCTTGAACGCCGCCTGCTCCCGAGCCCAGGCCTCGTCGGTCGTGCCCTCGGCCCGCTTTGGAGCCTTGGGCGCCGCCGCACGGCCCGGGGGCATCCGCAGGAAATCGACATGAAAGAGGCCGCTCTCCCGTCCCAGTTCCTCGAGCACTGGCTCCGCCGTCGCGATCGACGCATGCCGAAAGCCGGTCGTGACCGTGACCACCAGCAGGCGGGCAGGCTTCACGGGCTCGGCGGCCCGGGCGGCCTCCCGACCGTAGCCGGCGATGATGACAACCGCGAAACACAACGACGCACGGAACGATCGCATGAGAAGGCCTCTGCAGCTAAGGACGGGGGCGGGAGTAGGGATCGCAGGCAGGGCACCGGAAAACCACTTCCCGGAAGTCTAACGCACCCCGTGGACCTGTGCCCTTCGGTCCGCAAAGACCTGATTACAATGCCCCCGCATCCGCCCGACCATTTTCCACCGACTCCCCAAGGAGAGCCCGCAGCCATGGCCAAGCAGTCTGTCGCCGACATCGATCCCCAGGGCAAGACCGTCCTCGTCCGCGTCGATTTCAACGTGCCGCAGGACGACTCCGGGGTGATCACCGACGATCGGCGGATCCGCATGGCGCTGCCGACGATCCGGTCGATCCTCGACCGCGGCGGCAAGGCGGTGCTGATGTCGCACCTCGGCCGGCCTGCCGGCAAGGGGCACGAGCCCGCCTTCTCGCTCGCACCGGTCGCCAACCGGCTCGGCGAACTTCTCGGCACGCCCGTCGTGCTGGCTGCCGACACGGGCGGCGCTGATTCGCAGGCCAAGGCCGCGGCACTCCCCGCCGGCGGCGTGCTCGTGCTGGAGAACGTGCGGTTCAACAAGGGGGAGAAAAAGGGGGACGATGCGGCCTATGTCGCCGGTCTGGCCGCGCTCGCCGACGCCTACGTCAACGACGCCTTCGGCACCTGCCATCGCACCGAGGCCAGCATGCACGCGGTCCCCGTGGCCATGAAGGCCGCCGGCAAGCCGGCCGTGTCGGGCTTCCTCGTCGAGAAGGAGATCCGGTACCTCTCGGACGCGATCGCGAAGCCCAAGCGGCCATTCGTGGCAATCCTCGGCGGCAAGAAAGTGTCGGACAAGATCGCCGTGATCACGAACCTGCTCTCGATCTGCGATCACGTGCTCATCGGCGGTGCCATGGCCTACACCTTTTCGCTGGCCCAGGGGGGCAAGACGGGCAAGTCGCTCGTCGAGCCTGACAAGGTCGAACTCGCCCGCGAGCTGGTGGCCAAGGGGGGCTCGAAGCTCGTGCTCCCCGTCGATACACACTGCGCCGACGCCTTTTCGGCCGCGGCGAACAAGCAGGTCGTGAAAGCCGGCGCGATTCCCGAGGGCTTTGAAGGTCTCGATATCGGGCCGGAGACGGCACGCCGCTATGCCGACATCATCCGCGGCGCCGGCACCGTCGTCTGGAACGGTCCCATGGGCGTGTTCGAACTGCCGCCGTTCGACGCCGGCACCAAGGCCGTGGCCGACGCCGTCGCGGAGGCGACCGCCAAGGGGGCGATCACGATCATCGGCGGCGGCGACTCGGCGGCGGCCGTCGAGCAGCTCGGCTATGCCGACAAGGTGAGCCACGTCTCCACCGGCGGCGGCGCGTCGCTGGAGTTGCTCGAAGGCAAGGCCTTCGAGACCGTGGCCGCTCTCGACGAAAAATGATGATCAGAGCCCGACTGTCTCTCGGGACGACGGCGCACGATCCGCGGTCAGCCGAGCCTCGGCATCGGCGGCGTAGGCCCGGTCGTGCTCACTGAGCCGACCGAGCGGCACGATCACCGTACGGCCGTTGGGCTTGCGGATCTCGACGCCTTCGGCCCGCACCTCTACGAGCATGCCCACGGTCGCGTAGCTACCCGTGTCGTCGACCCACCGCCGCAGCGGCTCGCGGCTGGCATCGCTGAACGGATCGGCTTCCAAGGTGGGCTCCTCGGCAGCCGGCTCCTCGGCAGCCGGAGCGGGAGCGTCATCGGCAGCCGGCTCAGTCACAGGCTCCGCAGTCGGCTCACTCGCATCGGCCGCTGGCTCGAGTTCCGGCTCGGCTGCTGACGGCTCAGCCAGCGGATCGGCGACCGGCTCCGCAGCCGGTTCCGTTACGGCCGCCGGCTCCCCAAACAGGTTGTCGGCGCTCGGCTCGGTGGAAGGCTCGCTCGGCGCAACTGCAGGCTCGGTGGGACCGGGTGCGAGGAGCGCGGCGTCGGCGGCCGACTCGACCTCCTCGAAAATGTTGGGTTCGGCCGGGGGAGCCGCCGGCTCGACGACGGCCGCTGGCTCCGGCTGCGGCGGCTGGAACGCGGGTTCGGCCGGAGTCGCAGGCTCAGCCACGGGCTCTTGCGTCGCTGGCTCGGCCGGTGGTGCCACGGCCGGCTCGACCGCGGGTTCACCAGGCGCCGGTGCAGTCGCCGGCTCCACGGGAGCAGGCTCGAGCGCCACCACTGGTTCGACGGCCGGCGTGGGATCGACCGCCGGCTTCAGTTCCGGCACGGCGGGGGCCACGGCGGCAATGCCATTCAGGGGCACGACACTCGACTCCGCCGGTGCAGGTGCCGGCTCAACGGCGATGGTCGGCTCACTCGGAGCCACGACCGATTCGGCTCCGGTGACCGCCTCAGTCGCATCGACGACCACCTCACCAACGACGCTGTCGGACGCACCCCCACAGCAGACGTCGTCCCGCCAGCCATCGACGACCACGACCGTGCCGGAGACGACCTCGCCGCAGCAATCGGCGCCGTGCATCACCCCCTCGTGACATCCCGGCCATGTCTCCACCGGCGGGCATGCCGGCTGCCAACAACCGCGGGCCGCACGGGCATGCGCGTGGCGGAGATACCAGCAGGCCTTCGCCGTATCGACCGATAGCGAACAGGTGAGCACACCGATCAGCAGGCAGTTGAAACAGCGACGCACAGGGCACCTCGGGGGAAACGAATACGGACAAATTCTGCCACGAAAAAACGGCGCAGGCGGATCCGAGCCGCGGCAGCCATCTGCAGATGCTACTTGCCCGAAAATGCCGCCGCAAACGGGGTCCGGACAGGACAAAGAGCGACGACCACGGCGGCGGGAAAAGAGCGGGGCCGCGGAAGCGTATGCCACCGCGGCCCTGCCGTGAATCGAACCTGTCAACCGCCTGCGAACGGGGTAGATCAAAGCGAGACTGATGCGGACCGGGCCGGAGACACGGGGCCACCGGCTTTCAGGGGATCCGGATCAACGCAAAGGGGTTGGCACCTCCGACGGAACGCGGCGACAGGTCGAATGCGATGCCAGTAGCTTCGGCCGCCACCTGGCACCGCCTCCATCCCGTCCACCACGCCCTCCTACAACCGTCACCGTCTCTTCATTCAGCTACACCCCATGCTGTTGCCACAGTTATGGCAGAGGTAGCAATTTCCGTTGCGGACCGTGATCGAGCCGCAGTTGTCACAGGCCGGGGCGTCGATCTGGAACTTGGCGAACTGGGTTTGCCGGTCGGCCACGCTGGCCGTGGGATCGACGGCCATCTTGAGGCCGGCCCGCTCCAGGAGCGTGGCCGTCGTGGCCTTCGTCGCCGCAGCCTTCGTCGCGGCCTGTCCGTTGCCGCCGGCCGGGTGCTTGCCGCGGCTGCCGGTCACTTCGCCGTTCGTCCGGGCCTTTCCTTGGCCATCAGCCAGCCCGCTCGCCGTCGTGGCGGCGGGCTTGCGCTCTGTTTCCGTGTCGCCCCCGGCAGCGGCCTCCCCGCCGCTGCTCTCGCCGCCATAGCCACCGGGCCGGTTGGCCTCGCGATAGCCGGGAATGAACTCCGTGCCCATCCAGCGGAAGAGATAGTCCACCAAGCTCTTCGCGACCGGGATGTCGGGATTCTTGGTGTAGCCCCAGGGCTCGAAGCGGGTGTGTGAGAACTTCTTCACATACACCTCGAGCGGCACGCCGTACTGCAGGCTCATCGACACCGCCGTGCCGAAGGCGTCCATCAGGCCGCCGATCGTGCTCCCTTCCTTCGCCATGGTGATGAAGAGCTCGCCCGGACGGCCGTCGTCGTAGAGGCCCACGGTGATGTAGCCCTCGTGGCCGCCGACATTGAACTTGTGGGTCACGCTCCGGCGGGTGTCCGGAAGCCGCTCCCGCCGCGGGGCCGCGGTCGCCTTCGCGGCCACCTTGTCGCTCTCCGAGCTCGTGTTGAGCGGCTGGCTCTCCTTCGAGCCGTCGCGGTAGATCGCGAGGGCCTTGAGACCCATCCGCCAGCCCTCCATGTAGGCGCCGGAAATGTCTTCAGGCGTGGTCTCCCGCGGCATGTTCACCGTCTTGGAGATCGCGCCGGAGATGAAGGGCTGGGCCGCCGCCATCATCTTCACGTGCGCCTCCCAGGCGATGCTCCGCTTGCCGAGCCGGGGCTTGAAGGCACAGTCGAAGACCGACAGGTGCTGGTCCTTGAGACCCGGCGCCCCTTCGATCGTGTCGTTCTTGTCGATGAACGACAAAATCGCCTCGACCGCGGGCTCGTCATAGCCGAGCGTCCGCAGGGCGAGCGGCACAGTCTGATTGACGATCTTGAGCATGCCGCCGCCGGCGAGCTGCTTGTATTTCACGAGCGCGATGTCGGGCTCGATGCCGGTCGTGTCGCAGTCCATGAGGAAGCTGATCGTGCCGGTCGGGGCGAGCACCGTCGCCTGGGCATTGCGGTAGCCATGCCGCCGGCCGCCGGCGAGCACGTCGTCCCAGATCGTCCGCGCCGCATCGTGCAGATACTTCGGACACGACGGGTGGATCTTCTCCACCGCGTCGCGGTGCATCTGCATCACGTTGAGCATCGGCTCCCGGTTGGCGGCAAAACCCTCGAACGGCCCCACCGCTCCGGCCATCTCCGCACTCGTCCGATTGGCCGTACCGTGAAGGATCGCGGTGAGCGCCCCGCACAGCCCGCGGCCCTCGTCGCTGTCGTAGGCGAGGCCGTCGGCCATCAGCAGGCTGCCGAGGTTCGAGTAGCCGAGGCCCAGCGGCCGGAACATGTGGCTGTTGCGGGCGATCCTCGCCGTCGGATAGCTGGCGTGGTCGACCAGGATCTCCTGGGCGACGAAGAAGATCCGACAGGCCGCCGCAAACCGCTCGACGTCGAAGGCGCCGTCGGGCTTGCGGAACTTCATCAAATTGATGCTCGCGAGATTGCAGGCCGTATCGTCCAAAAACATGTACTCTGAGCACGGATTCGACGCGTTGATCCGGCCGGAGTTGGGGCAGGTGTGCCAGCGGTTGATCGTCGTGTCGTATTGCACGCCCGGATCACCACACTGCCAGGCGCACTCCGACATCCGGTGCATGACCTCGCGGGCCTTGTAGCTCGGGCCGGCCTTCGTCGAGTCGGTCACCCAGCGGGTCGTCCAGGTGTCGTCACGGTCGACGGCCTCCATGAAGTCGTCGGTCAGGCGGACCGACAGGTTGGCGTTCTGGAACAGGATCGAGCTGTAGGCCTCGCCGTTGAAGTTGGAGTCGTAGCCCCCCTTCTCGATCAGGATCCGGGCCTTCTTCTCTTCCTTGCTCTTGCACTCGATGAATTCCATGATGTCCGGATGGAAGACCTTGAGCGACTGCATCTTGGCGGCGCGGCGGGTCTTGCCGCCGCTCTTCACCACGGCCGCCACCTGGTCGTAGACCCGCATGAATGAGAGCGGGCCCGACGGCTTGCCGCCGCCGGCCAGCTTTTCCCGCTGGCTGCGGAGCGTGGAGAGGTCGGTGCCGGTGCCGGAGCCAAATTTGAAGAGCATGGCCTCGCTCCGGGCGAGTTCCATGATGTCTTCCATCGTGTCCTTCACGCTCTGGATGAAGCAGGCGCTGCCCTGCGGATACTCGTAGGGGTTGTCGGGCATCACGACATCCCGCTTCGCCTCGTCCCACCGCCAGTTGCACGGCGCACCCTTCACGCCGTATTGGTTGTAGAGACCCACGTTGAACCAGACCGGCGAGTTGAAGGCGCCATGCTGATGGACGCAGAGCCAGGCGAGGTCGCGATAGAAGTTCTCGCCATCCTGCTTCGACTTGAAGTAGCCGTCCTTGATCCCCCAGTCGGCGATCGTGCGGGCGACGCGATGCACCAACTGCTTGACGGAGTGCTCCCGCTCGGGGGTGTGGATCTCCCCGTAGAAATATTTGCTCACGACCACGTTGGTGGCCAACTGGCTCCAGGCCGCCGGAATCTCACAGGCCGGCTGCTCGAAGAGCACCTTGCCGTCCTCCCCCTTGATCGCGGCCGTGCGGAGCTCCCCTGCGGTGGTGTCGAACGGGCTGTCGACCTCGGTCGGGCAGAAGGTCGGGTGAACCTCGAGGGCATTCCGCGGGGCCGAAGGGGCCGCCGACCGGGTGGGATCGGCCGCGGCAGTGGTGCTGCCGACGAGCGTCGCGGACGGTTCGAAATTCGCCATGGTTCTGTGCTCCTTGCTGGGGACGTGGCTGGGTGGGGCTCGAAACGACGATCCCCGGGGGGCAAAGACCGACCACTAAAGTATACTGGCGTATAGCATCGACTCAACTCTCATCGGGTCGGCGACAGGCTGGCGATGAATCGTTCAGCCGGGCGGGACCGGGAATCAAACGCGAAGTCGAGAAAGCAGTTCCGTCTGCGAGCTATCGCAAGATATTGTGGCCGGCCGCTGCCGGACCCCTTCCTATGGGCCGGGGCGTGAATGTAGCGAGCCCGATTGGGGCGTCAAGTGTCGCCTGGGACGGCGTCGAAATTGCCCGCAGAAACGCCCTCGCAGCCGCCGCGGGCGGCCGTGGGGGCCGATAGCGGACCCCCTCCCAGCGATGGGTTTCTGCTCCGGACTCGCCCGGCGGGGGATCGACTGCGACAATGTGGTTCATCATGTTTCAGCGTGATGCTGCCGGCCAAAGGTGCCGGCAGGGTCGGCACCGCGGACGCCGGCTTTGATCTGCACCCCTTTCGCCCCGGAGTTCGCTGCCATGCCCCCTTTTTTCCCGCCGCGTCCGCTCGACGGTATCCGCATCCTCGCCCTCGTCGGCGACGACTACGAAGACCTCGAACTCTGGTATCCGAAACTCCGCCTGGAAGAGGCGGGCGCCCATGTCACGGTGGCCGGCCTGATGCAGGGCCGCACCTATGCCGGCAAGCACGGGTATCCCTGCACGAGCGATGCGGCGATCACCGACATGGAGGCCGCCGACTTTCATGGCATTCTGCTCCCCGGCGGCTGGATGCCCGACAAACTTCGTCGCGATGAAAAGGTGCTCGATCTGGTCCGCGAGTTCGCCGCCCACGGCAAGCTCGTCGCGGCGATCTGCCACGGCGGCTGGATTCCGATTTCGGCGGGTGTCTATCGGGGAGTGCGGGTCACCGGCAGCCCGGGCATCAAGGACGACCTCATGAACGCCGGTGCGATCTGGGAAGACACGCAGGTCGTCGTCGACCGCCATTTCGTGTCGAGTCGCAAGCCGGCCGACCTGCCGGCATTCATGGGGGCGATCGTGGAACTCCTGGCGGCCGTGCCGGTGCCATGACGCCCGATCGCGGTGCTAGACTCGCGGCCGTGAGCACCACCTCTGAGCCGCCGCTCGACGCCGCCAGGGTCCGCCTCCGTGAGGCGGGCCTGCGGTGCACGGCCGCGCGGCTGGCAGTTCTCGCCCACCTGATGGAGGCAACAGGACCCAAGACCCACGCCGAGGTGTCGGATGCGCTCACCGACCGGGGCTTCGACCGGGCCACGATCTATCGCAACCTCACCGAACTCACCGAGGCTTCGATCGTCTCACGCGTCGAACTGGGTGACCACGTCTGGAGGTTCGAGATGCGCCGCGTGGGGGCCCACGGCCAGGACCATCCGCATTTTCTCTGTACGACCTGCGGCGAGGTGTCGTGTCTCGACGACGTGCACGTGGCGATCACGCCCAAGCCGGCGGCCGCCACGCCGAAGTCAAAGTCCCGACGCGGCGGGCCGAGCGGCGGTCAGGTGACGATCGGCACGGTGACCGAGGTGCTCCTCAAGGGCCGCTGCGACAACTGCGGCTGAGGCTAATACCAGACCCCAGCCCGCACGAGAAACGTGTCGCTCGGTCGATAGTCGGCCGTGTCGGTCACGTAGTATTCCACGAGCCGTCCGGTCACCCAGCCGGCTTCGAACCGCCAGTTCACGCCCAGATCGGCCGGCCTGCGCTCCCAGCCCGCCAGCAGTCGGTAGTCGTGGTAGACCACCACGTCGTCGACGCCGGTTTCGCGACGGACGGCCCACTGGTTGCCGCCGAACTCGCCGGCGAGATACAGCCAGTGGGCCGCGCGGTCGTCCGCGGCGACCCGCCAGGCCAGCCGCGGCCGCGGGAAGATCAGCTCGAACCGGCGGTCGTCGGCAGGCGTCCAGAGCAGCCCGCCGGCGGGCAGCATGTTGACGTCGTACCGATCGAGGTAGATGACGCCCGCCACGATGCGCAGGTTCTCGCGGGCCTCGTACGCGCCGAACCCATGACCGGTGATCCGCAGGGCCTGGGACGTGTCGTTGACGAAATCGCTATACCATCCCGGCGCGACGGCGAGGTCGACACCGAACCGGTCGCCGAGTTTCGTGAGCCACCGCACCTGCAGCCAGGCATCGTAGAGCTGCGCGGGCAGCCCCGGGTCGGTCGGTCCCGACACCTCGTCCACGAAGCTCGTGCCGAAGCCGGGCGTGAGCAACACCGGTGAGTTCACCGTCGGCGCCGGGAGGCCGATCGTGAGGCTCGTATCGAGCGTGAGCAGCCCCAGGCCGGCGTTCCCCAGCCGGGGCAATTCAGTGACGGTGACGATGGCCTGCTGCAACGGGCCCGGCTTCGCGCCCGGCGGCAGCTTGCGACCGGCCGGCGGCTCGAACTCCTGCCGCGGCTGCCCCGGCGGCGCGACGTCGTCGGGCAGCAGCGGCTCCGTGAGATCCTGCGGGTCGCCGAGGGCCGCCAGGCGGATGCGGCTGAAGAAGTCGTGGTCGACCGGCGGGAGCGGCTCGACGCCCCCGTCCGTCGCCAGGGCCGACACCGCGAACGCGCTCGAAACCATCACGGTGGCCAGCAGCAGCTTCGTCATGGACCGCCTCGCGACCGACCCCGCGGGCCGTTCAGTACCCCAACCCCAGCCGCAGCATGAGCGTGTCGTCGAGATCCTGCCGCCGCGGCTGACCGACGACGAAGAACAGCTGCCGCGCGAACACGTAGCCCACCTCGAAGTTGCCCGTGAGTCCCGTGCGGGTCGTCGGCACGGCTTCCACGCCGAGCGCCACGCGGATGTCGTTGTAGTCGAACGGCGAGATCGCGCCGGTGTCGCGGCGGAACGTCCAGGCGCCGCCGCCGTACTCGCCATAGAGATAGCCCCACCACGACCGCTTCGGCCCGGTGGAGAACTTCCGCGAGAGCTTCGGCGCGGGGAAGAAAAAGTCGTAGCGGGCGTCGGCGTTGGGCGTCCAGGTGAGCCCGACCGCAGGCAGGAGCTTGATGTCGTTGCGGTCGATGTAGACGATGCCCGCCTTCCCCTGCATCGTGGGCGTGAGCTGGAGCGTGCCGATGGCCCGGCCCATGATGCGCCAGCTGTCGGTGACGAAGACGTTCCAGTTGGTGTAGATGCCGGTACGAATGCCGAGTTCGGCGCCGAACAGCGGAGTGAACTGCGGGTTCCAGGCGGCATCGATGAACACGTCGTAGGTGTTGGGCGGAAGATCCGCGAGCATCGTGGCCGTCGTCTGAGGGCCATCCCAGAGCTGGAGGCCAAAACCGGGTGTGAGCAGGAGCGGGGCGTGGTTGAGGTTCGCCGGGGAGTTGTGGAAGAACGGCAGCGCGAACGTGGCCGTCGTGTCGAGTTCGTTCACGCCGACGCTCGTACCGTCGCCGTCGCCGAAGAGATAGGCCCAGCTGCCACGCGCGCCCTGATAGACGTGCATCGTCTGGGAATAGGCCTGCTGAAACTGCGTCGGCCCCTGCGGCGGCGCATACGGATTCGCCAGCTGCCCGGTGCCCTGCGTCGGCACCAGCGACGGTGCCGCCGTTGAATAACCCGGATAGCCCGGCTGACCCGAGATCGCCGACGGCGCCCAGGTCGAAGGCGGCGGCGCGGCGTTCGCCGGAAAGAGCTGTGGAGCCTGCGGCCCGTAGGGATCCCAGCCACCGGGAGGCGGCGGCAGCGACACGCCCGGGGGCGGCGCCTGGGCGATCCGGTCGAGCGACGATGCCGCCGGCGGCGGGAGCGACACCGTCTGGCCGGCCGCCGGCCAGGCCGCGGCCAAGGCCGCGGCGATCGCCAGCGTCGACAGAAGTGAAGGCCGCATATCGCGCACGCTCCGGCTCATCCAGCTCGGGATCTACACAACTCGGGATCTACGGGGAGACCAGCCGGACGGAGACCAGCCGGCGACCAAGAAGGAGGGGGCTCCGCCGGCGCAGCCGACCGCGGCGACGACCCGACGGCGGGGGGTACCGCGCGGCGACCGGCAGGGTCAAGATCGCGGCGTTGCGGCACGATGTCGCCGACGCAACGATTCACGAGCCCGGGCGGCCCGATACCGGCAGGCCATATGTGATGTGCCTCGTTTGATGTGCCTCGTTCGCGCAGACCATCCCGTGCCTACCTTTCCACCGCAGCTTGCCTCACACGCCGAGCCTCTCGATGCCGCCGCGCTCGCCGCGGCGGGCTACGCCACGGTCGTGCACCTGCCTGTCGCCGACTCGACGATGGTGGAGGCGCGGCGGCTGGCGGCCGATCCAGCGACGCGGCTGCCGGCGGTCGTGATCGCCGACCGGCAGCTGAGCGGCCGCGGCCGGCGCGGGGCCGGCTGGTGGCAGGCCGACGGCAGCCTCGCCGCGAGCATCGTGGCTGACGGGCCGGCATTCGGCCTGACCACTGCGAGCCCGCAGCCGGTCTGGTCGTTGGCCTGCGGCGTCGTGCTCGCGGAGACGATCCGCGCGTGCGAACCCGAAACCGACGTGCGGATCAAATGGCCGAATGACCTCGAGGTGGCGGGCCGCAAACTCGCCGGCATCATCGTCGAGGCCCACGCCTCGGGCCGCACGATCTTCGGGATCGGCGTCAACACGGCCGGCTCGGGGACCGCCGCCCCCGCTGGGCTCCGCGACCGAATCGTCACGCTGCCGGACCTCGTGGGCCACGCGCTGTCGCGGTCACGGCTTCTCGCCGCCTGGCTGCAGCGGCTCCAACTTCTGCTCCGCGAGATGGATGCCGACCCGGCCGCCCTGGCGCGGCGGTATCTTCCCCTGTGCTGCCTCACGGGGCGGGTCGTGACGATTCACGTCGGCACGCAGCAGCACTCAGGCCTCTGCCACGGCATCGCAGGCGACGGCGGCCTCGTCATCGACACGCCCGCCGGCCCGCGGACATTCGCCTCCGGCAGCCTCACGCCACCAGGGAGCGAGTGGCATCAATAAAAGCCCCCAGGCGCAAGCCGGGGGATCGCGTTACAGGTGGGCGATATCGTGTCCATAAAAGCCCCCAGGCGCAAGCCGGGGGATCGCGCCACGTCATCCCCTCGCTCGCGCTCAGGGCTTGGATGCGCGGGCGACGACGCACACTTCTCGGCCGCCGGTCGAAAGCTGGCGGGCCTGAGGCCGAAAACCCCAGCCCCGAAACGACGCCAGCCAGTCCGGCAAAGCCGCCGCCCGCGACCATTCCGGCAGCTTGAGCGTGGCGATGATCCCCCGCGGCCGCACGCCGGGAGCCGTGACGATCCGGCCCAGCGACTCCATCGTGCTCACCGGGTCGATGTTCATGTCGCACACGAGCCAGTCGAAGCCGCGAAACTCCCGCAGCTTCACGTCGCGGGCTCGCTTCCGCCACTGCATGAACCGCGGATGGGCGGCGACGACGGGATCGACGAGGGCCGGATCGATGCCCACCACGTCGAGCCCCGCCTCCAGGAGCCGCTGACACGCCCCACCCGGCGCGGCGCCCAGTTCGACGGCCCGCTGTCCGGGGTCGAGGGCCGGCTCGAAGGTCGCGATCGCCTCGTCGAGCTTGAGCCAGGCGCGGCTCACAGCGCTCGGCGGCAGCGTGCCCGGGTAGATGCCGCCGGGCCAGCGACTCGGCGGCGTGGCCGCCCGATGCCAACCCACCCACCACCGCTCGGCTGAATCGAGCACGCAATCGAGCACGCGATCGCCCGGTGCGGCGATCGTCGTCGTCGCCGTGATGCCGGCGGCCGCCAGCAGTCGGGAGCGGATCGCCTCGACCGACGCCTCGAGGGCAGGATCCCGGGCCCAGACGTGGACGTTCTGCCATGGCCCCGCGGCCATCGCGAGTGCCGCCGCCACCCGCGCGGCATCGTCATCGCCTGCCACCTGGCCGAGCGAGTGGACGCACGTGCGGGCGAAGACGAGATCGGTCCAGAAGTCGCGGGGCGGATCGAACGGCGGATGACCCGGCGGGTCGAGCCGAAACGTGACGACCCCACGCCGCCAGGCCGCCTTGCGAACCTGCGGTACGACCGCCTCTTGCCGACGGACGAGTTCCGCCTCCGCCCCGCCCCGGCAGGCGACGAGCAGAAACTGGCCGGAGGTTGCGGGAGCAGGCGTGGAGTCCATCCCCAGAAGAGTATCCCGCAGAGGACCTGCCAAAAAATCAGGCCGGCCCGGGCGCCCAAGGGCCCGGGCCGGCCTTTCTCGTCTGAACGCTGACTCCCCGGATTCACTCCCGTCCGCGGGCGAACCCGGGAGGACGGACGAACCGGAGACCAAGGACCGCGAGGCTCCCGAAGGAAACCTCGGGGGCAGAAGCGACCGTGGCCGAAGCCACGAGACTCCCCTGCCGAGGCTTTGTCGAGTCACCCGTTGCCGGGCCACTCAACGGATGCCTCAGCCGTGGCCCTTCTTCTTCTTGGCGACCTTCTTGGCAGCCTTCTTCTTCTTCTTGGCCATCGATCTGGCTCCTTCCAAACGAGCACCCGAACTAGGCTCACGTCCGCTCCCCGGGGCGCTCACACGACGGGAACGAACGACGTCATCGGCATGTGGAAGACCGCGATTGCTCGTGATCCCCGCACGTCGATATGCACGTTGTGAAGGATGCTCCGGAAAACTGTCAAGAGAAATTCTCGAAAAATTTCAGGTTTTTTCCTGTTCCGAACCAGCGAGTGGCCTTCCAACCCCACCCGCGCATGCGGCGGCGACGACGCATCGGCTTGGTATCATCCGTGATTGAATCTCGCACGCTCCGTCGCGCGGCCCACGTTCTTCTTTCACTCTTCGCTCTGTTCAACACGATGCAAAACTCATCCTGTTTGCGGCTCGCAAGCCGCATGAACGCTCTGGAACCATCCGCCACGCTGGCCATGGCGGCGCGGGCGCAGGCGCTCGCCGCAGCCGGCGCCGACGTCGTCGATCTCTCGGTCGGTGAACCCGACTTCCCGACGCCGGCCCACATCTGCCGGGCCGCCGAGGCCGCCATCGCCGCCGGCAAGACGAAGTACACGCCGGCCGCCGGCATCCCCGATCTCCGCAAGGCTGTCGCCGCCGACTTCACCCGCCGCACCGGCCTGCCGGCCACTCCCGCCCAGGTCGTCGTCTCCAACGGCGCCAAGCACTCCTTGCACAACGCCTTCACGGCGCTCCTCGACGCCGGGGACGAGGTGATCGTGCCCACGCCCTATTGGGTGAGCTATGCCGAGCTGATCAAGCTGGCCGGCGCGAAGCCCGTGCTCATCGAGACGAAGATCGAGGACGACTTCAAGCTCCGCCCGGAGGCCCTGCAGGCCGCCCTCACGCCGCGCACCAGGATGCTCCTGCTCTGCTCACCGAGCAATCCCACCGGGGTCGTCTATTCGGCGGCCGAGCTGACGGCCCTGGCCGACATCGCGATCGAGGCCGACATCGCCGTGGTGGCCGACGAGATCTACGACCAGCTCGTGTTCGACGGCCGACCTGAAATCTCGTTTCCCACGCTCCGTCCGGGGCTCGCCGACCGCACGGTCGTCGTGGCCGGCGTGAGCAAGACCTACTCCATGACCGGCTGGCGAATCGGCTGGACGATCGCCCCCGAACCCCTTTCCAAGGCGATCGCCAACCTCCAGAGCCAGGAGACGAGCAACCCCTGCAGCGTGAGCCAACACGCGGCCCTGGCGGCCCTCACCGGGCCGCAGGAGTGCGTGGCCGAGATGCGCCGCGAGTTCCAACAGCGGCGTGACCTCGTCGCCGGGCGGCTGCGGGCGATGCCGGGCGTGCAACTGCCAGAGATCGGCGGTGCCTTTTACGCGTTCTTCGACATCCGCACGCCGCTCGCCCGCTCGGCAGCGCGTGGCATCGCCACCAGCCTGCAGTGGTGCGAGGCTCTGCTGGAACACGAGAAGGTCGCGCTCGTCGCCGGCAGCGCCTTCGGTGCCGAGGGACATGTGCGGATGTCGTTCGCGGCCTCTACCGAGAAGCTCACCCAAGGCCTCGACCGGATCGAGCGATTTCTTACAGGCTGACATGACGGGCTCCAGAGCGGCCGCCACGATCTACCTCGACCACGCCGCAACCACACCCCTGCGGGACGAGGTGCGGCAGGCGATCGCCGCCGCCGAAACGACCGGCTTCGCCAATCCGTCGAGCCCACACGCGCTCGGCAGACAGGCACGCCGGCTGCTCGACGACGCCCGCGAGCGCATCCTCGCCCTGCTCGGGGCCCGCACGACCGGCCGCGACCGCGACCGGCTCGTCTTCACGGGCGGCGCCACCGAGGCCAACCGGCTCGCCCTCCTCGGCATGGCAGGAAGAGACCCAGTCGTCTGCCGATATTCCGCCCGCGACCACGGCAGCGTCGTGGCCGCAGCTCGGCAACTGGCAGACCGCGGGTGCGACGTCGCCTCCGTGCCGCTCCTGTCCTCGGGGCGGCTCGACTGCAGTGGGCTCGACTGGCCGGCGGCCGCTCCCCGGAGGATTCTTTGCACCACGCTCGTCTGCGGCCAAACGGGCAGCGTCGAAGACCTGGCCGCCGGCCGCGCTGCCGCCGGCGACTGCCTCATCCACGTCGATGCCACTCAGGCGGTCGCCGTGGAGCCCATCGCGTTTGCCACGCTCGGGGTGCACACGCTCGCCTTCGCACCGCACAAGTTCGGTGGGCCGCGGGGCATCGGCTGTCTCGTCCTCCGCGGTGACACGGCCATCGCCGCCGTGACACCGGGACCACAAGAGGCTGGACTGCGCGGGGGCACGGAGCCCGTACCGCTCGCCGTCGGCTGTGCTGTCGCATTGGAGTCGGCTGTTGCCGCCCGCGAGCAGGAAGCCCGCCGGCTGCTTGAACTCCGTGACCGTTTGGAGGCGGGGCTCGTGGCGACAGCAGTCGCAGCGGGACGTGCAGCGATCGTGATCGCAGCGGAGGCATCCCGGGCAGCACACATCACGACGATCGCCTTTCCTGGCATCGACCGCCAGGCCTTCGTGATGGCTGCCGATCTCGAGGGCGTATGCTGCGCGACCGGCACTGCCTGCGCCAGTGGCTCGAGCCTTCCTGCGCCGGCGGTCGAGGCATGCGTCCCGCCGGAAGTCGCGGCCGCGGCGGTGCGGTTCAGCCTGGGCTGGACGACGACAAGCAGTGATGTCGATGAAGCGATCGCACGGCTGAGCGGTATATTGATGCGAGGTGCTGCGCAGACTGCCAGCGGTCGCCCCCGAAGTGCATCAGCTTCGTAGACCAGTCAGTCGGTGACGGGCAGCCCGCTGCTCCGCAACGGGCCTACGCGCTTCCCGGTCCGCCCTGGGTGGCGGCAGGCCGTTCATTGGATGTTGATTCGGGTGCGAATGGCCCGTGCCACACGAGCCGACATCCCCGACGACGACGAAGCCAGCGGCGTCAGGCGACGAGCCACCTGCGTTCCGGCGGGAACTGAACCTTGCAGTCCTGACCTGGCGGCAGCCGACAGACTGCGAACCGACACGTTCTCAACAGCTCGGGCGACATGATTTCGACAATCCAGTTCCGAAGTGCCAGCGTGATCAGCTGCTGAAATCATGGTCCCCGAGCCGTCTGGGATCACCCTGAGCGTCCCCGACCGGTATTCCTGTCGGTTTGTGTTCTTATTCCTATTACCTCCTTATTCATTCCTATTTTCTTTTCTTCAAAAGACTCAAAAAGACAGGAAAAACCTTCCTGTGGAGCCCATTCAAGAGCCCGCCCGGAACGGGTAAACTCTCCAGTTCTTCCGTGACGGATCCCCGTCGCCGCCCTCCGCGAGGAACACCTTCGGACCATGAATATCCGCTGCACCCGCGAACCGTTGCTGGCCGCCCTGCAGAGCGCCTCGGCCGTCGTCCCGGCCCGCTCCCCCAAGCCCGTGCTTGCAAACGTGAAGTTCGAGGCGGGGCGGGAAGGCGCCGTGCTGTCGGCGACCGACCTGGAGGTGGGCATCCGCATCGAGGTCGAGGGGGTCGAAACATCAGCTCCTGGCAGCGTGCTCCTGCCGAGCGGACGGCTGATGGCGATCGTGCGCGAGAGCAGCCCGGGCACGGTGTTCGACATCCACACCGACGGCACGGCCGCGGTGGTGAAGGCACCCCGGAGCGAGTTTCGCCTGCCCGCCGAGGATCCGCTCGAGTTCCCGTCGGTCGCCGCGTTTCCCGACGAGGCCTGCTTCGAGGTGGCGACGCCGCTCGTCCGTGAACTCGTCCGCCGCACGGTGTTCGCCACCGACAACGAGTCGAGCCGCTACGCCCTCGGCGGCGTGCTGGTCGAGCTGTCGCCGCAGGGTGTGATTGCGGTCGGCACGGACGGCCGGCGGCTGGCGAAGATGGAGGGGCCGGCGACCGGCGGCGAGACCACGCTCACCGATGTGCAGCCGATCGTGCCGGCGCGAGCAATGCAGCTCATCGAGCGGTGCCTTGGTGCCGCCGACGTGCCGGTGCGGATCGCCGCCCGGGCCAGCGAGATCATGGTGAAGAGCGGCGGCACGACGATCTCCGCCCGGCTGGTGGATGGCCGGTTCCCACGCTGGCGAGACGTGTTTCCCGATCGGCCCGACGCGATTCGGGTGCCGCTCGTGGCCGGCCCGTTTCTGGCCGCCGTGCGGCAGGCGGCGATCGTCACGAGCGAGCAGTCGAAGGGGGTCGATTTCTCGTTCGAGCCCGGCCAGCTCGTGCTCTCCGGCCGGTCGGCCGAAAGCGGCGAGAGCCGCGTCGAACTGCCGATCGACCATGCGGGGGCCGCCGTCCGGATCAAGCTCGACCCGCGGTTCATGAGCGACTTCCTTCGCGTGCTCGACGGGGCCGCCGCGGTGACGGTCGAACTGACCGATCCCCAGAGTGCCTGCGTCTGCCGGACCGACGATGGCTATGCCTATGTCATCATGCCCTTGGCGGCCGACTGATGGCCATGGCCCACCCCTCACGACGCAGTGATGCCCCTGGTCCGCTGTCGATCGGCAGCGTGATGTCGCGGCTGATGGCGCGGGCGGGATATGACCGCGAGCAGGCCTCGTCCGGGCTCGAGTCGGCCTGGCGGGAGGCCGTGCCGGAGAGCCTGCGGGCAGCCTCGCGTCCGGGGCTCGTGCGGCGAGGCGTGCTCGAAGTGTTCGTGAGCCATTCGGCCCATGTACAGGAACTCGCCTTCCAGAAGCGGGCCGTGGTAGCGAGGCTGCAAACCCTTCTGCCCGCCGAGGGTATCACCGATATTCGCTGCCGGCTCATGGCCGATGCCGGTGGCTCCACCTGACACGCACATTCACCCGACAGACACACAGGCTCACAGAAGCGGAGTTCATCGATGGCAGACTCAGACAAGTCCCTGCAGCCCGACTACACGTCGGCCGATCTCAAGCACCTTTCCGATCGCGAGCACGTCCGCGAGCGGTTCGGCATGTACATCGGCGACAACACGTCGCGGGGCCTGCATCACCTCGTCTACGAAGTCGTCGACAACTCGATCGACGAGTGCATGGCGGGGCATGCCAAGCACGTGAGCGTGACGGTCAACGTCGATGGCAGCGTGACCGTCGAGGATGACGGCCGCGGCATCCCCACCGACCGCCATCCGCAGTTGTCCGAGGAGATGGAACGCGACGTCTCCACGCTCGAGGGCGTGATGACGGTGCTCAAGTTCGGCGGCAAGTTCGAGAAGGGGGCCTACCAGACCTCCGGCGGTCTGCACGGCGTCGGCGTGACCGTGGTGAACTTCCTCTCGGAATGGTGCGAGGTGGAGGTCTCCCGCGAGGGGCATGTCTGGCAGCAGGAATACCAGCGGGGCGAGCCGACCGGCCCGGTGCGGAAGATGGGCACCACGCCCCGCACCGGCACGAAGACCACGTTCAAGCCCGACCCGCAGATATTTCCACAGACGAAGTTCTCCTGGGACATCCTCTCCCGCAGGCTCCGCGAGTTGGCGTTCCTGAATTCGGGCGTGCGGATCACGTTCACGGACGCCGCCACCGGCTCCACCGAGGATTTCTTCTACGAGCGGGGCGTCGAGGAGTTCGTCGAGCACTTGAACAAGGCGAGCGATGCGATCCACGCCGACGTGATCACGATCAAGGGCTCCGGTGACGGGGTCTCCTGGGACATCGCGCTGCAGTACACCGGCGAATACACCGAGAGCCTGCACAGCTACGTCAACAACATCTCGACCACGGAGGGGGGAACGCACGTGTCGGGTTTCCGGTCGGCCCTCACCCGCGCGTTGAACGCCTACGGTAAGAAGTCGGGCATCTACAAGGATCTCGTGCCGACCGGCGAGGACGTCCGCGAGGGGCTCACGGCGGTGATCAGCGTCCGCGTGCCGCACCCGCAGTTCGAAGGCCAGACGAAGACGAAGCTCGGCAATGGCGAGGTCGAGGGGATCATCAACTCCGCCGTGGGCGACTACCTCGCCAAGTATCTCGAGGAGAATCCCAAGAGCGCCAAGGCGATCGTGCAGAAGGGCGTGCTCGCCGCGGAGGCCCGCGAGGCGGCGAAGAAGGCGAAGCAGTTGCTCCGCGAACGCAAAGGCGCGCTTTCCGGCGGCGGCCTGCCGGGCAAGCTCCGCGACTGCACGAGCCGCGACGTCGAGCGGTGTGAGCTCTACCTCGTGGAGGGCGACAGCGCCGGTGGCTCGGCAGAAGGGGGTCGGCACCGCGAATACCAGGCGATCCTGCCCCTCCGCGGCAAGATCATCAACGCCTACAAGAGCCGCGACGACAAGGTGCTCGCCAACGAGGAGGTGCGGAGCGTGATCTCGGCGATCGGTGCCGGAATCGGCGAAGAGGCCGACCTGGGCAAGCGGCGATACGACAAGGTCGTGATCATGACCGACGCCGACGTCGATGGTTCGCACATCCGTACGCTCCTGCTCACGTTTTTCTACCGGCAGATGTATCGGCTCGTGGCCGAGGGGCACGTCTACGTGGCCCAGCCCCCGCTGTTCCGCGTGCGGAGCAAGAAGACGGTCTATTACGTGCAGACCGAGGAGGAGATGAAGAACCAACTCCTCGACCAGGGCCTGGGCGAGGGGGTGTTTCTGCCGGGCGACGGCCGCGAGGTCGCCGGTGACGAGATGCAGAAACTCTGCCGCACGCTGTCGGGTCTGGAAGACGCGCTCGTCGCACTCGAAAAGCGGGGCATCAGCCTCCGCGATCATGCCGGGCGGCGCGACGCGACATCCGGCAAGCTGCCGATGTACCACGTCTATTACGGCGTCGAGGAGCGGTGGTTTACCAGCCGCGACGAGCTCGAGGCCTTCGTGAAGAGCAAGGAGCAGGCGGCTGGCGGCACGCTCGCCGTGGGGCGGATCGAGGAGTCGGTCGCGGCCGGCGATGCCACCCCCGGCACGGCCCACGACACCGGTGACGACCAGCTCGTGGTGGTCGATCTCCACGAGGTGCGGAGCATCAACGCGGGGCTCAAGGAACTCGAGGGCATGGGCTTCGGCATCGAGTCGCTGATGCCGCAGGACCGCACGGGAAGCGAGGCGCCGCGGTACACGCTGCGGCGTGGCGAGAACGAGATCGGCCTCGAGGATCTCCGCGGCCTGCTGACGGCGGTGCGGCGGGCCGGTGAAAAGGGCCTCTCGATCACCCGCTTCAAGGGCCTTGGTGAAATGAATGCAGAGGAGCTGCGGGACACGACGCTCGACCCGGCCAATCGCACGCTCCTGCGGGTGACGATGACCGACGCGGCGGCGGCCGACGACCTGTTCCGCGTGCTCATGGGGGAGAAGGTGGAGCCGCGCCGCGAGTTCATCGAACGGCATGCGCTCGACGTGAAGAACCTCGACGTGTGATCGGCCTGTGCACGCCGCCACCGGCCCTCGTCCCCGCTCGCGTCCATAGAAGCCCCCAGGCGCAAGCCGGGGGATCGCGTTATGGGTGGGGTGATCTTGTCACTCGCACGATCCCCTCGCTCGCGCTCAGGGCTTGTATGAGACCGACGCGCATAGAACGCGAACCGGGGGATCACCCCGCACCCAATAAAAGCCCCCAGGCGCAAGCCGGGGGATCGTGGCTCTGTACGGCACCGCCCGCGCGATCCGCTCGCTCGTGCTCGGGGGTCGTAGAAGACCCTCGAGTTGCTCACCGACCCAGCAGCCGCCCCGGGGACATGCCGGAGACGCGTTTGAAGGCGCGGGAGAACTGGTACTGGTCGGCGAAGCCCAGGTGTGCCGCGACCTGCTTCACCAGCAGCCGGTCGTGCGTGAGCAGGTCGGCTGCGAGGTTCATCCGCTGCCGGAGCAGGTATTGATAGGGGCTCGCCGTGTCGAACCGCCGAAAGAGGCGGCAGGCGTAGGCGGACGAGATGCCGAACTCCCGTGCGGCCTGATCCACCGACGTGAGCCGCTGCCGGTGGGCCGCGAGAAACTCGCGAAACCGCTCGTAGGAGGCGAAGGCCTGTGCGTCGCCGCCATCAGCCGGCACCGCCCGCTCCGCGATCTTCGTCAATAGCACGCCGAGCAGCTGTGTGCACAGCAACTGGCTGTGCCGCGACTGGGCGAGCCCGCACTGCTGCAGGAGATCGAAGACCTCCTCGATTTCGGCCGGCCGGCCGACTGTCAGGTGGCCGCCCGGCGCGAGCCGCGCGGCCCGCAGCCGAGCCGGCGCCTCGCGGCCGACGAAGTCGATGTAATACTTCCGCAGCCGGCGGCGGCGGTCGGTGCGAATCACGTGCGGCAGGCCCGGGCCGTAGGCAAAGACGCTGCCCCCCGCGAGCGGGAAGTCGCGACCGCGGAGCGACACGGCGCCCCGTCCCGCCGCCACGAATTCGACACAGCAATACGGAAAGTCCTCTCGCGCGACCACGTAATCCGCCCGCACCCGCTCCATGCCACCGCACACGACGGCGAGCGGTCTGTCGGCGGCGGGCCGCAGGTCGAGAAAGTAGCGATCGGCCGCCACCACCTGGCGGGACACGAAGGCAGGCAGCGGACGAATGCGACGGGACGGCGCGGGCATGCGGTCAAGAATAGCCATCCCCGGGTCAAGAATCATCATTCCGCGCCCGGCCCATGACCCATAGACTCAAAAACCATGAAAGCCCTGCCCCGTCTCTCCTTCGGTGTCGGCGACCGGTTCGCCCACGAGGCCGAGGCCCAACTCGCGGCCTTCGAGAAGCTGGCAGCGGCCGGCGTCGTCGTCGCGCCGGTGTGGAACAAGTCGAACCGCGAGCACTCGTTCATCGGCAGCGAGCCGGCGAGCGTGCGCGACGCGGCGGCCCGCGCGGTGGCCGCCCGAGGCTGGCCGCATCCCTGGTTCGTCGATGCCGACCACATCCGCCTCGAGACGGTGGACCGCTTTCTGGCGGCGAGCGACTTCTTCACGATCGACGTGGCCGACTCGATCGGCGTGCCGGCTGATGCCGGGGCCGTGGCGGCGTTCAGCGACCGGCACCCCGAGTTTTCGGCGCCGCTGGTGATCCCCGGAATCGCCGAGCCGATCCGGCTCACGGCCGACGCCCTGGCGGCGATCGTGCGGACGTATCAAGCCGCCTGCCGCGAGGCGGGGGTCATCTGGCGACACATCCAGGCAGCCCGTGGTGACGACGTCGTCATCGAGGTCAGCATGGACGAGACCGACGCGCCGCAGACGCCGCCTGAATTGCTCGTGATCCTCGCCCTGCTCGCCGAGGAAGGTGTGCCGCTGCAGACGATCGCCCCGAAGTTCACCGGCCGGTTCAACAAGGGCGTGGACTACGTGGGCGACCTGGCCCAGTTCGAGCGGGAGTTTGCCGCCGACGTCGCCGTGTGCG
Source organism: Candidatus Kuenenia stuttgartensis (assembly GCA_945890755.1). Classification (GTDB taxonomy): domain Bacteria; phylum Planctomycetota; class Planctomycetia; order Pirellulales; family UBA1268; genus QWPN01. The sequence continues at coordinate 50,100 of CAMDDA010000001.1, forward strand.
GCTTTGCCTCACGGCAGTACGGCCTGCCCGCCACGCTCAAGCTCTCTGTGCATTCGGGGAGCGACAAGTTTTCGCTCTACCCCGTGATCCGCCGCACGCTCGCGAGCACCGGCGCCGGCGTTCACCTGAAGACTGCCGGCACGACCTGGCTCGAGGAGGTGATCGGTCTGGCCGAGGCGGGGGGCGACGGCCTCGCCCTCGCCCGGGAGATCTATGCCTACGCCCTCGACCATGTCGAAGAGTTCTGCGCTCCGTACGCGTCGGTGATCGACATCGATCGCGGGCGGTTGCCGCCGGCTGCCGAGGTGAACAGCTGGAGCGGCCCGCGACTCGCGGCGGCGATCCGCCACGTGCCGGGCTGCCCGGAGTTCAACGCCGACATGCGGCAATTGCTCCACGTGTCGTTCAAGGTGGCGGCGAAGCATGGCCGCCGTTACACCGACCTGCTCGTGGCCAACCGTGAGATCGTGGCCCGGCAGGTCACCGACAACCTCTTCGAGCGGCACATGCGGCCGTTGTTTGTGGAGACGGCATGAAGGATCTCCATTCAAGCCCTGAGCGCGAGCGAGGAGATCGAGTGCGGGCGTCGTCCCACCGATCGCGATCCCCCGGCTTGCGCCTGGGGGCTTCTATGGTGAGCCGCGGTTCGTCCCATTCAAGCCCTGAGCGCGAGCGAGGGGATCGAGTGCGGGCGTCGTCCCACCGATCGCGATCTATGGTGAGGCGCGGTTCGGGATGGGGTATCGGCGCATGAAGTCAGCCGTGACGATCTGTCTCGTGCCCGAGGCTCGGCAGGGGCCGTTCGTGTTTCACGACGGTCTCGAGGCGGGCTGCCTGGCTGCCGCCGAACTGGGCTTCGACGCCGTGGAGGTGTTTCCCGCGTCGGCGGCCGACCTCCCGCTCGAGCAACTCCGCGGGCTCCTGGTGACGCATGGCCTGACACTCGCCGCCGTCGGCACCGGCGCCGGCTGGGTGAAGCACGGCCTGCACCTCTGCCATGCCGACCCCGTGATCCGCGGCCGGGCCAGGGAATTCATCGCCGCGATCGTGGATGTGGCCGGGCTGCTCGGTGCCCCCGCGATCATCGGCTCGATGCAGGGACGCAGCGACGCCACGATGCCGCGCGAAATGGCGCTCGATCACCTTGCAGACGCCCTCCACGAGCTTGGCAGAGTGGCCGCGGCCCACGGGCAGGCGCTCCTCTACGAACCCCTCAATCGCTACGAGACGAACCTGTTCAACCGTCAGGTCGACGCCGCGGAGTGGCTGCGGTTGCGGGGCATCCGGCACGTGAAGCTGCTCTGTGATCTCTTCCATATGAATATCGAAGAGCCTGATCTGGCCGCGGCCCTCGTCACCTGCGGCGACCTCGTGGGTCACGTCCACTGGGCCGACTCCAACCGGCAGGCCGTCGGATTCGGCCATGCCGACATCCCGCCCGTCGTCGCCGCGCTCGAGTCGATCGGCTATCGCGGCTTTCTCTCGGCGGAGGTGTTTCCGCTGCCCACGCCGCAGGACGCCGCCCGGCAATCGCAAGCCAGCTTCCGCCATCACGTCGCCCGTCTCGCTTCCTGAAGGTACCTCGACATGCTCAACGGTCCCCTGCTCCACCCCGACATTCTCCGAATCCTCGCCCGCTCGGGGCACCACTCGAAGGTGCTGATCGCCGACGGCAATTATCCCGCCGCCAACAAGCGGGGCCCCCGGGCGGAGCTCGTGTCGCTCCAACTCGTGCCCGGCGTGCCCACCGTCGCACAGGTGTTGGAGGCGATCCTCGGCGCCGTGCGGATCGACGAGGTGAACACGATGGGCGTGGATCGCACCGACTCCTACGCCGCCGCCACGCCGGGCGACCCACCCGTGTGGGCCGACTACCGGCGGATTCTCGCGGCCGCGGAGTCGCCGTGCGAGCTTCTGCCGATCGTGAAGTGGGACTTCTACGCCGCCGTCGCCTCCGACGACCACGTGCTCACGATCCAGACCGCCGACACCCAGCCCTGGGCCAACCTCCTTCTCTCCCTCGGCTGCAGGACGTTTTGAACCATGCAGACACGCCCGCTCGGCTCCACCGGCCTCCAGGTTCCGATCCTCTCCTTCGGCGCGAGCTCGCTCGGCGCCGAGTTTCGCTCGATCACGCTCGAGGAGGCCGTCGCCAGTGTGCACGCGGCGGTCGAATGCGGCCTGAACCTGATCGACACGAGCCCCTTCTACGGCCGCGGCATGAGCGAGGTGCTGCTCGGCGTGGCGCTTGCCATACCTCGGGATACGTACCTGCTGTGCACGAAGCTCGGCCGCTACGACCTGGGCCACTTCGATTTCTCGGCCCGGCGGGTGGCCGAGAGCATCGACGTGTCGCTGCATCGGCTGCGGACCGACCATCTCGACATCGTGCTCTGTCACGACATCGAGTTCGTACCCATGCAGCAGATCGTGGATGAGACGCTGCCGGCGCTCGAGCGGGCCCGGCAGGCGGGCAAGCTGCGGTTCATCGGGTTCAGCGGGTATCCGCAGAAGATTTTCCGGTACATCTGCGACCAGGCCCGTGTCGACTGCGTGCTCAACTACAACCAATACACGCTGCAGAATACGCGGTTCGCCGACGAGACGATTCCGTATCTCAAGGCCAAGGGTGTCGGCGTGATGAATGCCGGGCCGTTCAGTGCGCGGCTGCTCACCGACGCCCCGCTGCCGGCCTGGCTCAAGGAACCGGAGAGCGTGAAGCAGGCGGCGCGGCAGGCGGCGGATCTCTGCCGGGCTCGCGGCAGTTCGATCGCGAAGCTGGCGCTGCAGTTCGCGATCGCCAATCCCGACATCGCCACCACGGTGGCCGGCAGCGCGAATCCCGCCAACGTGCGGGCCTGGGCCGCCTGGGCCGCCGAGCCGATCGACCTGGATCTCGTTCGCGATGTGCAGGCGATCTTCGCTCCGGTGAGGAATGTCGGGCATGTGGAAGGTTTGCCGGAGAACAACCATTGAGAAGCGAGGAATCGGGTCATGCTTCAGGCCCATGAAGCCCTCAGCGCCAGCAAGGGGATTTGCCGTGCGGACATGGAAGCCCTGAGCGCCAGCGAGGGGATCGTTTGGGTGGGCCGGCTCGGGAGCGGCAACTGTCTCGTCGCGGGACCTCGAAGACTCGGTCCACATGCTCCTCGAGCAGTCGCCGACTCCCTCGCCTCCTCGGATGGCTCGACGCAAAAAAGCCCTGAGCGCAAGCGAGGGGATAGTGCCGAGAACAGCGGTAACATCGAAGACTCGGTCCACATGCTCCTCAAGCTCGCCTCCTGTTACCGCTTCGCCTCGTGTGATGGGTAGGGTAGATCGATGCACATTGACTCACATCAGCACTTGTGGCGGTATACGCAGGCGGAGTATCCGTGGATCGGCGCCGGCATGGAGCGGATCGCGCGGGACTTTCTGCCGGGTGATCTGGCAGGGGTGGCGCAGTCGCAGGGCATCGGCGGCAGTGTGGCCGTGCAGGCGCGGCAGTCGCTGGCGGAGAGTCGCTGGCTCTTGGAGCTGGCCGACGCCGATCCGTTCGTGCGGGGCGTGGTGGGCTGGGTCGATCTGCAGAGTCCCGACGTCGTGTGGCAACTCGAACCACTCGCGGCGCATCCGCGGTTCGTGGGCGTGCGGCACGTCGTGCAGGACGAGCCCGATCCGCGGTTCCTGCTCGGCGAGGCGTTCGTCCGCGGGCTCGAGCAGCTCCGGCGGTTCGATCTCACCTACGATCTCCTGCTCTATCCCGAGCAGCTGCCCGCGGCGGTCGAGCTTGTGGGTCTGCTGCCCGAACAGCCGTTCGTGCTCGACCACCTGGCGAAGCCGAGGATCGCGGCGGGGGGTGCGTGGGATGGCTTTGCCGGCTGGCGGCGGAACATCGAATCCCTCGCGGCACACGGCAACGTCACGTGCAAGGTGTCGGGTATGGTGACCGAGGCGGCGTGGCGGGGCTGGAAACCGGCCGACTTCGTGCCCTGCCTCGACGTCGTGCTCGCGGCCTTCGGCCCCGAGCGGCTCATGTTCGGCAGCGATTGGCCCGTGTGCCTCGTGGCGGCCGAGTACGCCGACGTGGTGGGGATCGTGCGGGACTATTTCAGTCAGGCGGCGGCCGGTGAGCAGGCACAGATCTTCGGCGACACTGCCACCCGGTTTTACGGACTCACAGAGGAGTGACCCATGCAGGCCCTATTGCTCGAACAGCCCAAGGCGTTTCGGTTCATCGACATCCCCGAGCCGCCGGCGCCGGCCGCAGGCGAGGCCGTGGTGCGGGTGCACGCCGTGGGCATCTGCGGCACCGACTACGGTGGCTATCTCGGGAAGATGCCGTTCTTCAGCTACCCGCGGATTCCGGGGCACGAACTCGGCGTCGAGGTGGTGGCCGTCGGACCGGACGTCACGAACGTGAAGGTCGGCGACCGCTGTTGCGTCGAGCCCTACATCAACTGCCAGGAGTGCCCGTCGTGCCGCCGCGGGCTTACCAACTGCTGCGAGCATCATCAGACGCTCGGCGTGCACTGCGACGGCGGCCTGCGGCCCCTGTTCACGGTGCCGGCCCGCAAGCTTCATCCGTCGCCCCGGCTCTCGCATGCCCAAAACGCCCTGGTGGAGACGCTCGCCATCGGCTGCCATGCAGTCGATCGCGGTGCTCCCGGGCCGAGCGACACGGTGCTCGTGATCGGCGCCGGTCCGATCGGCCTCTCGGTCGTGGAGTTCGCGAAGCTCGCGGCAGGTCGCGTGATCGTGATGGACATGACCGAGTCACGCCTCGCATTCGTTCGCGAGCGGATGGGCGTGGCTGACACGCTCCTGGCGACCGGCACCGCCGCCGACGAAGCCGCCGTGGGCAAACTGACTGGTGGACGGATGGCCGACGTGGTGGTCGATGCCACCGGGAGTGCCGCCAGCATGGCCGGGGCCCTGAATTTCTGCTCGTTCGGCGGCCGGCTCGTCTACGTGGGGATCACGCAGGCCGATCTCGTGTTTCCGCACGCGCCGGTGATGCACCGCCGGGAACTCACGCTCTTGGCCAGCCGCAACGCCCTCTCCCGCGACTTCGGGCGGATCATCGGCCTCATCGAGGCGGGCACGATCGACACCCGGCCCTGGATCACCCACCACGTGCCGTTCGGCGACACGATCACGGCGTTTCCGGGCCTCATGGAGCCGGCCGCCGGCACGCTCAAGGCCGTGATCGACTTGCCGGTGTGACCGGGCTACGAACCCGTCGGCTCGTCTGTCTTGGGCTTCTCCTCGACGTAGCCCTTGGGCATCGGGAAGGCCCGGGCCGGGTCGAGGCCGGCAGCCGTGGCCTGCTCGGCGAGCGAGTCCTTGAGCTTGGGCCAGGCCCGGAGCTTGAGTTCGTCGGGCGCCCAGGCCCAGATCCGGGCCCGCATCAGCGTCGGACTCTTACCCTGCTTCATCATAAGTTCAAAACTTGCATCCACGAGTTCGGGGAACGAGCCGATGTCTACCTGCTTTTGCACGCGGATCTTTGTCGGGTCGCTGACGGAGTATTTCTTGTCGTAGACCTTGTAGGCCATCCGCAGGAACCGGTTGAAGACGTCCATCCGGCCCTGGGCGAGCCCGTCCACGAGCGCCCGGTTCAGCATGCCGTCCACGAACTGCCGGGTGTTGTTGAGGTCGAGCTTCATCACCTCGCCGAGCCTGAGCGTCACGAACGTCTGGAGCGACTCACGGTAGATCGGCTGGTCGCCCATCCCCTGTTCCTGGGCCAGTTTCACCAGTTTCTGGAAGCACTCGTTCGCCTTGGGCTCGTCGCCGTAGACGTAGGCCATGATCGTGGCCTCGTTTAGAAACCTTTCCCAGCCCTTCATGAGATCGTCGACCTCGGCCCGGCCCCAATACTGCGTCGTCACGCCCGCCTCAGACTGGATCGTGGCAATCGCCTCGGTGAGGGCGGCTTCATAGGCCGGGATGAAGCGTGGGTCGGGCAGCAGATCGATCCGGTCGGAGACGGCGTCGTAGTTGATTCGGCCGGTTCGCATCAGCTCGGCAATCATGTTGAGCCGGCGGCGGATCACAAGCAATTCGTTGCGGCCCTCGCGATTGCGGCTCTCGAGTGATTTCGCGTAGCCCTCTTCCATCCAGTAGATGCCCTGGGCACTCGGGTGCCGCCAATCCATGGGCCCGTATTTTTCCATCAGCGCGACCATCTTTTTCGGATCCATCCGGTAGCGATCGAGTAACACCCGCTTCTGCAGGTGTGGGATCAGGAGTTCGAAGCAGGGCGTGCCGAGTTCTGGGGTGTTCTGCAGCGTGCCGACGAGCGGCTTGTTGGTTCCCTCGGGAACACCGCGGCCCGTCATCACGGCGGCGTCGCCGGATGCGTTCACCATAACGACCAGGCCAAGCATCCTGAGTAAGTCTTCATTGGGCTGGGCGCCGAGGTTCCGGATCGTGTCGAGCACTGGTTGAATCTCAGGATGTGCAGCGACCAATTCCTCCAGAGTGTCGAGGGCGTTGGCAACCCTCTCGAATGCTTGCACCACTTCCACTGCTGAGCGGCCGTAATTCTTGTCGCCGAGCACCTCCTGCATGTCGCTCACGAGCCGCTGCTTCAAAAACCAGTGCTCGCGGTCCCGGTCGCCTCCCACCTTGTCCATCAGGATCCAGCCGAGTTCCTCGTAGAGCTTGGGCGCGTTGGGATTGAGCGGAATTCCTTTCGACCGCAACATTTCGATCCCGCGACTCACCCAACCCCAGCGGTCGAGTGGCTCCTCCGCCATTACGGAGATGTTGTAGGCCATGTTGATCGCCTGGAAGCCCCAGACGTTCACGAAGTGGGGCTGCAGCGACGTGATCCACTCGGCGAGCGTCTGGGCCTCGAAATACTGTCCCTTGGCTTGGAGCTCGTCGGCCCGGATCCAGAGCACGTCGGTGGCTAGGCCGCGGAATGTGCCGAGCGCAGCCGTCGCGAGGGCCACGTGCGGCGGCATCCCCTGCGTACCCTCGACCGCCATCACGAGTTGCAGGTCGGTCCGCTGCCTGCCGATCGACTTGAGCAGAAAGCCGGCCCCAATGAGGCAGCAGATGATGATTCCGCCGCAAATTGCTTCGACGATCCAGTCGCGGCTGCCGATCGGCTGGGCGGCCGTCGGCGTGCCTGGATCGTGTTCCAGCCCGTCGCGAGATCGGGCGCTAGCGGTGCTTGGACGACGGGGCTGGGCGATGGCGGTGCTCATGCGGTGCCTCCGGTGATCACGTGTTGGAGCGGACCAGATCCCGCTGCTCGAAACAGAACCAGGCGAGGAGGCCGAGCACGACCGGGGCGAGGAGGCCAACGCGGAGGACGCACTCGAGGACGGTCCAGACGCTCACGTTCATGCCGGTCGCGACAGCCGTGACCGCATCGTAGCGATCGAACGACGGGATCACCTTCACGAATAGCTCGCCGACCACCGCCATGATCACCTTGAAGGCCTCCCAGTACTCTCCCTTTTTCAAGAAGTCATAGAAGGAATAATATCGAAGTTCAGCCATGTCTCTCACCGTGGCGCTTGCACTGTCCATGCCGGTATAGAGTTCGAGCGAGTCTCCCACGAACCCGCTGCCGAAGGCTGAGACAAAAATCATCAAGCTCAGGAGCACGGCCATCGGAAAGCCGAGAAACGTTGCCGACGTTATGGCGACCGCCGCGATCATCGCCAGTTTGAGCCAGACGACGAACAAGCACTTCAGATAGTTTTGGCCGAAAGAACCGATCCGCTCGAGGAGTTCGAGCCCCTTGCCGGGTACGAGGGCGATCGTCGTAGGTCGCGTCGCTCCAGGGAGTACGAGGTTCTTGTTTGCGATCGTCAGCCGCAGCACGCCCTTGTCGTCTATGGCTTCCGTCGGAATGTCGATCGTGTGCGTGGTTTGTCCGGCAAGGGTGTAGGGGAGGTGTTCGCCATCACGATACGGGAATGGCCTGCCGTTCACCCACAGTGCGAAGCTTACGTCGGCCCGGTCATAGCCGGATCCCTCGCCGTAGGGCCGGATACGGAAATGCACGATTGGAGACGTCTTTTTGGCGTGCCCGAGGCCGGAGAAGACATACTCGCTCACCTTATCGGGGGTGATCGTGTGCCATTTGCGAAAGTACTGTTCACGGATGTTCTGTCGGGTGCCTTGCCGATCTCTTGTGAACGCGTCGGGCAAGTCCTTCTCCAACTCATCGATCACCGTTTCCACTTCCCGCGCGTACGCGTCGCCGCTGGGATGTGTGGGCCGCACACTTTGTCGGGCCGTTAGCACCTGTTCGTCGACCGCATAGCGGTCGCCCTGGCTCGTGGGCTCGGACAGGGCCAAAAGCCGCGTGAACGAATAGATCCCGATTCCGGCGACGACCACGAGCAGCGCATTCACGGCCACGAGGCCGGCCCATTTGCCCAGCAGATACTCAGGGCGGCCGAGCGGCTTGGTGAGCGTCATGTGGATGCGGTTGGAGTCGATGTCACCTGAGAGGCTGCCGCAGCCGAGAAACACGTTCAGGAGGCCTAGTAGAAGCGTCGTCGAGCCGATTGCCCACGTGAGCAGAAACTGCACCCGGTATTCAAGTCGCTCGCCTGAGTCGAGCAGCAAGGGGAGGAGTGGCAGCGAGAGCACGAGCAAGATCAGGAGCACGAGCGCCGCCCGCATCCGGATCGCCTCGTCCACCACCGTACGGGCCACGGCCGCCCAGCCGCTGCCCGAGAGGATCGCTCGCAAGAGCGACAGACCTGCAAGAAATGCCGCGGTGATCGCGACGACGGCGCCGATCGTGATCGCCGCCGCCGAGAGCCCCTGCCGGGCAAGAAACCAGACGAGGAACCCTGTGCCAGCCAAGCCTCCCACGGCAGTGGCGAGCCAGCGGTGCTGGGGCGCTGCCTTGAACGCCCGCCAGAAGAGGAGCCCGGGTGCAGCGGCGGCGGCGAGTTGCAGCACGACGCCCAGCGGAAGCGACAGCTTTTGAGCGGCGAGTTCCGCGAGGCCGCTGCCGCCGGCAAGCAGTGCTGAGAGCAAGGCGGCGCGGGTGGCCGGGCCGACGTCCGTCGCGAGGCGCGACCCAAGCAGCGTCGAAACGCCGAAAAACGTCCAGCCGATCGCGGCGACGAGGCCGGCCAGTCGAACGGCCGTGGCGACTGTCGGTGCGGCCTGCGCGTCGAGTAGCCAGCCGGCGGCCACCGAGGCGGCGATGATCCCGGCGAGCACGCCGGCAAAAAACACCGCCGGCCGCCATGAGCTGCCGCCGTCAAGCGCGCCTGAAGTGTGTCGGTTCGCTGCCATCGGTTCACCGCCGGGTGAGGGAGGCGAGCACGTCGTCGTCGGGATCGTCGTCGGGACCGGTGTCGGCCTCGACCGCCCGCGGAGCCTGTGCTGGGTGAGCTGCTCCTGGTGGGGGCGTCGGGCGGGCGACGAGTTCGGCAAGGGTGTCATCTTCACGGGTTGCGGCCGGCGCGGTCGTAGCTGGCGCAGGCTGCGGGGCGGCAGCCTTGGCGGCGAGCGAGTCCAGGATCTCAACGCCGTCGGCCTCGGTATCGCCGGCCACTTCGGTAGCACCCGCACGGAGGAAGTCGGCGATCTGGCCGCCGCTCCGGGCGCCGCTCGTGTGCGTGCCTTCCTTGCGGGCGGTATCCACGATCTCGAGGAAGAGCGATTCGAGCCGCCGCCGCGGCTGTTCGACGCTGCGCAGACCGAGGCCCCTCTTGGCGAGCACCGCCTGAATCTCGGCCACCGCATCTGCCGGTAGCCGGTCGGTCTGAAGGTTGGTCAGTTCCTGCTGCTCGAGCAGTTCGCCACAGGTGCCCTCGGCCCGCACCTTGCCGCCGAACATGATCGCCACGCGTTCGCAAAGGTCTTCGACGTCGGAAAGAAGATGCGTGCAGAGGAGAATCGTCTTACCCCGCTCGGCAAGCTTCTCGATCACGTCCTTGATCTGCCGCGCGCCCACCGGATCCATGCCACTCGTCGGCTCGTCGAGGATCAAAAGCTGCGGGTCGTTGATCAGAGTCTGGGCGAGTCCGACCCGCCGTTGCATGCCTTTGGAAAACTCCCCTACGGGCCGGTGCTCGACCGCCTCGAGGCCCACCATCTCCAGGAGCTTGCTCACCCGCTCGCGGCGGATCGGTGCGGGAATCCGGAACAGCCGGCCGTAGTAGTCGAGCGTCTCGCGGGCGGAGAGGAACCGGTAGAGATAGCTTTCCTCCGGCAGGTAGCCGATCTCCTTCTTCGTATCCACGTGGCGGGGCCGCTTGCCCATCACGGCGATCCGGCCGGCCGTCGGGGTGAGCAGGCCGAGGAGCATCTTGATCGTGGTGCTCTTGCCCGAGCCGTTCGGGCCGAGCAGGCCGCACACCTGCCCGCGGCGAACCTCCAGATCGACGCCGTCCACTGCGCGGACCCGCGGTCGCATCCAGAAGTCGCGAAAGATCTTCGTGACCCCGACGCACTTGATGTCCACGGGTCGTGAGTCGTCCGCCTGAGGAAAATAGGGACGGGAGCTATTTTTCTCTGCAATCATCGTGCGCTGCCTTCCGTGTGGGAAAAATAGCTCCCGTCCCTATTTTCCGGTCTGCAGCTGGCGGGCCCGCTGCATCTCCTTCTGCTCAGTCTTCAGGTTCTTGAGCTGCTCCCGCTGCTTCATCTTCTGGATTTCGGGATCACGATTGAGTTGGAGCTGAAGCTGGCCCGGGACGGTGTAGAACGTCTCCACGTCGCCGGTGAGGATCTGCTCGCGAGCATCCTCCCACAGCCGTGAGAGAATGATCCGCGGATTTTGCCGGAACTGCGGCAGGAGTCGCTCGAACATTTCCCGCTCCGATTTCACCCGTTCAACGACCTGGGTGCGATATGTGTTGGCCGCATTGATCACCTTCGCGGCCTCGCCACCGACCATCGCGCTCTCCACCTTGAGTTCAGCGAACGCCTGGTCGATCTGTGCCTCCGCTTCGGCTGCCTCGGCGTCAGTGCCCGCCTCCACGGCCTGTTCGTAATTGGTCACGAGGGCCACGAGCTTTTCGGCTGCCTCTCCGGCGGCCTCGGCCAGAATCCGCGTGCGATCCTGCTGGGCCGCCACGATCCGCTGCGAACGATCGGCCTCGGCGGTGGTCACGTCGTCGAAGCTCTTTACCACGGCCATCGGCGCCGTCACCTGGTCGAGATTGAGCTGGTCGATCTTCAGGCCCGTCTTCATCTCGTCGAGCCGTCGCTGGGCGATGCCGATCGCGAGCTCGCGGTTCACGACCCCCTTGAGGAAATCTTCAGCGGGCAGTTGCGCCGTCGCCTGCACGATCCCCTGTTGGATCGCGCACCGCACGATCTCTTCGCCGAGCGCGGGCTTGCCGACGTTGGTGATGTAGTCCTCCGGGTCGGCTACGCGGTAGGTGAGCGACCAGCGGGCGTGGGCGATGTTGAAGTCGCCCGTGAGGAGCGAGCCGTCCTTGATTGGATTCAGAGGCCTGGCCTGGCCCGACCGGAACGATTCCTTCGAATCACCGCCGCCGGTGATCTCGTACCAGAACTCACGGTCGAGATCGATGGTCGTGGGCCGCGTATCAACTTTGATCACCTGCTCGATCGGGAACGGCGCCGCGAGATACGTGCCCCGCTCGAGTACCCGCTGCCCGGGTGCGCCCACGTAGTCGCCGAACCGCAGCCGAAGGGCCACTTCGTTGGAGCCCACGCTGAACGTGCCGCTCAGGCAGTAGGCCACGAGCAGGCCGAACATGGCGAACTTGAGAATCCCGAAGCTCACCTTGAGAGCCTCGGCGAGCGACTGCTGCGCCGGATCGAAGACGTCACCCACATCCTCGGCCTGCGCCGGGGGCGGGGCGGACTGCGGCGGGGTGAGTTCGTTGATCGTGGGGTCGCTCATGTGGGCATGTATTCCGGGAACGTCACTGCGGCAGCGGCCGAGACTGCGGAGCCCGCGGTTGGGCCGGGGCGGCTTGGCCAGGATCGCGGTTGAACCAGTCGAGGATGCCGAGGCTGTCGGCCGAGAGCACGAACGTCGTATTGTGGTCGAGCATCTTCTTCAGGGCCTCGACCTTGCGGAGGAACACGGCAAAGTCTTCGTTGGCCGCGAAGCTCTCGTATTCCTTGCTGGCCTCGCGGTCCCCCTTGGAGCGGATCGTCTGGGCCCGCCGCTCGGCGAAGGCGAGGATCCGCTCGCGGGCGCTCTCGGCCTCGCTACGGATCGCGGAGGCCTGGGCCTGTCCCTCCTGGAGGGCGTTTTCGCTGAGCCGCTCGCGGGTGGTGATCATCGTCTCGAACACCTTCTGCGTGGTCGATTCGGGGAGCACGATCTTGTAGATCCCCACGCTCTCCACCTTGAGGCCGTAGCCCGACTGGGCGAGCGACTTCTCGAGCGTCGCCTTGGCCTGGTCCTCGATCTCGGCGAGCTTGATTGCGTTCTTGTCGAGGTTCACCAGCTCGTCGAGCCGGTAGCGGCTGATGAGGCCGCGAATCTCGCGGAGCCGGCTGGAGAGCTGCCGCTGGGCTTCGGCCGGATCCTTGAGCGTGACGTAGAAGTCGAGCGGGTTCTCGATCCGCCAGGTGAGATACGTCTTCACGATCACGCTCTTGCCGTCGGCCGTCTGCAGTTCCTCGACGGTGTCTTCGAGCAGCTGCAGCCGCTTCGAGTAGTGCGTCACTTTGTGAATCGGCCACGGAAGGCGGAACTTGAGCCCCGGATCGGTCTGCACGCTCCCGGCGTCGGCCTTGTCGAACGTCGTGCGGACGGCCACCTGGTCGTACCGCACCTGATAGAGAAACATGTACGAAAGCAGGGCCGCGGCGATCACCGCGCCCATCAGGATCGTGAAGGAGTTTTTCATGTCGTTGCCGTTCTATTCACCGATGAGCGTGTCGATGGCGTTGGTCGGGTCGCTGAAGTCGAGGTTGAGCACGGGGAGGTCCCCCTTGTCGCCGGCGATCACCACCTTGCGGCGGTCCACCAACGAGTTGGCGAGCACCTCCAGATACTGTTTCGTGCGGAAATAGGCGGGGGCGGCCTGGTAGGCGAGCAGCTGCCCGGCGAATCGCTCCAGGGCCGACCGCTCGCCGATCGTCTTTTTCCAGCGGTCGGAGCGGGCCTTATGGATGATCTCCGCCGCCTCGCCACGGGCCTCGCCGAGCAGGTCCTCGATCTCAAGCTCCTGCTTGGCGAGCTGCTGGGCGGTGAGCGGAAGGATCTCGCGGGCCCCGATCTTCGCGGCGGCCTCGGCAGCGGCGGTGCGGGAATCGTCGAGCCGGATGATCGCATCGTTGATCTTGCGACTGCGGTCCACGGAGCCGGCCACCTTGGCGAGCGTCTTGATCGCGTCCTTGTTGGCCAGCTGCACGAGCGTCTCCCGCTCCTGTTGCGCGCCGATCTGGCGGTGGAATTCGCGGGCCACCTTGCCCGGCGGCGGCTGGAGCGTCGTCACGCCCACGTCCACGATCTCGAACCCGAGGCCGAGGGCGTCGACGCGGGCCTGGATCCGCTTCTGCAGTTCCGGCCCCCCTTCCGTGCGGCCCCTGGAGAGCAGTTCCTCGAGCGTCTTGCCGGCAAAATAGGTGCTCGCCTCCTGCTGGGTCACCAGTTCGATCGATTCGCGGGCCGAGGTCGAGCCCTCGAGAAACTTCACGAGATCGCCGATCCGGTATTGCACGATCACGTCGGCCACGAGCAGCGAGAGCGAGCTGCCGCTGCCCTCGCCGGTCTCGGAGGCGCAGAGGAAGAACTCGAGGCCCATCTTCGCTGCGTCGTCGTCGCCGCCCGTCCAGAGGAGCCCTTCCCGCTTCTTCTCAAACCGGCCGAGCTTGTCGCTCGAAATCGTGAGCTGGAGCACCTTGCCTGTCGGGTAGATCTCCGAGGTTTCGAGGGGCCAGGGAGCCTTCAAGTGCATGCCGGGCCCAAGTGGGCCGCGGGCGAGCGCCCCGAACCGCAGCACCGTGCCTTGCTCGTCGGGGCCGACGATCACGAGCGTGCTCAGGGCGAACAGCACGGCCCCGGCGAAGATGGTCAGCGGCGTCACGGCGCGGCCGAGCATCTGATAGAACCAGCTTCGCGAGACTTCGACGCCGAACTGATAGTTGATCAGTTCGCCCACCACCTGCCCGAGCGACTCAGGCGCCGTGAGCAGGCCGAGGAACCGGCTGTCGAAAGCCGGCCGCGGAATCTCGCCCGGCCGCTTCGGGCGGTAGGCGGCCAGGAGCGCCGTGAGCAAGATCTCGCCGCCGACCAGGATCATCATCCAGGGCACGAGCCGGGCAAGCCACTCGAAGAACGTCGTCTCCTTGACGATCGCCACCGCCGCCGCCCCCGCGAAGAGCAGCGCGGCCACGAGGAACGTGCTCATCAGGTAGCTCGCGCCGCCGCGGAGCAGCTGCCACTCCCGCACCCGCGTGTAGCCGCTGATCCAGCGGGCGGCGATAAAGGCCACGAAGGCCACGCCCGCGGTCGCGAACATCAGGCCGACGGGATTGCAGTCCTTGGCGAGCGACAGGGCGACCCGGTCGGTGCCGAGGCCCGCGGCTCGGTAGAGCATCGCCGCCCCGGCAGCGATCAAATAGATGGCCACGGCAAAGCTCACGGCCGGCAGGCCGTATGCATAGAGCCGGTCGAGTCGGTTGCGAGCCAGCTGCAGTTCGTCGCTCGTCTCGCCGAAGATCGCGGCGCTGGTCGCATCCTGCGTGGCGAGCTTCTCGGCGGCCAGCGACTCCGTCCGCTCCACGCGGTGCTGCTGATAGATGATCGCGAGGATGATCCAGATCGGGATGCCGCCGGCGATGTGCCAGGTGGCGGCCTGGATCGCAGGGCTTTGCGCCCAGGCCCCGATCAGTCCCGTGGCCACGCAGAGCACGATCTGGACGGCGAGCCCGGCAAGGGCGGCTGTCGTCGCCCGACTGTACGTCAATTCGTCGCGATTCATGCGGTTGATCCTGCCATCCCCATCATGCAGCCGCATATGAGATTTCGATGAGGGCGATTTACCCGGTATCCTGTCTGCATGCCGCCGATTTTCTCCATTGCCCGCAATGCCTTTTTGGAGGCGATTCGCCAGCCGATCTTCATCGTGCTCGTGCTCGTGGGCCTCTTGGCGATGGTCTGCAACGTCAACCTCGCCGCGTTCACGATGGGGGAGGACGAAAAACTCCTGATCGATCTCTGCCTGAGCACCCTGCTCATCGTAGGCCTCTTGTTGGCGGCCTTCACAGCCTCGAGTGTGCTCTCCAAGGAGATCGAAAACAAGACGGTACTCACGGTCGTCAGCAAGCCGGTCACGCGGGCCGCCGTGATCGTGGGCAAGTTTCTCGGCGTGGCGGGGGCCCTGGGCGTTGGCTACTACATCCTCACGCTCGCCTGCCTCCTGGCGGTGCGACACAAGCCGCAGATGGGGATGGGCCGCGGCGAGATCTATGACGGACCCGTGCTCACGTTCAGCCTGCTCTTCGGCCTGCTCGCGCTCCTGACAGCCGGGCTGTTGAACTATCTCTACCGCCGGCCGTTCCCCTCCACGCTCACCGCCTGCCTCGCCGGCATGCTCACGATCGCCGTCGGGATCTGCTCCATCCTGGCCCGCGACTGGTGGCTGCAGGGCCCGCTCACCGACTACAACCCGCAGTTGATGTATGCGATCGGGATGGTGTTCCTCGCGATCCTCGTACTCTCGGCGGCGGCGATCGCGGCCTCCACGCGGGTCAATCAGGTGATCACGCTCCTGATCTGCTGCGGGGTTTTTCTCTTTGGGCTCGTGAGCGAGTTTTTCCTGGGGCGGTCGCTGGCCGAGGGCGCCAGCCCGCTCGTGCGATTGCTAGCGCCGCTCTACGTCGCGGTGCCGAACCTGCAGGTCTTCTGGGCGGCGGATGCACTCTCGCAGGGGCACGCAATCAGCCCGGAGTATTTCGCGAGCGTGGCGGCGTATGCGGCCGTGCTGATCACGGCGCTATTGTCACTGGCCGTGCTGCTCTTTCAGCGGCGGGACGTGGGGTGAGTCGGTGGCGCAGCCCGCGGTCATGAACGCCGAACTGAGCGTGGCGGGCACGACCGAGTTCGACGTCACGATCCTGATGCCCTGCCTTGACGAGCGGATCACGCTGCCGGCCTGCATCGACACCGCGGAGGAGGCGGTGCGTCGGCTGGCCGAGCAGGGGCTCTCCGCGGAGATCCTGATTTCCGACAATGGCAGCCTGGATGGCAGCCAGGCCTATGCCCGCTCGCGGGGCTGCCGCGTCACGGAGTGCCCGACGCGGGGCTACGGGGCGGCGCTCATCCACGGCATCCGCGCGGCCCGCGGCCGGTTCATCGTGATGGGGGATTCCGACGCCTCGTACGACTTCCGCGAGGGCGTGCCGATGGTGGCGAAACTCACCGAGGGCTACGACCTCTGCATGGGGAATCGGTTCACCGGAAGGATCATTCCCGGAGCGATGCCCCCGATGAACCGCTACCTGGGCAACCCCGCGCTCTCGGGCGTGCTCAATCTTTTTTTCCGCTCGGGCGTCGGCGACGCCCACAGCGGCCTGCGGGCGTTTCGCCGCGATGCGGCCCTCGGCCTGCAGCTCGTCTCGCCGGGGATGGAGTTTGCGAGCGAACTCGTCGTGAAGGCGGCCCTCAAGGGCCTGAAGATGACGGAGCTGCCGATCACGCTCCATCCCGACGGCCGCGATCGCAAGCCGCACCTGCGGCCCTGGCGGGACGGTTGGCGGCATCTGCGGTTTCTGCTCGCGCTCTCGCCGCGCTGGCTATTCATCATTCCGTCGCTGGTGCTCGTCGCAATGGCCACGCTGATCGCTGTCGTGCTCTTTCAAACGCCTCCTGAGGAGGTCGCCCACTTTGGCCGATTTTGGATCGGCGACCATTGGCTGATCGCGGCTGGTGCGATGTTTCAGCTCGGCATCTCGGGCATCACGCTTGGCACCATCGCCCGCGTCTGGGCGACGAAGCGTGGGTTTGTCCGGCGTTCGCAGCGGCTTGAGAGGTGGGTGGGCGCGATCCGCGACGACAAGGCGGTGCTCGCGGGCGGTGTGCTGACGGCGATCGGCGGTGTCGTGCTGGCGGGCGTTGCGTTCGACTTCCTCCGCGGCGGTTTTGGGCCGGGCGGCCGAATCCGGGAAATGGTGGTTGGTACATCGCTCGTCGTGGGTGGTATTCAGCTGATCTTTGCGTCGTTCGTGGTTTCACTTATCGACGACGAGTTGCCACCGCGGGCCTGAGAGGCCCATGGGGTCGCGGCGAGACGAATCCATGCCCCAGACACTCCTCGCCCATCATTGGTTTTTCCAGCCGCGCGGGGGCGAGCGCGTGCTCGTTGAATTAGCCGCGTTGTTTCCCGCCGCTCCGATCCTCACGGCATTCGCGGCTGATGACGTCGCCGGCTGGCCCGCGGCGATAGCGGCCCTTCGGCCACGGGTACGGCCGAGCCGGCTGCAGAGGCTGTTTTGCGCCGCCGAGCGGATGCCGGCTCTCATGCCGCTGCTGTTGCCGCTGCTGCCCTGGGGCATGCGCAGATCTTTCAGTCGCGACCTCACCGGCGCTGGCCGTGTCATCGTGTCCGATGCGGGGCTTGCAAAGTCGCTCGCGCTCGAGACGACTGCGCCGGTGAGTGTCTACCTCCACAGCCCGATGCGGCACATCTGGCACGACGCTGAGCAGACGCTGTCAAAAGTGCCTGCAGCCGCCCGCCCGGCGGCGGACCGCATGCTCGCGCGGCTGCGGCGGATCGATAGGGAGAGTGCGACTCGCGTGACGCACTGGGCGGTGAACTCGTGCACGACCGCCGAGCGGGCTGCGACCGCCTATGGCCTGCCGCGTGAGCGATTCTCGGTGATCCATCCGCCGGTGGCCGTGCCGGATGAGCCAGCGGGTGATCTTCCGCGGTCCGGCCTGCTCGTCGTGTCAGGGATGGAGCCCTACAAAAAAGATCTGCTTGCGGTGCAGGCGGCGGCGCGTCTCGATCGGCCGCTCACGGTGGTGGGCGACGGGCCAGAGCGGCGGCGGCTCGAACGGGCCGCCGGTCCGAAGGCCCGGTTCATCGGCAAGGTCAGTGATGTAGACCTCGACCGCCTCTACCGCACGCATGCGATGCTGCTCTTCTGCGGCGTCGAGGATTTCGGGATCGTGCCGGTCGAGGCGATCGCCCGCGGTTGCCCGGTCGTGGCGCTCGGCAGCGGCGGCGCGACGGAGACGGTCGAGCCGGGCAAGACGGGTGTGTTGTTCTCGGAGCCCACGGTCGATGCAGTCGTTGCTGCGATAGAGGCCTGTGATGATACGGCGTGGGACCTCGGCCTGATGCACGCCCGTGCCGCACGGTTCGCCCCGGAGCAGTTTCGCGTTGCGATGAGCCGCTGGCTCGCGGAGGCGTTGTCGTGAAACCATCGTCAACAGCGCCCGCGGTTCATGGCACGCCCGTGGTGCTTGCTTTGATCGTCGTAGCGGGGCTTTTGGCTTACGCGAATGTGTTCTCCGGGCAGTTCGTTCTCGACGACCCGATCGAGATCGTCGCCAATCCGGCCCTCCGTACGCTCTGGCCGCCATGGATTGCCATGATGGGGGGCAACCAGGTCGCTGCGCGGCCGCTGCCCTATCTCAGCTTTGCGATCGATCTGGCGATCTGGGGCCCGTCACCCGCCGGGTTTCATCTCACGAATCTGCTCGTCCACCTGGCCACCGCCTGCGGCCTCTTTCTGCTGACGGAGGCCACGCTCGCCCGCAGGGCAGAAACCCAGAAGCTGCGGGCCCAGGCCACGCCGATCGCTACTGCCGCCGCCGCCATCTGGGTCGCGCATCCGCTCACGACGGCGGCCGTGACATATGTCTATCAGCGGATCGAGGCGATCGCGGCCTGCCTCATCGTCTGGAGCCTTTATTGCGCCGCGCGGTCGTTCTCAATCGCCATCAATGATCCCGGTCAGTCAGGCCAGCGGCGGCGGTGGCAGGCGGTGGCGATCGGCCTAGCGGTGGCTGCGATGCTCTCCAAGGAGACCGCGGTCGTCCTGCCGGTGCTCGTCGTTCTCTATTGGTGGATCTTCGCGACCGAGCGCAATGCCCGGCCGCGCCTGCCGTTTTTCGCCGGGATTGCCGCAACTTGGGGCGTCCTCGCGATCATGCTGCGAAGCGCCAGAGGAGCCTACGCGGAGCTCGGGCAGGCGGTCCATCCGCCGTTGCTCTACCTCCTCACCCAGACGCAAGTGATCCTGCATTACCTGCGGCTGGCCATCTGGCCGGTCGGCCTCTGTCTCGACTACGACTGGCCACTGGTCGATGGCATCCGGGCGGCCGCGGGCTCGCTTGCCGTGGTGCTCGTCGCGTTCGTCGCGGCGGGGCTCGCGGCATTCCGCCGCCGTGTGTGGGCGTTTCCGGGCCTTGCGCTTTTCATCCTGCTCGCTCCCACCAGCAGCGTGATGCCTGTCGCCGATGTGGCTTTCGACCACCGGATGTATCTGCCGCTCTTCTGCGTGGTGGTGCTGGTCGCCGGGAGCGGTTGGTGGGCCCTCGGCCGATATGCAGACTGGTTTTCGCACGGCGGGCCCGCGGGGCGGGGCACGGAGCGAGAGCACGACGGGCCGCGGTGGGCCGCAGTTGCAACAGCGGCCGGCATCGTGCTGGCCTTGGCGTGGGCAACCCACCTTCGAAACCGTGACTTTCACGATCCGCGGATCCTCTGGAGCCAGGCCCTGCAAAACAACCCGCAGGCGTTCCGTGCGAACTGGTGGGCGGCCGTCAATGCCGCGGCAGGGGGCGACGTCGATCGGGCAATCGATCATGCGGCCCGCTCGACGCGGCGGATGCCCAACGGGCTGGCGTTTCACGAGGTGGCCAAGCTGTTTTATCAGGCCGGCGATCTACCCGCCTGGGAGCGGACCTGCCGGGTGGGCATCGCGACGCTCGACGAAAACCGCTGGAGTGGCAGGCCGACGTGGTTCGACCTCCACGCGCTCCTGGCTGAATCGCTGCTCGCCCGCGGCGACACGGCGGCCGCGGCGGAGGTCTGTCGCTCGGTCCTGCCGCGAGCGCACACCGCCCTCCCCGAGCATCACGCGATCACGATCGGCCTGCGGCTGACGCTCCTACGGTGTCGGCTGGCCGAGATTCCCGTGGCCGTGAGCGTGGCGGAGGCCGAAGACCTGCTCCGCGACGCGATCGCGGGGCTGGGGCCCGGCCATCCCAAGGCGCTCGCGGTGCGGTCGGCGCTCGCGGTATTGCTCGACAGGGCGGGTGACGCTGCTGCGGCCGAGCAGGCGCTGCGGGAGGTGATCCGGCTGCAGCGCGCGTCGGCCGGCAGCGCTGCCGAGGCCGGCGCAGCACTGGAGACGCTAGCGAGTTTTCTGGCATCGCACGGGCGTCATGCGGAGACCGTCCCGCTCTGGAGCGAGATCTGGCAGATTCGTGGTCGGTCTCTCGGGGCCGGCCATCCGCGGTCTCGCGCCGCGGGTGGCCAACTCGTCAAGGCCCTCGAGGCGAGCGGTCAGGCGGCGGAGGCCCGTGCGGTCGGTCGCCTGCTCGAGCAGGCTACTCGGTCCGAGCCGGCGGTTCCGCCTCACGACTAACGCCGCACGATGACGAGCGTCACCAGCGCGGCGCCGAGAGCGATCGGGAGGCCGAGCGTGAAGCCGGCGGGGCGATATGTGATCGTGAGCCGGCCGGCGGCATTCGGTGGCACGACGGCAGCAATGGCAACGTTTTTGTAGGCAGTCGTCGCGAGGGGTCGGCCGTCGAGCGTGGCCTGCCAGCCGGCGTACCAGGGCCGCGGGAAGACGACGAGTCGTGGGGCTTCGGCGGCGGGCAGGTCGATCGCGGCGCGGTGACGGCCGTCGATCACGAGCGGCGTGCGCTGCAGGCCTTGCTCGGCCGGTGCGTCAGGCGGAAGAACCGCGGCGGAGCGGCCCGCCACGCCGCGGCGGTGGTAGACATCGGCTTCCTCCCCCGACCACACCTGCTCCCACTCGGCATCGGGGAGCCTGCCGAGCCGGGCGGCGTGTTTCGAGATCACGAGCGAATCGACGCCGATCGTGGCTAGCACGTCGTTTGGCCCCGCCCCTTCGGCAAACACCCAGCGCACCGCCTCGGGGAACATCTGCCCGTGGGTCTCGAAGGGGAGCATCGTGCCGATGCCCCGCGGATGGATCGGGCTGTAGCCGTTGATCATCCGGACGCCGGCGAGCATGGCGGAATTGCCAGGCCGAAACGCCTGGCCGAGGCTGCCCGGCGGGAGCCGCGACGTGGGCAGGTCTTCTTCGAGATAGAGGCTCATGTGGAGCCGATCGCGGTCGAGCGGCGCGGCGGCGAGGAATGACTCGTCGAACGGAAAAACTGGCACGGCGAGATTCGGCGGCACCCGCAGAAAGAGCGAGACGATTGCGGCTGCGACAACACCCGCAGGCAGCCAGGGCTCAATCGCGGCGAGGGCCGGGATCCCGGGGCGGAGCGTCGCGGCCAGGCCGATCGCGGCCCACGCGGCGGCGATGATGGCAAGATCGAGCATGTGCAGATCGAACTGCGGCAGTGACCAGCCGCAGGTGGCGAGATAGCCGAGGCCGATCGCGACGGCGACAAGGCCGCCGGCATGTCGCCAGCGGAGCCAGCGCGACTGAGTGCTGGCTCCGCCGTTCGCCGGAGCAGCGACGCCGGCGAGGGCAGCGGCGTTGGCCTGGGTATCGATCGCCTGCCACACCTCGGCGGCGAGGATGGCGAGCACGAGGTGCATGAGCGGCAGCCAGCGGAAGCTCCAGCGAAAGACGCTTGCGCTCGGCAGCGACGCGATCCCGGCGAGCAGGGCGGCGAGGCCGACGAGCCACGGCCAGTCGCGCCGCCATGGCCGCGGTGCGAGGGCCAGGCCGACGACGAGCATCACGAGTGGTGCAAGGCCGTTGGCCAGTTCCAGCGGCAGGTGTGGCATGTCGGCATAAAAGCTCTTCCAGATCGTCGGGGCGGTCGGGGCGAGCATTGCAGGCCACGCCTGCAGCGGTACGGTCCACGTCCAGTTGAGCCCCGTGCCGTCGCCCGTGCGTTCGGAGCCCTGCACGTATTCGACGAGCATCCAGAGGGCCGGGAGCGCCATCAGTCCACCGAGCGTCCAGGCTGCGGCGACCGGCAGGAGCGGTCGCAGGCCGTCGCCAATTGTGAGCCCTCGATCTGCGGGCCGGCTGGCCGCGATAGTGCGCGAGGCGATCCAGGCCGTGAGCAGAAGCAGCATGAGCGTGGTGAACGGCCAGCCGGCGGTGAGCGAGAGATAGATGAAAACGGCCGCCACGGCGATCCAGCAGCCGCGGCTCGATTGAGGAGCGCCATGTGCCGCCGCGTGCTCGAGCGCCCACCAGGCCCAGGGAAGCCAGGCGAAACTCGTCAGGCCCGCGATCCAGTTGGTCGCGCCCCAGCAGATGATCCAGCCATTGAGTGCGGCCACGAGAGCCACGAACGTGGCGAGCGGCGGCGCGAGCCCGCGGCTGCGGGCGAGCGTGAATGCCCCCGTCGCGAGTACGAATTCATGCACGATCGCAACCGCCGCCGCCTTGCCCGCCAGCGGCAGGTCGAGGCTCCAGATCGCGAGGATGCAGCCATTGATGAAGGCGGAGAACGTGCCGTATTGATACTCGCCGGCGAGGTTGCCGCAAACCCAGGAACTCTGCGTGAGCAGTGGCCATTCGCCGGCCCGCCACGCCCGGTTCACCTCCTCGAACACGGGGATGAACGTCATCTGGTAGTCGTCATTCCAAAAAAACCGCGGGTCGTGCCGCGCAAACACAAGGCAGATCGCGACGACGGCAAGGCCGGCGAGTGCTGTCATGAGAATTTCGTGAGGCAGTCGTGGCGAGTCAGTCTTCATGCGGCGCAGGATACCGTGCGGCTGCGTGAGGCCGAAGCTGCAGCGATGGGAGGGGGCCGCGTGGTACGATCACGAGCTTGGAGCGCATCGTGGCAGGCCGTCCGATCAAACTTGGCGTGGGCATCACGGCGGCGGTCGCTGCGGCCGTGTTTCTTGGCTGGCGGCTGCTTGGGTTCGTCGAAGAGGTGTGGGGGCCAGACGTAAATCCGTTCGCGCCGCGGCCGGTGAGCACGCCACCGCCGCCGGCCGTGCGGATTGCGGAGGTCATGCCGGCCGATGATGCGGTCACCCTGCGGGACATTTTCTATGCCGCAGAGGCCGGAGACGTGCCTGGCTGGCGGGTGCGGGCGGGAGACAACGCTGCAAAGGCCGCGGCTGATTCCGATGCCGACCGGTCTGCCACGGTCGCACCGTGGCGCGGCTCCGACACGCCTGTCTGGCGGCAGCCGCTCGGCGGCCAAGGCAACTCGTCGCCGATCGTGGTCGGCGAGCGGATTCTATTCACGATCGCCGATGCGGGCCCCACGCTCTGGCTTGTGTGCTTCAATCTCGAAAACGGCTTCGGTGTGTGGCGGCAGCCGGTGAGTCGCGAACCGTTTCCGCCCCGGCATGAGAAGGCGAGCGATGCCGCCTCGACGCCCTGCTCCGATGGCACGCGGGTATTCGTGGCGCATGCCAGCAACGATACGGTACATCTGACGGCCTTTGGCCTCGACGGCCAATCGCGCTGGACGACGAAGCTCGGCCCGTTCACTGCCCGCTGGGGTTTTACCTGTTCACCGGCCTGGGCCCGGGGTCTCGTGATCGTGGGCGCCGACAATGCCGAGGAGGGGTTTTTGGCGGCGGTGGATGGCGAGACGGGCCGCGGCGTCTGGCGGCGGCGGCGGCCGCGGGCTGGGGACGAGAGCTATTCGTCGCCGGTGGTCATCGCTGCCGACGCGGCCGAGCCGCAGGTGCTGATGGCGGGGCTCGAGCGGATCGAAGCCTATGCGCTCGCGACCGGCCGCGGGCTCTGGACGGCGAGCGGCCTTGCCAGCACGTCGGGGGCGACGCCTTCGGTGGCAGGCGACATCTGCGTGGCCACGAGCGGGTTTCCGGCGCGGGCGATGGTGGCGCTCAGAATCCCGGGAGCCGCCGCCGGGTCCACCGTGCTCTGGACGGAAAACCGTGACAGCGAGGTGCCGTATGTGCCGTCGCCGCTCGTGCACGACGGCCGGCTCTATGTCATGCACGACGACGGCGTGGCCCACTGCCGCGACCTCGCCACGGGGAAGGTGGCGTGGAAGCGGCGGGTGGGGGGCACGTTCTCGGCGTCACCGGTCCTCGTGAATGGCGAGCTTTTGTGTGCCGACGAGTCGGGCCGCTGCACGCTGCTCGCCCTCGACGATGGCACGGTGCAGCATGAGTTTTCACTCAACGGCGGCTGCTTCGCCACGCCCGTCGTCGTCCGCGGCCGGCTCGTCATCCGCACGACCGCGGAACTCGTCGCGTTTGACGTGCCGCCACGGTAGCGGGTGATCCGCCTATTCGGCAGAGCCACCACCGGCGACGAGGATCGTGCGAATCCGGCCGAGCCAGATCTGGTCGCGGATCTCGTCGAGGGCCGAGGTGTCGAGCACGAACTCGTGGCCCGGGTCTCCCTCGTGGGCGCCCGGCGCCTCCTGGAAGGGGCCGAGCCAGCCGTCGCCGCGGGTGCCCGCATAGCCGCCGGTGTCGTAGATGCGTGCGGCGTGGCCGTCGGCGAAGAGGATCGGTGCCGAACCCCCCACCATCCGGAATAGCCGGCCGTCCTCGGCAGTCGGATTCACGAGCCCGCGCTTGGCCTTGTGGATCGGGGCGATGTCGGCGAGCGTGTGCACCTGCCGGGTGCCGTCGCCCGTGCCCCAGGGCGTGGCGAGGCCGGCCTTGATCGTGGCCGCCGGGCCGTCGGTCATGCCCTCCACGAGCGGGTCGCCGATCTTCGCGGGCCGCTTGCGGCCGGTCTGGTCGGCAAAGGCGTTGAACGCAGCAGCCTTCTCGGCGTCGATGATCACGTCCTGCTCGGAGTGGCCGTGGCCGCCACCGTGGTCTTCGCCGTGATCGAGGTCGTGATTGCCGACCTGGGCGGGCCCCATGATCGCGATCTTGTCGGCCGACGTCAGGCCGGTGGGATCGGCGAGGTGCGCCGTCGACAGCGGGCCGTCGCCGTCGAGCGGGCACATCTCCGGGTCGCCGCCGTCATCGTGTGGACTGGCATCGACGGCATAGGCCCCTGCGCCCGTCGTGGCCGAGATATTGTTATCGCCCCGCGAGAAGTGCCAGGTGGTGGCGAAGTTGGTGTTGTAGCCGTCGTCCCACACGGTTTGCGACGTGCCGAAATACCCGGTGCTGTGAAAATCGTCTTCTTCGGCCATGTCCACGGTCGTGCCGTCGGGCTTCGTGGCCGTGGCCCAGCGAATCTCGTTGAGTTTGCCGTGGCCGTCGAGGGCGCCGGCGGCGAAAGCCAGTTCCTCGGAGATCTTGCCCCGGCTGATGGGATCGAGGCTCTTGCCCGGGTTCGCGAACTTCGTGTTCACGAGGTCGGCCACCCAGCCGATCTTCGTGATGTCGCCGTCGCGGTAGTGGTCGAAGGCGCCGGTCGAGAGGCGGCCTTCCTTGTCGAGCGTGGCGTGGTCGAGGAAACCCTTGCCGAAGGCCTGGATGTGGGCGAGGGCGGCCGATGCCTTGGCCGTGGTCTGCACGGCCGCGAGGTTAGGCAGCAAGAGCCCGAGCAGGATGCCGATGATCGCGATCGTGACGAGCAGCTCGACGAGCGTAAACGCCCGGTGGTGGGCGGAGGCGTGGAGGGGGCTGAGCGTACAAGTGAATGAATCGTTGGACATGAGATGTGATTCCTGATTGAGCGTGTGTGTGGATGGGGAACAACGCGATCGCGGATGCCGGCAGGGCATCGACGGGCGGACCGCGGGCGAGGAACGCTCTTGCGAAGGCGGCGCGGTCGAGCGGCCGCGAGAGTGATGTGTCGTGCCACCGGGCGGCAGTGCAGCCTACGGTGGGCGTCCAGGGAAGGACCGCGATCGCCCCTGCGAGGAACTCGCAGGCGAGGCAGTGAGTGGAAAGCGAGGTGTCGGGGGTGGAGTTGCTGTGCCAGCCGTCGGGAGCTGTATGGGGATGGCGGCCTTCCTCGCGGTTGTGGTCGGCGCGGTGGGCACGGTGGCAGTGGGAATGGCGGCAGCTGCGCGGCTGCGGGCGTGCGCTTGTCGAGTCCTCTGCTGCGAGTGCGGTCGCACGCGCATGCTGCCGTCCGGTGCAGCAACTGCCGTGATCGTGGGCGATCGTGGCCAGGAGGCCGGCCGCCAGATGCACAACCACACACAGGGCTACGAGACCGCGACGCATTATGGGGCCGGGGAGCATAGCGCGGGGTCGAATAAGAGAGTGGGTGCGACAACAAGACCTAGACGCAACTGTATTGCAACTTACCTCAGGCCGATGCCCGAGTCAACCATGCGTTAGGTGCCTTTCAGTAGGCGGGCATAGCCCGGTAGTCTGCCCGCATGAAGATCCTGATCGCGAGCGAGATGTCCGCGCGGCTCACCGCCAGGGGCTGAAGAGCTGAAATGCAATGCGGTAGGGAAGAGCGGCCTTGGGCGAGAGCGATTTACTTTCCACGATGAGGCGATCGATCGTCCGCCGGTCGAGCGTAGGCAGGAGATGGGTCGCTCCCAGCCTGCGTGCGGCCGTCTCCACAGGGCCGTCACACTGTGCGTGCACGCCGCGAACATAGTGCCGGGCTCGGCGGAGCATTTCGAAAGGACCGATGAGAACGGCGGCGCCACCGGCCGCGGTGGTGAAGCCGCCGGCATGCTGGCGGTAGGCAGTCAGGCTGTCGGGAATCTGGCAGGTTGTCGCGCCGGTGAGATACGCGGCGATACATACCGCAAAATCGTGCATCAGCCAGTCGGGCAGCGCCCAAAGATCGGCCCAGCGATCGAGCAGCCGGCGCGACACGGCCATCGCCATTCCCGGCACGAGGTTCAGAACGAGCGTGGCCGGATGATGAAGGTCGATCGATCGGCCAAGCATCGCATCTCGGATGACCCGGCCCTCCGGATCGATCAGCGATACGTCGCTGAACACAAGGTCAGGCTGGCCCTCGCGGTAGATCGCCTCCCGAAACCGCTCGAGCTTGTACGGCAGCCAGACGTCGTCTTGATCGGAGAACATCAAGTAATCAAACTCGGCACTCGAGCGGAGTGTCTGATCGAGGGCCGCGAGAAAGCTCCGGGCCGGCCCCGGCGCGAGAGCGTGGGTGGTGATGCGAGTAGGTAGCGAGTTGCCGTGCCGCCGCTGAAACTCGGCCAGTATCGCGGGCGTGGCGTCCCCACTACCCCAGTCGTGGATCTCCAGCGCCTGGCAGGGAGACGTCTGACCTGCGATGCTCGCCAGCTGCGGCTCGAGAAACATCTCTCCCTGATGCGTGCACATGAGCACGAGGATGCGGATGTCGGAATCGTTCACGGTGCGAATCCCATGACTGCTGCCGCCGTCGCTTCCCGGTCTGCCCGTGAGCCCGATCTCGTGAGCGTGATCATTCCGTGCTACCAGCAGGGGAGGTTTCTGACCGCCTGCGTGGAGTCGCTATTTGCCCAATCGTACCCGCGGTGGGAGGCGATCGTCGTTGATGACGGCAGCACTGACGAAACCGCAGCTGTGGCGGAAGCACTCGCCCGGCATGATGCCCGCGTGCTTCCCATCTCGCAGTCGAACGCCGGCCTGGCGGCGGCCCGCAATAGGGGCCTGGAGGCCGCCCGAGGGGCCTATCTCGCGTTTTTGGACGCCGACGATCTCTTCGAGCCACGCAAGCTTGAGTGCCAGGTGGCTCACCTGACGCGGCATCCCGACATGGCCGCCGCGTGTGGCAACGTCCGCTATTTCGACACCGACACTCCGGCAGTCTTTCGGCCCCGGCTGGCGCCCGGCGATGATCCCGACTGGATCAGGCGGGCTGTCGGCAGTCAGCCGCTGCCGCTCACCGCATGGATCTGGCACAACCGTATTCCGGTCTGCAGTCCAGTCGTGCGCCGTGTTCTGGTGGATGCGATCGGCCCGTTCGACACAACGCTTGCCGCCTATGAAGACTGGGAGTTCTGGCTACGGGCGGTGCTTGCGGGCCATCGCTTTGGATTTGTGGCGGCGGCCGAGACGGACTGCCTGATTCGAGTGCATGGTTCAAGTTTATCGGCGCAGCCTGGAGTAGCGGATGATCGACTTTTCCGAGTCCGAGCCGTGTTTCATCGCCACCTCGGCCAGCGCCACCCTCGGGAGCGCAGGCTCAACCTCGCGCTCATGTTGCTCTCGGGCATGGCCGCAGGGCTGAGTGGGCGGACGGAGCGGCATGCGCTCCTGAGGGGCCTGCCTCTCGGATGGGGTGAGCGAGTGATGGCGACGACGGCGATGGCGATCGAGTCGACGGGCCTGCCGCTGGGCCGTCTGAAGACGGCGGTGCAGGGCTGGACAGGAGGGGGCCCGCGTGGCCGGCGAGCCGCTTGTTTCAGACGCGATCCGTAGGCTGCATCAGGCGCACGACGTCAAGCGATCAAGGGCTGCTCGCAGCAGCCGCCAATCCCCAGCGGTCGAGCGCGCACATGTGGCGAGGGCTCGAAGCGCCGGCAACCAGCGTCTGTCACGCCAAGCTAGCCCGAAGTCAGACCATGCAAGTCTTGCAGTCGTGGAGCGAGTGAAGCTGCTGAGGCCCGACTGGCGCGCGGTATCCGCCAGCTCGCGTCTCACGGCCGCTGCCTCGTCGGGCATTCCCGCGAACGTAAGATCGGAGATTCTGCCTGCGACGCACGCGATCAGCGCGTCTTCGACGTCCCGCGTTGAAACGCCGAGTGTCAACAGGAAATCGCGATCCATTGTCTTGGGCAGCGAAACCGTCTCCTTGCCGAAGCGTCGGCGCTGAGCTGAAAGTGCACGTACCGCAAGCGTCGCCATCGCCTGTGCCTCCGCTTGCGACCACGACACCTGCCCGCGATGGGTTCGATACGAGAGCAGGCATTCCGGCAGATTCGTCAGTTCGTGCCCATCAGAAAGCCGAGTCCAGAGGTCGTAGTCTTCTGCATGCCGCAACGCCTCGCGGTAGCCCCCGGAATGTACGACCGCGTCGCGACGCATCATGACGGTAGGGTGGCCGAGCATCGTCGCACGGCTCAGGCCCTTTCTGATGGTATCGGCGTTTACCGGATGGGCGACGATGGTCCCAGGCCTGCCGTCCTCGGAGATCAGGCGAAATGCCGTGCCGACGACAGCGACCTTCGGATGGGCTGCGAGAAACGAGACTTGTCGCTCCAGCCGCGTCGGCAGCGAGACATCGTCGGCGTCCATCCGGGCCACGAGCGCCGTCCGGCACTCTGCCAGCCCTCGATTGAGCGCCGCGACGATCCCCGCGTTGGCCTGGGTGACCACGCGGATCCGCGGGTCGCGGGAGGCGTAGTCGGCGAGGATCGCGGGCGAGGTGTCGGTGGAGCCGTCATCGACGATGACGAACTCGAAATCGGCGAATGTCTGGCCGAGGATGCTCTCGATCGCCTCCGCGAGAAACCGCTCGCCGTTGTACACGGGCATCAAGACGGAAACGGCTGGTGGCGACTCCACTCTCTCGGCACCCTAAATAGTAAGCCAATCCGCCGGGACGATATCGACTGCCGTTTCAGGGAGGGTGCCACTCCACCGACGCGGCGCAACCACCACCTTTCCGGGGCAGTTGGAAAGCCAAGCGGCCCACCATGCAAATGTGCTATTTGGGATGACGAAATACTTAAATTGCCGCATGCAGTTCATGTATGCCACAGATGCGTGAACGCAGCCCGGAAACCGAACGAAGCTGACATCCCTGAGTGCACCAAACATCTTTGAGCACCAATCGATGTCATCGGAAAAGAAATAGACCCGCTGCGCCCTCGGTGCTTTCAGGCTGATTACCTCGAGTCCGCACTGGTAATAATCCGGCGGTAAGCAGTCGTGCTCTTTCGCCCCAACAAAGTCGCTCCGCCGTACGTTGACGCAGATAGCCTCTTCGACTTCCTTGCTTCCCAATCGCGGTAGCCCAAGCGAATCGAAATCTTCAACTGAGAGCGGATAGAGGGCCCGGACTCTTTCCGGGGCAGCTTGAAAGTACTGCGGGGACTGCCAGTAACCGTCAAGGTAAATTGTGGAGCAACGCCGACGGAACACCCTGGATTCAAACGTGCGCTGGCGCTCGTAAATGACGTGGACCCCCATCTTATCCAACACGTACGCAAGCTTTTGGCGACGCGTGTAGTTGGGGTCGATCATGAACGTGCGAGTCAATGACCATGTACTCGGCTCCTTGACATCGATGCCAAACCCGGAGAGCTCCTGCTGCCGCGGCACGTACCCATGAGGTCGTACACGATTGAATTGCCGAAAAAACCGCAAGTCGCAGGCTACAGCACTCGCCGTCTGAGCCGCGAGAACATGGCCAAGCGCATACTGAAACATCTGGTTTCCCAGTCCGCCCTTAAGATTGACGATAATCACATCAGCAAGACCTTCTCCACGGCGGCGACAATTCGCCCATCCTCCTTCGGGACGAAGCACACGGCGTCCATCCCGCACAAGCAGTGCAACCCAGGTTTTTCAGTCGATACGAGCGTCACAAGTGATTGAAGGCATGGATAGCCTCCAGTTCCATTGAAGCAGCGGGCGTCGTCGATCGCCACGATATAGGGCGGCAAGTCCGCTGAGAATATGTGCGTCACTTCTCGCAGGATCGGGGTATCCTCAACCCCTTTGGCAGTTATTCCCGCGGAGTAATGGCCGTCCAGCCAGAAAACACAACGCCTGTCGATTTGTTTGAGCACCTGCGGTAGCACATCCCCGCTGTCGCCCTGCCATAGATGCACGTTGTTGCAACCAATGAACCGACGTTGAGCGTCATGAAACAGTTTCTCGCCCAGTTCGATTGAATGAATAGCTGCGACATGGTCTTTGAGTGCGGCCACCGTGTCACCGAGATAGGTGCCGGTCTCTACGAATACCTCGGCCCGTAAAGCGCTGATGAGCGCCGCGAGCATCCGTCCCTTTACGGACGCAGGCGGCGGCACGGGGCATCCTAGCCGCCTCCACATCCGCTCCATGAAATAGTCATCCGCCTTACGAATCGACTTGCGGATCATAGGCATCTGCCTTCGAGAGGGGTGGTGCCGCCGCTGCCCGGGCATTTTTCAAATACCATCACCGCCAGCGTATATGACTTTTTGGCAATATCGTCTAAGTCGCCAACTACGTCTTCTGGCTCGCGTTCCCGCATGGTGCCGTCCTGGCTAATCGCAAGCAAGCGCTTTAATCGCAGCCGGTTCGTCGCCGCCAAATCCAAGATGGTGGCGGGCGCAAACACCCGATGGGCGTTGAACTCAACCCGCTGTTGCCCGACGGGCGTCGACAGATAGAGGGTGCCCAATGGCTTCAGCAAGGCTGCAAGATTTCGAAAACCTTGCCGGTAGCCATCGGCGTCTAGTGCGTCCCCGTAACGCCCAAGTCCGAAATGCTCGAGGACATGTAGGCAGGATAGCGAGTCACAGTAACCGCCTACCTCCGGGCATTCATTGATAAGCGAGGCAATCTGTTGATCAGACATCACATCGAGTTGGCGAAACCGCACTCTCGGGATCGCCACTCGCATCGCACGAATGTCCAAGACCTCCAGTTCTCGGAAACTGGCTACATGTGCTACGAAGCCATCGATTCGGGAGCCCACATCGACATGCTTTTCTGGTCGCGCCATGTCCAACCACTGCGCCACGATAAGGTCTTGCCAGAAGTACTCACTCCGCGCTTCGCCTGCCTCATCACCGCGATCATGCAGGCATGGGTTGATCTTGAGTACGCCTGTAAAACTCCTTCTGAACCGCGCGAGGTCTGCGACGTAACGCGGCAGACCTCGCCACGCGCGGACACAACGAATCGGCTCACATCCGAACTCCGAAAGTACCCTCAACAGCCAATCC
>CAMDDA010000002.1 GCA_945890755.1 Candidatus Kuenenia stuttgartensis
CCGAGTTCTGGCCGGCGTATGAGCAGATGGCCGACAAGCTCCGCCCCTGGACGATCGACTTCCACGTGGCCCAGAACGACGGCGAAGTGCATGGCGCCGGCGCGCACGACAAGACGGGCAAGCATTGCCGGGCCGACGACCCGAACGGCAAGCTCGACATCGTGAAGTGTTCGGGCTACTGGCTGAAGGACGCGGCCGACCGTGGCATCAGGCACATCTGCTGGGACGGCTGCATGTTCCCGAACTCGACGCTCGAAAACCCGCAGACCTGGAACACCATCCTCAAGACCATGATCGGCGTCCGCGACGCCCACGGCTGGAACTGAAAAAAGGAATCCCTCGCATGGCTAAGCAACTCCGCATCGGCATGATCGGCTACGGCTTCATGGGCCGCGCCCATTCGAATGGCTACAACCGCGTCAAGGACTTCTTCGACCTCGAGTACCTGCCGAAACTGCAGGTCGTGGCAGCCCGCGACGCCGAGAAGGCCAAGGCCTTTGCCGACCGCTGGGGCTACGCCCGGGTGGAGACCGACTGGCGGAAGGTCGTGGCGGCCGACGACGTCGATGCGATCGACATCTGCACGCCCAACAACCTCCACGCCGAGATCGCGATCGAGGCGGCCAAGCACGGCAAGGCGATCCTGTGCGAGAAGCCGCTGTCGATGGACACGGCCGAAGGCGAGAAGATGTGCGCGGCCGTCGAGAAGGCCGGTGTGCCCAACATGGTCTGGTACAACTACCGCCGCATTCCGGCGGTGACGTTCGCCAAGCAGATCATCGATTCAGGCAAGCTCGGCCGCGTGTTTCACTACCGGGCCGAGTTCCTGCAGGACTGGACGATCAACGCCGACCTGCCGCAGGGGGGGGCCGCCCTGTGGCGGCTCGACTCGGCTGCGGCCGGCAGCGGTGTGACGGGTGATCTCCTGGCCCACTGCATCGACACGGCCCTGTGGCTCAACGGGTCGGTGACCGACGTCACGGCGATGACCGAGACGTTCGTGAAGGAGCGGAAGCACCAGCTCACCGGCAAGGTGGAGAAGGTGAACATCGACGACGCCTGTTCCTTTCTCTGCCACTTCAAGAATGGCTCGCTCGGCCTCTTCGAGAGCACTCGGTATGCCCGTGGCCACAAGGCCCTCTACACGTTCGAGATCAACGGCGAGCACATGAGCCTCAAGTGGGATCTCCACGATCTGCACCGGCTGCAGGTGTTCGACTACCGGGACGAGGGCCCGATGCGGGGCTGGAAGAGTATCCACGTGACCGACGGCGACCACCCCTACATGGACAAGTGGTGGGTGCCGGGCTTGGCGATCGGCTACGAGCACTCGTTCGTCCACCAGGTGGCCGACTTCCTCGAGGCCTACGCCAAGAAGCAGCCCGCCCATCCCACGTTCCGCGACGCGCTCGAGACCCAGAAGGTCTG
The DNA here is from genome assembly GCA_945890755.1 of Candidatus Kuenenia stuttgartensis. GTDB lineage: Bacteria > Planctomycetota > Planctomycetia > Pirellulales > UBA1268 > QWPN01. The sequence goes on from CAMDDA010000002.1 coordinate 1,429, forward strand.
CGACGCCGTTCTCCAGAGCGCCAAGAGCCACCAGTGGGTCAACGTGGGCGGCTGATCGCCGGTGCAGCCGGGGCGGCAGTGGCCGTCGCGGCCGTCGCCTGCCTGCCCGTGCGGTATGTCGTCGAGGGCGTGTCGATGGCGCCCGGGCTCCTGGCCGGGGAGGTCGTGCGGTCGGGGTGGTTTCCGGCCGGGGATCGCTGGCGGCGGCCGCGGCGGTTCGAACGCTGGGCGGTCGCGGCGACCGATGGCACGGCGATCAAGCGGGTCGTGGGGCTGCCGGGAGAGCAGCTGGCGCTTCGCGACGGCGACGTCGTGATCGACGGCCGCATGGCGATCAAGGGACCACGGCTGCTTGCGAAACTTGGGCGTGCCGTCGCTCCCGAAGCGCCGCACAGGGTCACCAGTGGCCTGGATGATGAACTCTGGGCGGCGGCGCCGCAGGAGGTGCTCGACGATTCGGGCGTGGAGGCGGTTCGGAGTCATGTGCTCCTGCCGGTGCGGGACGTGGGCGTCGCGGCCGTCCTGCGGGTGAAGAAGTTGCCGCGAGACGGCTTCGTCCGCGTACGGGTGCAGGTGGGATCGCGGCTCGTGCCGTGGCGGCTCACCGCGACCGGCTGGCATGCGATCGTGGCCGGGCGGCTCGACGGGCATCTGGTGGCGGCGGCCTGGCAACTCCCTGCTGCTGGCACGTCCAACGAGAGCGTCCGCTGGTGCCTGCCGGCATGTGCACCGGCGCGGTGGCAGGTGGCCGAGCCCTGGTCAGCCAACGGCGTTGACGAGCCGATGTCGCCGCAACTGGCAATCAGGTGCGAGGCGCCGCACCACGTGGTTGCCCTGGAGCGGGCCTCGGTGTGGCGCGACGTGCTCTACCGTCTTGGCGCGAACGCCGGCGATTTCTGGTCCCTGGGCGCCGACGAATACTTCGTGCTCGGTGATCACCCGGCCGCGAGCACCGACTCGCGACAGTGGGGCCCGATCCAACTCGCTCGTCTGCGGCATCGCCTCCCGTAAGCCACTTGCGCCCCGTAGGCCCGTTGCTTCGCAACGGGCAGTTCCAAGTGCCCGTCACGGAGTGACGGGCCTACGCCGTGTGACGGGCCTGCTCACCCCGCGTTCGGGAGCATCAGGTCGGCCTCGTGCAGCACTGCGATGCTGTCCGCCCGGTGGGCGAGTCGATCGATGACATCGGACGACTCGGCGTAGCCGAACGACAGCTCTTCCACCGCGGCCTCGTCGATGTCGGAAAGCAGCACGAGCCGCCGTTCCCCGAGGGCCCGCGCGAACAGCCGTGTCTGCAGGGCATCGGCGATGAGCGTTGGATCGCCCGTGGCCACCGCCTCGTGAACGAGCTGCTCGAGTGGTGCGCCCTGCCGCCACCGCAGAAAGATCAGGCCCGGCCCGGCCGCCACGCGGGAGGCCACGCAGATCGTGCCCCCGGGCTGGGTCACGCGGGCCGCCGCCGCGACCGCCCGCGTGACGCATCCAAAATCGGCATGCGGATCGGAGAGCGAGGCGATCGACAGTTCGACCGGGTCGTCGACCTGCGGACACCAGGCCGCCGCGGCGGTCCGCGCCTGACGTGCGGCCGACTCGGGAAGACCGAAAAACGCCCGATGCAGCGTGCCGTGGCGGCCGGGCACGAGCCGCAGGCTCGCGCAGACTCCCAATTGCCAGGTGATCTCCTGCATGCCTGTCCGCCAGTCGGCGAGTGCATGGCGGCCGCGGCGGGCGAGCGCACGCACAAGGTCGAGCCGGCACTGTCGCCTGCCGAATGCCGGCCACAACTCCCCCTCGAGCGACCGTCCACCGAGGGCTGCGTTCCAGCCCCATCCTCCGACCGCGACGACGACATCGGCATCGACGAGCCCGCGGGCGAGATAGAGCGGATGACCGGATTCGTCGGCGACGAGATACGCCGTGGCAGCCTCGTTCGCCGGGTCGAACATGGCCACCTCACCGAAGCCATCCGGCGCCGGCACCAGGGGCTCGGCCCCGGGCCGGAGCGGCTCGAGTGGCTCGGCACACAACGCCGTCGTTGCGGCCGCCTCGACTCCCGCGGTCCGCAGCCGTTCGGTGATCGCCGCCAGCACGGCCTCCACCTGCGGCACGAGCCCGGCCAACGCCACCACCGCCCGGTCACCGGGCACCACATGGGCCTCGAGCGGCGGGGCATCCGCCGGCGCCGCGACCGCATCTCGCACGACCGCTCGAGCGGCGTCTCCCGCCATGCCCTCGGGGCCGGCGCACTCCACGACATCGGTGCCCGACACGGGCTCGAGCAGCAATGGTTCGTCGTGGCCGGAACGAATCTCGATGGGGTGCACGGTGATGGGAGCCTGGAGTGGAAAGCGGGAACAGCCAAAATCGTACGGCAGCCTCCGCCCGAACGGCAGTCTCCCGCCGCGACGCGGCGGCCAAACGGCGGTACAGCTTCACCGGCCCGCGCATCCGGACCCTTCGGTGCGACCGCTCACCGCGGAGCCACCGGACCGCCGACACTCCTTGCGGGCAGGCAACCCCCGCAGCCCACACCCCGAGGAGTCCTCCGGTGATCCATCTCCGCCTCGCTTTCGCCGCGTTCATCATCGCCGCGTGCGGCTTGCCGCTTCGGGAGTCGCTTGCCCAGGAGACGACCATCGTGATGGACGATTCGGGGCCGGCCGCGGGCGATTGCAACTGCCGCAGCCAGCAGTCGCCCCCATGGCATGGCAACGTCAACGGAATGAGCTGCCCGCCGATGCATCACGGCAACAGGATCTTCCAGGCAAACCCGAGCGGGCAGCTCGGCATGCTCTGCCCGTGGAACCGCGGCTGTGCCCAGTTGCCCCCATGCTTCCCGCGGCTGCACGGCCTGTGCGCAGATGGGTTCATGCCGACACCCAGGCCGATCGCGATCCCACGCTGCCACCAGTGCGGTGCGCTGATCGAAGGGGGCTTCTAGGCCGACCCCCCGTAGGCCCGTCACTCCGTGACGGGCAGCCCGTTGCGGAGCAACGGGCCTACGGAAGGCTCCAGAGGCTCGTGACGGCGAGCACGATCGCGGTGATCACGACGGTGCCGATCACGTCGAGAATCGCGCCCGCGGCCATCATCGCCCGCAGCGGAATCCGGCCCGAGCCGTAGACGATCGCGTTGCAAGGCGTGCTCACGGGCATCATGAAGCCGAGGCTCGCCGCGAACGTCGCCGCCAGCGCCGCCGCGGCCGGCTCGGCCCCTGTAGCCTGTCCCAACGCGATCACGATCGGCACCACCATCGTGGCACTGGCCACGTTGCTGGTGAACTCGCTCGTGACGACCGCCACGACGGCCGCCACCGCCACGAGCACGGTGCCCGCCCACGGGCCGGTCGGAATCCAGGTGGTGATCCCCTGGCCGGCAGCCGCAGCCAGCCCCGTCGAGAAGCAGAGTTCGCCGAGCGCGAGCCCCCCGCCGTAGAGCAGCACGATATCCCAGTCGATCCGGGCCTCGCTCCAGATGACAGCCCGTAGCCTCCGGCCGTCCGCCCGCCGATCGCCCGGCAACAGGAAGAGGAGAATTCCGCCGATGAGCGCCGCCACACCCTCCGGGAGCCTGTTTCTCAGCCACTGGCTCAGCGGATGATCAGGACCCACGGCCACGAGCACGAACCCGGGCGCCACCCACAGCGTCACCGTGATCGCGAAGGCGACCGCCGTCGATTTCTGCCCGGTCGTCCAGACGCCGAGCTGCCGACGCTCCGCCCGCACGAACGCCGTCACGCCATCCAGTCGCTCGACGCCGGCTGGGAACAGCCGGGCAAGTACGGCGACGAGGATCGCGCCGAGGATCGCCACGGTCGGCAGGCTCACGGCGCACCAGCCGGGAAACGACACGGCGATCCCGAGCTGGTCGCGAATGAATCCCAGGCCGATCAGGTTCGTGGGCGTGCCGATCGGTGTGGCCAGGCCGCCGATCGACGCCGCGAAAGCGATGCAGAGAAACAGCCCGGTCGCGAAGCCGGATGCCGGCCTCCGCCCCTCCCCGGCCGCCTCCTCGACCGCCGCCAAAATCCCCGACACGATCGCCAGCATCATCGCCGCCGTGACCGTATTGGAAATGAAGGCGCTGATGACCATCGACACGACGGCCACCGCCGCGAGGATCCGCACCGGCCGCTCCCCCACCCAGGGCCACGCGAGCACGGCGAATGCAAGCCGTCGGTCGAGCCGATGCAGCCGGATCGCCTCCGCCAGGAGAAACGACCCGATGAACAGAAAGATCAGCGGATCGGCGAACGGCCGAAACACTTCCTTCGCGGACGCCACGCCACACACCACGCAGGCCACCGCTCCGAGCAGCGCGGTCACCGCCAGCGGCAAGCTCTCGGTGAACCAGAGCACGACGACGACCCCGACGATCACCGCCAGCCGCTGCGCTTCAGGGGTCAGGTCCATGAGCCGGAGTGTACCGGTCGGGCGGCTGAGCGGCGGGAAGGCTTGAGCGTATTGGTTCGGCCGGCGGCAAGACGCTCCGTCGTCGCTACGGGATTCCTCCCGCCACCCGTGTACCCGGTGGCACGCACATAGCTACGGATATCCCTGCGCTCCTCCTCCGGTCTCGCCGACCGTCCTCCTCACGATCGGATATCCAGTCTCGCAATCGTCGTTTGGCAATCGGGCGCAGTCGAACCTCGACTCTGGATCGTGAGGAGGCCGGTCGGGGACGCCGCGCAGCCGTCCGGTGAATTTTGACTGCCAGAGTTAGCGCACCACATCAGTTGAGCATGCGACGTCACACCGAAGGTGCCCCGAAGGGGTTAAATCCGCCGGCGGCGAGCACGTCACCGCCGGCCGAACCAATACGGACTCTCCTATCCGCCGCCCGCATTACCGCCGGCCGAACCAATACGGCCCTGTCTTACTCCACGCCCCTCCGACCGCCCTTCCGTCAGTAAGTCTTCCCGAGGGCAGCCTGGGCGGCGGCGAGACGGGCGACCGGGAGGCGGAACGGCGAGCAGCTCACGTAGTCGAGGCCCACGTGGTGGCAGAACACCACCGAGTGGGGATCGCCGCCGTGTTCGCCGCAGATGCCGAGCTTGATGTCCTTCCGGGTCTTGCGGCCCTTCTCGACCGCGACCTCCATCAGCTGTCCCACGCCCGAAACGTCGATCGAGGCGAAAGGATTCGCCTTGAAGATGCCGGCGTCGGTGTAGGTCTGTAGGAACGAGCCCATGTCGTCGCGGCTCATGCCGAGGCAGGTCTGGGTGAGGTCGTTGGTGCCGAACGAGAAGAACTCGGCCGTCTCGGCGATCTCGTCGGCCGTGAGGGCGCCGCGCGGGATCTCGATCATCGTGCCGACCAAATACTTGATCTTCTGGCCTGTCTCCTTCTGCACCTTCTCCGCCACGGCGTGCACGATCTCCACCTGGTTGTCGAGCTCCTTCTTGAAGCCGACGAGCGGGATCATGATTTCCGGCTTCACCTTGATGCCGGCCTTCTGCACCTTGGCCGCAGCCTCGAACACGGCCCGGGCCTGCATCTCCGAGATCTCGGGATAGCTGATGCCAAGGCGGCAGCCGCGGTGGCCGAGCATCGGGTTGAACTCGTGCAGGGCGTGCACGCGGGCCTTCACCGTCTCGACGGGCAGCTTGAGCTTCTTGGCGAGGTCGGCCTGGGCCTTCTCGTCGTGCGGCACGAATTCGTGCAGCGGCGGATCGAGGAAGCGGATCGTGGCGGGCCGGCCGTCGAGAGCCTTGAAGATGCCCTCGAAGTCGTCCCGCTGGTAGGGGAGCAGCTTGGCGAGCGCCTCGCGGCGGGCCTCCTCGTTCTCGGCGAGGATCATCTCCCGCATCGCGTCGATGCGGTCACCCTCGAAGAACATATGCTCCGTCCGCGTGAGGCCGATGCCCTCGGCGCCGAAGGCGATCGCGTGCCGCACCTGCTCGGGGGTGTCGGCGTTGGTGCGGATGCCCAGCTTCCGGTGCTTGTCGGCGAGCTTCATGATGAAGTCGTAGTACTGGAAGACCTCGGAGTCGGCCGGCTTCATCGTCTTGGCGATGAGCACCTGCTTGAGCTCGCTGTCGGCCGTCTTGATCCCGCCGGCGAACACCTCGCCCGTCGAGCCGTTGATGGAGATCGCGTCGCCTTCCTTGAGCGTCTTGCCGGCACACTTGAGCGTGCCCTTCGCATAGTCGATCTGGATCGCACCGGCCCCGGCCACGCAGACCTTGCCCATCTGTCGCGCCACGAGGGCCGCATGGCTCGACACACCGCCGCGGCTCGTGAGGATGCCCTCGGCGGCGATCATGCCGCGGAGATCCTCGGGGCTCGTCTCGACGCGGGCGAGCACCACCTTCACCCCCTTGTTGGCCAGTTCCTCTGCCTTCACGGCGGTGAACACGAGCTGCCCGGTGGCGGCGCCGGGGCCGGCCGGTAGGCCGGTCGTCAGGCCGCGGCCCGCCTTCTTGGCGGCCTCGTAGTCGGCCCGATCGAAGATCGGAGCCAGGAGCTGCGAGAGGGCGTCGGGATCGGCCGACTGGATCGCGTGCTCCGGCGACATGAGCTTCTGCTTCACCATGTCGTGGGCGATCTTGACGTAGGCGAGCGCCGTCCGCTTCCCGTGCCGCGTCTGCAGCATGTAGAGCTTCTTCTTCTCGACCGTGAACTCGAAGTCCTGCACGTCGCCGAACTTCTTCTCCAGCGTCTGGCGGACCTTCTCCAGCTCCTTGTAGGTGCTGGCGAACATCGCCTCGTGCTTCATCTCGGCAACGGGCTTGGGCGTCCGCACGCCGGCCACGACGTCTTCTCCCTGGGCGTTGACGAGATACTCGCCGTAGAAGACGTCTTCACCGGTGGCGGGGTCGCGGGTAAAGGCCACGCCGGTGGCGCAGTCGTCGCCCATATTGCCGAACACCATGCTCTGCACGTTCACGGCCGTGCCCCATTCGTCGGGGATCTTGTACTTGCGGCGGTAGAGGATCGCACGCTCGTTCATCCAGCTGCCGAACACCGCCCCCACGGCGCCCATGAGTTGCTCGAAGGGGTCCTGCGGGAAGCCCTTGCCGGTCCGCTCCTTGATCAGCTTGAGGTACCGCTTGATCAGCTCGCGGAGGTGCTCTTCGCCGAGGTCGGTGTCGTCATGGATACCGAGCTGGTGCTTCAGCCCCTCCATCGTCTCCTCGAAGGGATCGTGCTCGTTCTCGTGCCGCTTCTGCACGCCCATCACCACGTCTCCATACATCTGGATGAAGCGGCGGTAGGAGTCGTAGGCGAACCGGGGATTGCCGGTGGCCGCGGCCAGCCCCTTCACCGTCTCGTCGTTGAGGCCGAGGTTCAGGATCGTGTCCATCATGCCCGGCATGCTGTCGCGGGCACCGGACCGGACACTCACGAGCAGGGCATTCTTCGGATCGCCGAACTTTTTCCCCGTTTCCTTCTCCATGAGCCTCATGGCGGAGGCGACCTCGTCCTCGAGGCCCTTGGGGAACTTCTTGCCGTGCGCGTAGTAGTCGATGCAGACCTGGGTCGTGATCGTGAAGCCAGGGGGCACGGGCAGGCCGATCTTCGTCATCTGCGCGAGGTTGGCCCCCTTGCCGCCGAGGAGCGACTTCATCGTGCCGTCACCGTCGCACTTCTTGGCCCCGAAGTAGTAGATCATCCGCCCGGCCTTGCCCCCGGCACCTCCCGACTTCGAGCTGGCTTTGCTGGCGGCGGACTTCGTGCGGGTCGTGGTGGCCATGAGGGGGACGATACCTTTCGAAAGAGGAACGGGAAGGGGCGGGTTTTCTGCGGGAAACCAGCCAGAATCTACGTTCGCGGCCGGAGGGCGTCAACGACGCCGGGCGGTGGGAACTTCGGCGGGAAAAGTCGGAAAAACTGGCCCCGACGCGGCCAGCTCCTTCTGGTACACCCTCCCGCGACGATCCATCTCAGGGGTCGGCCCCGACTTCCGGCTCTCCCCACCCTCGAGGCGTCCCCCCCATGCCGCTGGCCCTGCAGATCATCGCCTGGTTCGTCGCGCTTTCGGTCGTGATGTCGATCGTCGAGCATCAGGTGCATGCCCGCATGATGCACAAGCGGCCCAAGCTCGCCTTTCTCCGCAACGTCCGGGCCCGGCAAAAGATGTTCAAGAGCCACGCCATCGAGCACCACCGGCAATACCTCAAGGAATTTCACGACGAGCCGGTGCCCCACGGGGAGGACCGCGGAATTCGGCTCAACGTCGTGGAGGGACTCGTCGAGTCGCTGCCGCTCACCCTCCTGCTCGCGCCGTTTTCATACGTCGGTGCCCTCACGTTTCCGGTCGTCGTCTGCCTCCACCACCTCACGTGGAACCTGGTGCACCTGGAGATGCACAAGCCGCGGGGCAGCTTCTTCTCGCAGTGGCCCCTCTACAAGAAGCTGGCCCAGCACCACTTCCTGCATCACCGCCACCCCGACAAGAACTTCAACGTCTTCCTGCTCGTCGGCGACTGGCTCTTCGGCACGATGGCGACGCCCACCGCAGCCGACCTCGAGGCGATGAAGGCCCAGGGCATCGCCTGAAACGGGGCAGGTAGCCGCTTCTATTCGTAGGCCCGTCACTCCGTGACGGGCAGCCCGTTGCGGAGCAACAGGCCTACGGGGGCCCCTCATCAGACTCCCGATGGGTTGCCCCGAGCTCTCACCACAAGACGCCCCGTCAGTCGTGCTTGCCGAGCCATTCCTCGATGTACCGCCCGAGGCTGCCGTCCTCCCGCATCCGCAGGATCGCGGTGTTGAGCGGCTCGCGGAGGGGGCTGCCCGCAGGCAGGCCGAGACCGTAGTCGAACGACTCGAAGACCGGCCCCACGAGTCGGAGCGAACTGCGGCCAGCCTGCGACACGAGAAACATCAGCTGCTGGTTCTCCGAAACGACGGCCTCGATCATCCCCAGGTCGAGCGCGTCGAGCGCGGCATTGATCGAGGGAAACTCCTGCGGGATAGCCCCTCGTTGCCGCACCGCCGCGCCCGTCACCGCGGCCGCCTGCACGCCGACGACCCGGCCGGCGAGGTCGCGCGGGCCGTGGATCGTGCCCGTCACGCGGTCGGCCGTCATCGTCGCGGTGAGCACGCTCGTGAAGGCGGCGATGAGACTGATGCCCCCGACCATCCAGGCAAAGGCGATGACCCGACCGAGCAGGCTGTCCACGTGCTTGTCGTCGCAGCCGCCGGTCATGATCGTGGACATGATCCACCAGATCGCCTCCCCGACGCCACGCGGATAGGCCGACGGAAATGAATGGCCGTTGCGGCCGCGCTCGAACCACCACAGCAGGTGGCCCGAAATGAGGGCGAGGGAAACCACGATGCCCAGCAGCTTCAGGAGATCCCACGAGATCATCGACCGCACCGCTCCCAGGAAGCCCGTGTCGTTCCGTTGGCGGACGGCGACCCGCAATCCCGAGTGGAAGATCGAGTGGGTGAGATCGAGCACCCGCTCCCGGTCCTCGGTGATCGCGATCGGCCCGAGCACCACGTCGGCCTGGCCCGTGGTGGCGAGCGCGAGCAATCCGGGAAACGTGTCGGCGCGGATGAACGTCGTCTCGGCACCGAGCCGGCCCGCCAGATTCTCCCAGATGTCGATCATCACGCCGACGGGCGCGTCGCCGCTCCAGTCCACCGCCGAGGCGATCGGCATCACGCCCACCCTGAGGTGCTGCACCTCCGCGGCCGCGGCTGCGGGCTCGGGTGCGACCGGGGCGGGGGCGTCGGCCCAGGCGGCCGCGACGCCGCCGCCCGCCAACGCAACCGTCCACCCGATCCATCGTCTCGATCGCCGCATCATGCGTCATCTCCCTTCGACGAGCCCGCGGTGTGGGCAATCCGGATCCCCACGGCGAAGAGCGCGACGCCGCACACCATGCCCATCACCGCCGCCGCCACGCCCCACGGTGGAATGCCCGTGAGGTCGGTGGTCGAGCCCCCTGCTTCGGCTGCCGCAGCCAGGGCCGCGCGGCCCCCCGCGAGGGCGACGAGCCCGAGCGGGATGCTGTTGTGCACGAGATGACAGACGATCGCCGGCAGGATGCTGTGTGTGGCCACCGTCATCGCGCCGAGGGCGATGCCGAGCGCGAATGTCTGCGGCATCCGCTCGGGCAGCAGGTGAAACAGGGCGAAACAGGCCGCCTGCGCCACGACGGCGACTGCCAGCCGCCGCAGCGACGCACCCGCACCGGCGAACGCGGCGAGCACCCAGCCGCGAAACAGGAATTCCTCGCAGACCGCGGGCACGACGGCCATCAGGCACCAGGCCAGCCAGCCCGGCCGCTCGAGCATCAGGTGGAGCAGGCGGCGGTTGAGATCCTCCGCCTCGGCCGACAGGGCGGTCCCCTTCACCGCGAGCAGCGCCGCCGCGCCGATCCCGAACAAGCCGGCGCCCACGAGTCCTGCGCCCCCCAGGCAGGCCGTCAGGGAGGCGACGTGTCTGCCCGACCCGCCGGCGCCGAGCGGCATGCCCCCGGGCCAACGGACGGAGAACGTGCGGACGAGGTTCACCCGTTGCCACCAGACGACCAGCGCCAGCGGCCCCAGCACGGTGAGTACCTGCTGCAGCGGAATGGCCAGCGTCAGGTCGTCGGGAGTGAGTCCCTGTGCGTACCAGAGCGCCGCCAGTCCGGCGACGAGTGGCACGACACCCTCGACGACCGTGGGCCGCTCCCGGCGACTCGGCCGCGCCAAGCCCTTCGTCGCGGCGTCGGGGCCGCGGAACAGGATGTCTTCGTCGGTGAGCATCAACGCCGTCACGCCGAGCAACAGCCAGGTGAGCAACAGGGACGACACGATGGTGGCCGCCAGAGGTCCGGCCACGCCGCCGCTCGCCTCGTCGAATGCCGTGCGGGCGACCAGCACCTGGCCGGCAAAGGGCACGGCCGCCACCGGACTCGCCGCCCGCATGCCGGGAAGCAGTGCCGTGCCCGCCAGCGCGCTGACCAGGAGGATCACCGGTGTGAGCGTGTTTTGGGCCTCCTTGCCGCTCTTGGCCGCCGTCGTCACCGCCAGGCAGGTCGCCGACGCAAGGGCCGCCAATCCGGTGAACGCCGCCACGCCGACGGCCGCCGGCCAGACGACGCCGCGCGGCAGTTCGAGACTCAGCCCGGCCGGCAGATACCGACCGGCTACCGCCGCCGTGGCGCCGATCGAGGCCACGTTGACGACGAGCGTGACGAGCGTGATCGCGAACACGGCGAGAAATTTCCCGAACACGATGTCGCGGGCCGCACAGGGAGCGATGAGGAGGGTTTCGATCGTGCCGCGCTCCTTCTCGCCGGCGATCGCATCGATGGCGGGATAGAAGGCCCCGGTGAGCGTGAGCACGGCGAGCAACACGAGCACGCCCCCGGCGACGATCGGCACGATCTGCTTGGGCGCCGCGGCCGCAGCCGTCTCGCCCGGAAACGTGAGCCGCACCGGCTCCAAGAATGCCGCCGGCACACCGGCAGCCGAGAGCCGTCGCCGGCGGGCCTCGTCGGCGACCTCGGTCATGACCGCCGTGAACTGCTCCTGGACCCTCGCCGGCGGCGGCGGTTTCGCCGCCCAAGAGACGGGCAGTTCGACCGTCCCCGCGCCGTCGAGCAGGCGATCACAGTCCGCCGGCACGTCCACCCACACATCCGCCTCGGCTGCGTCGAGCCTCCGCTTCGCCTCCGCGGCCGTGACCGTCTCGAGGCGGATCTGTGCCGGCCAGACGGATCGCGGACGGCGGCGGGCCGTGGCATCGGCCGCGGTGATCCGCCGGGCGAGGGCGTCCGCACCGTCCCCGGAGAGCACCACCGCGATCCGCGCCGGGGCCCGCTCGACCTGTATCTCGGTGGCGGCCGTGCGCAGCCCCAGCGCGGTGGAGAGCGCGAGCATGGGATACATCGCCACCGGGAGGATCAAGGTCACGACGAGCGTGCGGCGGTCGCGGACGAACTCCACGAGGTCGCGGCGGGCGATGGCCAGCGCCGCATGGAGACCACCCGGTCGGTTGCGACCTGCACCGGTCATGACGACGCTCCGAGGCCCCGTGTTTCGATCACGGCGAAGAAGGCCGCCTCGAGTGTGGCCGGGCCGCCGGCCGGCGCCGCCGCGACGAGATCCTGTCGCGTGCCCGCGGCCACCACCCGGCCGCCGTGGATCACCACGAAGCGGTCGCAGCGCTGCTCGATCTCGTGCAGCCGGTGCGTGGAGAGCAGGATGGCGTGTCCCGCCGACCGGAGTTCGGCCAGCAGCTCGAGCAGGTCGCGGGCGCCCACGACGTCGAGGGCGTTGGTCGGCTCATCGAGCACGAGGGCCGGCGGACCGTGCACCAGCGCGCGGCCGAGCGACACCCGCTGTCGTTGCCCCGACGACAGCCGGCCCGCGGGCCGGTCGGCACACGACCGGAGGCCCAGCACGTCGAGTAGCTGTTCCACCCGCGCCCGGCGAGCCGCCGGTTCGAGCCCGTGCAGCCTGCCGAACGAATCGAGCACCTCCCGCGGCGTGAGCCGGTCGGGTACGCCGGTCGTCGCGGACACATACCCGAGCCGCTGCCGGACGCCGACGGGATCGGTGCACACGTCGCAGCCGCCGACCACGGCCGTGCCTGACGTGGGCTTGAGCAGCGTCGCGAGCACCCGCAGCGTGGTCGTCTTGCCGGCCCCATTGGCACCGAGCAGGCCCACCATCTCGCCGGCGGCGACGCCGAACGAAACACCATCGACCGCCTTCACGACACCGCCGTCACTCGCCCGGTAGTGCTTCACGAGATCGACGACTTCGATCACAGGCCGGCTCCCGGCGGTTGGTGGCCAGGGCCCGGAGTCACTGCTCCATGACCTCGGCTTCCTTCGCCTTCGCGAGGTCGCCGACCTTCGTCTCGTACTTCTTCGTCAGCTCCTGCACCTCTTCCTTGCACGAGTCGCAGTCGTCCTCGGTGAGCGTGCCGTCCCCCTGCTCGGTGTCGGCCGCCTTGTTGGCGTCGCGACGGACGTTGCGGATCGCAACGCGGGCCTCCTCCGCCAGCTCCTTGATGCGGGCCGACATCTTCCGGCGGACGTCGGTCGAGAGCGCCGGAATCGTGATCCGGATCACGCGGCCGTCGCTCTGTGGATTGAAGCCGAGGTCGCTCGCCTGGATCGCCTTTTCGATGTCCTTGATCGTGCCCGGGTCGAACGGCCGCACGACGATCTGGTTGGGCTCGGGGGCCCCCACGCTGGCCAGGGCCTTGATCGGCGTCGGCGAGCCGTAGACTTCGACCCGCAGCGAATCGACCAGGCCGGGGTTGGCCCGGCCCGTGCGAATGCCCGTCAGTTGCTGACGGAAGACATCGGCCGCCTTTTCCATCCGCTCCTCGGCATCCAGCAGTATGTCGTCGACGGGCATCACGGCCGCTCCTGGGGTTGGCGATTCCCGCGCGGTCGAGCCGGCGGAGAATCGTCGATTGTGGCACGGGCTCGGTGCGGCGGGCAAGCAGGCGGACGGCCGCCCCTCGCTCACGCCCCCGCAGCAACCACTTCGGGGCTGCCGATCAGCGTGCCGATCCGGTCGCCGGCCACAGCCCGCTCGATGTTGCCATCGCGGCGGTAGTTGAAGACGAGGATCGGCATCCGGTGCTCCATGCACTGCGAGATGGCCGTCGCGTCCATCACCCGTAGGTTCTGCTCCCGGACCTGCTGATAGGAGAGCTCGCGGTAGAGCACGGCATGCGGGTTCTTCTCAGGATCGTCGGAATAGACGCCGTCGACGCGGGTGGCCTTCATGAGGATGTCGGCGCCGAGTTCGAGGGCCCGCTGGGCCGCGGCCGTGTCGGTCGTCACGAAGGGGCTGCCTGTGCCCGCGGCGAGGATCACGATCCGACCCTTCTCGAGGTGTCGCCGCGCCCGCCGGCGGATGTAGGGCTCGGCCACGCCATCCATACGGATGGCGGTCATCAGCCGCGTCTGGGCCCCGAGGCTTTCGAGCGCATCCTGCAGGGCCAGGCCATTGATCACCGTGGCCAGCATGCCCATGTAGTGGGCGGTGGCCTCTTGGATCGCGGCATTGCCCGCCGTGAACGAGCCGCCGCGGAGGATATTCCCGCCGCCGATTACGACGGCGAGCTCGACGCCTCGGGCCACCGCCTGCACGGTCTGTCGGGCGATGTGGACGATCTCGTCCATCGAGATGCCCCGCTCGCCCTGCCGGGCGAAGCTCTCGCCAGAGAGCTTGAGGAGCACGCGCTTGTGAGGGGCCGCAGACATGGCGTCACCGTACACAGTCATTGAGCGAGGCAACAACGCTGCAAACCGTAGGCCCGTCACTCCGTGACGGGCTGCCCACCGTAGGCCCGTCACTCCGTGACGGGCTTTGCCCGTTGCGGAGCAACGGGCCTACACCTCAACCACCCAATTTCCAATTCTCGACCGACTTCACCTCGAGGCCGGCCGACTTCGCGAGTTGGCCGACGGTCTGCTTGTCGTCCTTCACGAACGGCTGCTCGAGCAGCACGCACTGACTGAAGAAGTTTCGCAGCCGGCCCTCGATCATCTTGGCGATGATGTTCTCCGGCTTGCCTTCGTTGCGGGCGGCCTCGGAGAGGATCTCCCGCTCCTTGTCGACCACGGCCGGATCGAGATCGGCCTTGCTGATCGCCTGCGGAGCGAGGGCCACCACGTGCATGGCGATGTCCTTGGCCACCTCGGCCGCGGTCGCGGCCGACGTGTTGCCGGCGATCTCGACGATCGCAGCCTTCGAGCCGTCGTGGTGGGCGTAGCCGCCGCACGGGGCGTCGACCCGCTTGATCCGAGACAGTTCGAACACCTCCCGCATCCGGTTGAAGAGATCGTCCTTCAGTTCGGCGAGTGTCTTGTCGGGATGGGCCTGACTCTTCTGAGACATGAGATCTGCCGGAGTCGCGGCGCCAGGCCCGAGGGCCAGCGTCTTCGCGATGTCGTTGCACAGATCTTTGAAGTCAGGGCTACCGGCCACCGGCGGGCTTTCGCACTTGAACTCGATGATCGCACCCACGCCCTTCACCGGATCGGTGTAGACGGCGAGGCGGCCGCAGGAGGTCTCTCGGTCGGCCCGCATCGACTGGGTCTTGACGCCCTGCTTCCGCAGCCACTCAACGGCCTGCTCCGTGTTACCGCCACACTCCTGGAGGGCCTTCTTGCACTCCATCATCGGCAGTCCGGTCTTCTCGCGGAGGGCCATCACGGACCCGGCAGTGATCTCAGCCATTGGTCAAACTCCTGTCAAAATGAATGTGGACATGCATGCGGAGAACGTGAATGCAGTGGGGCCGCAGCGGCCGACGGGCCCATTCTGCCACGGACGAAATCTGATTCAGCGGGCGTCCAGCGGGCGACACCGGCGCCGGAAGCCCGAGTTCAGGTCGCAGGCTTCGGCACCGATCGCTTGGCCACCATCGGGCGGGCCTTCGGCTTCGGCTTGCCACCGGTGGCCTCGGCATCCACGCCTTCGGCAGCGGCCTGGCTGTCGGCGGCCGTCGAGGCCTTCCCCTCGGCGATCGCATCGGCGAGCCGCGCCGCCACCAATTCGATCGAGCGGATCGAATCGTCGTTGCCGGGAATGGGCAGGTCGACGACATCGGGATCACAGTCGGTGTCGATGAGGGCGACGGTCGTGATGCCCATCTTGCGGGCCTCGTTGATCGCGTTCTTCTCTTTCTTGGGATCGAACACGACGAGGCACTCAGGCAGCCGCGACAGGGTGCGGATGCCGCCGAGGTTGCGAAGCATCTTGCGGTGCTCACGCCGCAGCGATGACTGCATCTTTTTCGAATAGGTGGAGAAGGCCTCCGAGGGCAGCAGCGCCTCGAGTTCTTCCAGTCGGGCCAGCCGGTTGCGGATCGTCCGAAAGTTGGTGAGCGTGCCGCCGAGCCACCGCTCGTTGACATAGGGCATGCCACAGCGGGCGGCCTCGCGGGCCACCGCCTCGGCTCCCTGCCGCTTGGTGCCTACGAAGAGCACGATGCTGCCAGTCGAGGCGACCTGCTTCAGGTACTTCTTGGCCCGCAGCAAGCCCCGGATGGTCTCGCGGACGTCGATGATGTGGATGAGGTTGCGGCGGCCATGGATGTAGGGCCGCATCTTCGGGTTCCACCGGCTGGCACGATGGCCATAGTGGACGCCGGCTTCGATCAATTCCTGGGCCAGGACGTTCGACACGCAGACACGCTCTTCGGAGGGAGGGGGAGGACAACCCGGGGTCGGGGACGCGAACCTGAGCCGGGAAACCTTGACACTATCGGCTTTTTTCTGGCCGTGTCAACGCGGCCCCGCCACCCCCGGAAATGCCGCCGCCTGGGCGGTGAGACTGGATTTTTCCGGGCGGATGCTAGACTCGCCGGGCTCGGAGTCGCCTTGGACTCGAAGTCGCTTCGTTGCCCCGATTCCCTCCGCCCCTTTGACCGGCCTCGCAGCCGTTTTTCCGCAGACATGCGTCACGTCCTCTCGGCCACGGTCCAGAACGTCCCGGGAGTGCTCGCCCACGTCTCGGGCATGCTGGCCTCCCGCGGCTACAACATCGACAGCCTCGCCGTCGGCGAGACGGAAGACCACCGGTTTTCCCGGATGACGTTCGTGCTCCGGGGCGACGACCGGGTGCTCGACCAGGTCCGTCGCCAGCTCGAAAAGATCATCACGGTCGTGCGTGTCGACGACATCAGCTCCCGCAATTACGTGGAGCGGGACCTGATGCTGCTCAAGGTTGCGGCTCCGGCCGGACCGGCCCGCACCGAGGTGAAGGAACTCGCGGAGATTTTCCGCGGCCGAATCGTCGACGTCGCCGGCGACAGCGTGATCGTCGAGATCTCCGGCACGGAGAAGAAACTCGAGGGCTTCATCGAACTGATGCGGCCCCGTGGCATCCTCGAACTCGTCCGCACCGGCCGGATCGCGATGGTGCGGGGCAGCCTGCCCACCCGCGAACTCACCGAGGCTGCCGACGGCGGCCGACCTGCCGACGCCGCCGACGCCACCGACTCACTCGCCTGACACACACCCCTCACCACGCCAGGAGCATCCCGTGCCCGCGACGATTTATTACGACGCCGACGCCGACCTCGCCGCCCTCAAGGGCAAGACCATCGCCATCATCGGCTACGGTTCCCAGGGCCATGCGCAGGCCCAGAACCTCCGCGACAGCGGGCTGAATGTCGTCGTGGCCCAGCGTCCAGGCGGCCCCAACTACGAGCTGGCGAAGAGCCACGGCTTCTCGCCGATGTCGGTGGAAGATGCGGTGAAGCAGGCCGACGTGATCAACATCCTCCTGCCGGACGAACTGGCCGGCGACGTCTATCGCGCGGCGATCAAGCCGAATCTCAAGAAGGGCGCCGTGCTGATGGCCAGCCACGGGTTCAACTTCCACTTCGGCCAGATCGAGCCCCCGGCCGGCCACGACATCCTCCTCGTGGCGCCCAAGGGGCCCGGCCACCTCGTGCGGAGCGAATACGTGAAGGGGGGCGGCGTGCCCTGCCTGATCGCGCTGGGGCCGAATGCGTCGGCCGAGACGAAGAAGATCGGCCTGGCCTACGCCAAGGGCATCGGCGGCACCCGTGGCGGCGTGATCGAAACCACAATCGCCGAGGAGACCGAGACCGACCTGTTCGGCGAGCAGGCCGTGCTCTGCGGCGGTGTGTCGGAGCTGATCAAGGCGGGCTTCGACACGCTCGTCGAGGCGGGCTACCAGCCCGAAATGGCCTACTTCGAGTGCCTCCACGAAATGAAGCTCATCGTCGACCTGCTCTACCAGGGCGGACTGGAGTACATGCGGTACAGCGTGTCGAACACGGCCGAGTATGGCGACTACACCCGCGGCAAGCGGATCATCACCGACGAGACCCGCGCGGAAATGAAGAAGATCCTCGAGGAGATCCGCTCGGGCGAGTTCGCCCGCGACTGGATCCTGGAGAACCGTGCCGGCGCCGCGATGTTCAAGAGCACCCGCCGCCGCGAGCGCGAGCACCAGCTCACGCACACCGGCCGCCAGCTCCGCAAGATGATGAAGTGGATCGAGAGCAAGGAAGTCTGATCCGAGGAGCCTGAGCGAGGGAGTGCGATGACGCCCGAGGAATACCAGGCCCGCAGCCTCTACGAGCAGCTCCAGCCGGGCGACCGGGTGGAGGTGGCGCACGGCGTGACGGTGGGCTCGAGCGCGAAGTGGAGCACCACGACCGTGGGCAAGGTGCTGCGGACGGAGCGGCGGCGGCATGGTCTCCACTTCCGCCGCAACGCCGACGACAAGGTCTACAGCGACGTGTTGATCCTCGCCCGCGACGACGGCGAACTCACCACGGTGACGATCGACGAATACACGCGGCTCCGTAAGCTGTAGGCCCGTTGCTCCGCAACGGGCAAGGCCGCAGCCCGTCACGGCGTGACGGGCCTACGGGGGCATGACGGGCCTACTCACCCGCGCTTGCCGAGCACGGTGATGCAGTCGCCGAACCGCGGCACGCCGATCCGCAGGCGACCACGCGG
Organism: Candidatus Kuenenia stuttgartensis; assembly: GCA_945890755.1. GTDB lineage: Bacteria > Planctomycetota > Planctomycetia > Pirellulales > UBA1268 > QWPN01. The sequence goes on from CAMDDA010000002.1 coordinate 19,847, forward strand.
CGACTGCCATGTCCATTGCGATTCCTGCCTCATGACCGTAAGCCCCGCCGCACGGGCCCAGCTCCGCACGTCGGCCCGCGACACCGGTGACCGCCAGCCGTGATCCTCGGGCTGATCGGCCGGCGCGTCTCGGCCAGTCGCGACCTCCGCTCCACCCCCCCGCCAGCGTGCGAGCCGGCGCAAGGCGTGTTGCAGGAGCCCGCCACCGCCGCGATCGGCATGGTGCAGCACCGCCAGGCCGCCTGGCCGCAGCACCCGCGAGATTTCGAAGAGATAGCGGCGGAACTCCTCCGGGCCCACGTGCACGAGGCAGTCGTAGCTCCACACGCCATCGACCGCCGCAGTGAGATCGGCGGGCAGGTCGGCAGCCCGGGAGAGGTGGGTTCGCAGCCGGCCGCGGCCGGCGAGCCGCTGGCGGCAGGCATCGAGGCAGTTCGGCGCGATGTCACAGAGCACGAGCAGGCCAGCATGGCCGATGATGAGATCCGACCAGCGGCCGTGGCCCGGGCCGATCTCCAGGATCGTGCCCCGCGGCCGGAAGAGCGGCAGGTAGCGGGCGATGAGGCCGGCCTTCCAGTCGGGGTAGGGCACGCCGCAGGCCCGCGCCTGACCGTCCCAGCCATCGCCGTCCCCCGTCCACGGATCGCGGGCATCCCACTGGGAGAGATTGTTGTGCACGGTGTGCTCGCGGCCGGCACCGCTCCCCGCGTCGGCCGCGCCGGCGGCCTCGATCCGCCGCTCGGCCGCGAGCCGCCACTGCTGCACCGGCTCGGGATGGCGACGCTCCAACTCCATCAGCATCGGCAGCCAGCGGCGCGAGACCGCCGCCTTCACCCGGGCGATTTCCGGCGCGGGCAACAGGATCTCGCCACGGTTGCGGGGAGTGAGGTGACCTGACTTGTCACCGACCTCCGCCTTCCGCGACTCGATCCCGAGGAACCTGCAGGTGCGATCGATCAAGGCCGCGGGATCGCGGGCCATGTCGTCGTGAAACAGCACGAGCAGCCGCTCGGCGGGCAGGTGCCGCTGCCAGATGTCGAGGGTCCGCACATAGTCGGTGCGCAGCACATTGGCCGGGGATTCGCAGGCCGCGAGCAGCTGGGCCGCCGTGGGCCGCTCGACCCCTTCCCGATGGAGTTGGTGCATCCCGCCGGAGACCGCGCGGGTGACCGGATCCCGCAGCATGAAGATCACCTTCACGTCGGGCATGACCCGCGCGATCTCCGCAACGGCCTCCTCGGCCAGCGTGGCATATGCCGGCGTGAAGTCGCAGGCAAGCTGGTCGTCGGGAGCCGACTCGAAGATTGCCGCGTAGTTTTCCCACGACTCCGCCGGGGGAAACCCGTGCCGCAACGCCATCCGGATCAGGCGGCTGCGGTGCATGTCATCCGGGCTGCCCGCTGCGGCGGTCGCCAGCACCGCCAGCGCCTGCCGCTGGCGAAACTCGCCGATGGCAGGATCGCTTCCATCCTGGTCGAAGTGATGAAACTCCTTGATGCCGCACCGCCAGACCTGCGGATGCTGCTGCAGTACGGCATGGAGCCAGGTGGTGCCCGAACGCTGGGCGCCGATGCAGAGCACGTCGGGCAGCCGCGGCCGGCCAGCGAAGTCGTCGAGCGTGCCGAGCGGATCGCCCAGCCGCACGGCCTCACTGCCCGCAGGCAGCGGCTGGAGCGAGGCGATCGCATCGGGGCCGACACCGATGCCCAATTCAAGAATCGGCTCCCGGGCATTGACGAGGATCGTGACCAGCTCACCAGGCTCGGCCGTGAACAGGACCGATCGGCCTCGGGTATAGGCTTCCGTCGTCCGCAGGAACACCGCCGTATCGTTCAGGTAGCCCGAGGTCGCAACCGGTGGAGCGTGCCGAAAGCGGATGAGATACAGCCCGGCCGGTACGGCAGCATGGACCGTTGCACCGATCACTGGAAGCGGGAAACGTGGCACAGCGGCGAGGCTCGATCCATCGCCCTGAATCCTGACCTGCCGGGCTTGGCTGAAGAACTCCGGCAGAGGTGCGGGATCGGGCCAAGCCGCCACGGATGGCTCGAACCGCCAATGATCGAGCCGAGGCGAATTGGGAATTCGATCACTTGGCTCGCGGAGGTGCCAGTGCGCCAGACTCTCCGGCAGGACTCCGATCGCATGCCTCGCGGCGATGCGGCGGTTGAAGTGCCAGTCGCCCAGGGCGGGCAGGCCGGCGTGGAATGGTTCGACCTCTTCATAGGCACGGCGTCGGAACACGAATGCGATCGGTGGAAAGCGATTGGTCGTCGCAAGATCGTCGGCCGTGATGCGATCGATCATCGGGCCGAACTCGATCACCTTCCGCCGCACATACTCACTCCTCTCCCAGGCTTCGCGCACGAGCCGGCTGCGACTTACGGCCGCCATCTCGCCGGTGGTGTGCAGCCGGCCGACCATCCGCTCCAAAAACTCCGGGCTCCAGCTGTCGTCGTCGTCGTGGATCACGATGAACTCGCCCGGACCGGCCGCGATGCCGGCATTGCTCGCCGCCTCCATGCCGTGTTGACGGTCGCGGTGCAGGATGCCGAGCCGGCCCTCGAGCAGGTGGCGATAGGGGGTGACCTCGTCTTCCACCAGGTGCGGCGGTCCGCCATCGTTGACGATCTGCAGGAACCAGTGCGGGTAGGTCTGCGACAAGACGCTGCGAATCGCCCGTGGCAGCATGTGCAGCCTCCACCGCGTCCGCATCACGATGAGCACGCGTCCGAGGTCGGCCGGGCCGGCATCGGCCGGCGCGTCTGCCACGAGCTCGGCGGCGGTCACGCCGCCGGCCTGCTCGAGCGACCGGTGATGCCAGAGCTGCGGGTCAACGAATGCTGCCGCTGCCGAGGCGCGATCGGCTGCGTCGGAAATCCCGCACAAGGTCCCCATGGCGGTGAATGCCGCCAGCGGCTCGTGGAGCACGTCGTCGTGATGCACCACCAGCACGGCGAGCCCCACGGTGTCGCGGTCGATGCTCCGCTGATGGTCGCTCCAGATCCGCACCGCCAGCTCGTGTGGCATCGCGTTGCGGGCGGCGAGCGATGCCGCCACGTCGTCGGCCGCGCGAAACACACGCACGATCCGCAGCTCGACACCCGCCCGCCGGGCCACCTCCCGCCACAGTGGAATGAGCAGGCTCGACCGCGGATCCTTCACCAGCCAGTGGCCGTGGGCGGCCAGCTCTTCAGCGGCGATCGCCACGAAGCGGTCGATGATCGCGCGGGCATCGGGCCATTCGAGCCACCGGGCCGGCAGCGGGCCCGGCGACGAGTGCCACTCGCGGCCAAACCGGATCAGGAGCCGCTCCTGCGCCTGCCAGACGTCGGCGTGCTCCCAGTGGCCGTGTGGATTGGCGGGATGCGGCGCCGTGTCGATCCGTGAGCCGAGATTCACGCCCATGGCGTGGAGACCGCGGGCCACGAGCGACGTGCCCGACCGGTGCATGCCCACGACGAGAATGATCATCGGTTCGCGGCAATCAGCCCCAGATGTCACGCCACGCGGGCGATGACGCACTTGAGGTATTCCCCCTCGAGGCAGCTGGCGCTCACGGGGTGGTCGGGGGCCGCGCCGCGGCATTCGAGCAACTGGATCGGCCGGCCCGACCGCTGGGCCACGCCGGCGAGCATCTGCAGGAAGTCGTCCCGGGGCACGGAGCCCGAGCAGGAGCAGGTGACGAGAATGCCCCCCGGCTCGAGCAAATCGACGGCCACGCGGTTGATCCGATGGTAGGCCCGGAGGGCGTCGTCGAGGCTCGCGCGGCTGCGGGCGAACTTCGGCGGATCGAGGATCACCATGCCGAACCGCTCGCCCGCGGCGCTCAGGGCATCGAGTTTCTCGAAGGCGTCGGACGTCTCGACCGTCACGTTCGCCGCACCGTTCAAATCGGCGTTGGCCTTCGCGAGTGTCGTCGCCTTCGCGCTCGAATCGACGGCCAAGACACTGCGGGCACCGCCTGCCGCGCACGACACGGCAAAGCCGCCGGAGTAGCAGAACATGTCGAGCACTCGCCGGCCGCGGGCATAGGCCGCCGCGGCCTGACGATTGTCGCGCTGGTCGAGGTAGTAGCCCGTCTTCTGCCCCTCGGCGAGGTCCACGCCGAATCGCAGCCCACGCTCCGAGACGAAGATCGGGCCGGCCGGGGGCGTGCCGCGGATCACGCGATCGGGCAGGTGCAGGCCCTCGAGCTTCGCCAGGCCGCGGTCCGCACCTCGCAGCAGAATGCCCCGCGGTGCCAGGAGCGACTCGAGGATGTCGCTGATCATCTCCAGCCGTGGCACGAGTGCCGCTGCCGTCACCTGCACGGCGAGATGCTCGCCGTAGCGATCCACGATCAGGCCCGAGAGGCTGTCCCCCTCGCTGTTCACCAGCCGGCAGCCACCCGTGCGGTCGTCGAGGCCGAGCGTCCGGCGCAGGCCGACAGCCGCCTCCAGTCGGGTCCGCCAGAACGCGGCATCGAGTTGCGTGGCCGCATCGAACGCATACAGCCGCACGCGGATCCGGCTGGCCGGATTCCAGAGGCCGCGGGCCACGAAGCTGCCGTCATGCGTCGCCAGATCGACGACATCCCCCTCGGCCGGTTCACCATCGAGCCGGAGCACGGCCGAGTCGAGCACCCAGGGATGCCGCCCAAAAAACGGGCGGGCCCGCTTCGGTTTCAGCACCACGGTCGCGGTCGGCAGTCCGGTGCCGGGATCACTGTCCGGCCCGTCAGGCATGCACGACCTGCTTGGTCGGGCCTGGGAGTACGTGCGGCGTGGGCAGGCTGTCGCTGCCGGGATCGACCTTCACCTTGCGGCTGCCCTCGCGGGCGGCCTTCTTCCGCTCGAGCCGCAGTACACTCCAACCGAAGACGGCGCCCAGTGGACCGGAGAGCAGCGCCGGCAGGAAGACGAGGTTGCCGACCAGCGCGACCGTGAGCATCGAGAGCATCATGTAGCCGAACCGCTGCGTCGGGCCGAACGGCGACAGCGAGAAGACCGAAAGGCCGATCCCGATCACGCCCCAGCTCTGATACATCGCCCGGGCACAGCCCTTGTAGGCGAGCATCGTGGCCTGCCGGCGGTCGAGCCCTTCGGCGATGCCGCGGCGGAACCAGAGCATGAAGTGCACGACGTCGTCCACCGTCACGCCGAGCGCCACGCTCGGGGCCATCACGGTGCCGATGTCGATGAGCAGGTTGCCGGTGCCGAGCGACTTGAGGATCGCGTTGCCCCAGCCCATGCTGCCGAAGACCATGATCGCGGGAAACGCGGCGGGCAGGAGGAGCACGAGCCCGGCCGAGGCGGCACGGCAGAGCAGGATCATCACCGCCACGATGATCGCAAAGTCCCAGATGAAGCCGATCTTGAGGCCGTCGAGCAGCGAGTGCTGGGCCTTGTAGACGAGCGGCACGAGGCCGGTGTAGTCCACCGACACGCCGGCCACGCCCTCGCTCTCGAGCCGCGCCAGGATCGGATCGATCTTCTTTTGCAGGTCGGCCTTGAAGAGGGCGTAGTCGACCTCCTTCACGGCGCTCACGCGGGCACTGATCCGCCACAGTTCCTGATCGTGGACCTCGCCGTCCGAGCCGGCGACCCGGGCCTCGCGGAGGTAATCGCCGGCCAGGAAGTCGTCGCGATGGGCGGTGAGCCGGCGATTGAGCACGCTCCGCCGCGTGCGGCCGTTGAGGCCGATGGCCCGGCCCGCCACGCCGCCGATGCCGTCGCCCGATTCACCCACGTCGAGGCTGCGACCGAAGGTCACCGTCGAGAGCGAACTCCCCACCTCGTCGAGGCCGCCGATCTCCCGTTGGATCTCACCGACGAGCTCCATCCGCTCGAGGAAGTTGAGCGGGCATGTCGTGTCGTCGATCCGGACGAGGATCTCCATCGGCACGAGCGGGCCGAGGTGATCTTCGAGCCACTTGTAATCGGCGCGGATCCGGGCCTTCGGCGAGAAGAGCCGCATCAGTTGCACGCTGCTCTCGACGCGCGTCATGCCATAGCCGACGCCGGCCATCACGAGCAGGCAGGCCGTGGCGGTGAGGGCATGGTGCCGCGTGATCCACTCGCCCACCTTCCACCACGGGCTCGACTCGATCGGTCGCCATGAGGCCGACTCCTCATTGCCCCCGGCCGCGACTCCGATCTTGAGCTTGGGCGGAAAGAGCTCGAGGGCCGCCGGCATGAGCGTCACGAGGATGATGAAGCTCGTGAGCACGCCGAGCGCCGAGAAGATGCCGAACATCCGGATCGGCACGAGCTCGCTCACGCCGAGCGTGGCGAGGCCAACGGCCGTCGTGCCCGTGGCCAGCGAGAGCGGCAGGAGCGCGTGCTGGACCGCGTGGCCGGCCGCCCCCTCCTGAACGCCGGTTTCCGCGAGTTGGTCGCGGTAGTAATTGGCGAGGTGGATCGCCCCCGACGTCGTCGCCACGTAGACCAGCGATGGCATCGTGAGCAGGATCGCATCGACCGGATAGCCGGAGTACCAGACGATCGCGAGGCTCGCGAACATGCTGTAGACGCCCGACGCGATCACGAGCGTGACGAGCGTCGGACTCTTCAGGCTCCACCAGCTGACGATGCCACCCACGACGAGCGACAGGCCGAAGAGCACGGTCACGCTCGTCTGGCCGGCCTTGTCGATCGAGACGTTGTCAACCGGCGGCCCACCCATGTGGAACGACGCCTCCGGGATGCCGCATTCCTGCACCGCCACCCGCTTGATCGTGTCGATCGCCCCGTGGAGGTTGGCCCGGGCGGCGTCGGACAGCGTCAGCACCAGGCAGGTCTGGCGGGCGGCATGGTCGTCGGCGGGAGAGTTGGCCTCCACGCCGGCCGGCGGCGGCCCGATCAGGGCCCCGGTGAGCCGGCTGACGGCCTCGGCAGGGTCGAGGTTGAGCGGCTCCTGCGACATCTGGGCCACGGCCCGCGGGCCCGTCTGGGCCGTCTTGAAGTACAGCGGCCGCTCGATCCGGGAGGCCTCCTCCGGGGGCGGCAGGAGCTTCCGGGCCAGCAGCTCGAGCCGGGGATCGGCCATCGTGCAGCCGTCCCAACTGGCGAGGACGAACTCCTCGCCCTGGAAGTTCTGGCGGAAGAACCGGTAGGTCTGGGTTTCTGGATATTCGAGGGGCAGCCAGCCTTTGACGTCGTTGCGATTGTTGCCCTTGGCCTTGATCGCCCCGATCACCACCAGCGGCAACAGAAACACGAGGACCGCGAGGATCCCCACGCTAGAGCGCTGGTAGAAGTTCTTCCGGGAGTGCGACTGCTGCGACATCGATGTCGTCCGGGCCATTCACAGGGCGGGTGTCTGCCCGCCGGGACGTGAAACCCTACAGGTGTTTCCAGGGCCAGTCCATATCGTTCAGGCCACGCCGAGCCCATTTTTCCGTCGGGTCGGATGCCGTAAGTCGTTTTCAGGGAGGAGTTTCCACCACAGGCACCGGCCGCATATCCGGCACGGACACCGTCAACCTTGCCGGTCTGTCAGGATGGGGGGGCTGTCGGGATCACTCGATCGGAGGGGGCGACGTCGGCGGCCGCAAACCCACAGGCCGTGTGGGAGCCATCGCAGAACGGCCGCGACCTGGTTTTGCCGCAGCGGCAGAGCGCGACAGCCCGCTTGTGCGTCGGCAGCGGAAACGCCTGTCCGGTGTGGTCGGTCACCCGCAGCCCCACCTGCGCCTGGCCCTCGACGACCGGCAGTTCGACCACGAGCGGCCCGTGTTCCCGGCAGCGAATCGTCACCACCGGGCTCCCGGGCGGCGCGGGCCGCGGCGGCTGGTCGGCCGCACGCGGCGGCTGGTCGAACTGGCTCATGGCGACTTCCCACGGGTTGCAATCCACCACCAGAGTGCCGCGGCCAGGGCCAAGAGCACGAGCGACACGAGCTGCGAGATCGAGAGCGGCGTGCCGAGGGCTGGCGGCTCGTCCACGCGAATCGCCTCCAAGAGCAGCCGCGAGAGCGGATGGAGCGTGAGCACGAGGGCAAAGACCTCGCCGTCGCGACGCGCGAGCGGAGTGAACAGCATGGCCACGATGGCCAGGAGCGTTGCATCGATGGCGGCGTAGAGCTGCGCCGGGTGGATCGGCAGGCTCCAGGACTGGCTCCCCGAGTCTGCAGAGGGGCGCAGGAGTCCCCGGGCTGCCTGGTCGAGCCACGGCGGACTCTCCGGCGGAAACCGCACGGCCCACGGCAGGTCGCAGGGCCCACCGTAGCAGCAGCCATTGAGGAAACAGCCCACGCGTCCGAGGGCGAGACCCACGAGCAGGCCCGGCGCGATGCAGTCGGCGAGTTTCAGGATCGGCAGGCCGCGACGGCGGGCGAACCGCCAGGCGGCCCAGGCGGCCGTGGGCAGCGAGCCAAACACCACGAGTCCGCCGGCCGCGAGGTTGAGCACGCTGCCGAGCGACTCGACGAGGCTCATGCCGGGCCGAAAAAACTGCTCCCGGTATTCGATCACATAAAAGAGCCGCGCGCCGACGAGCCCCCACAGAAAGACCTCCATCCCGAGCGCGAGGATCGTGTCCGCATCGAATCCGGCCGCCCGGCCCCGCACGATCGAGAGCCAGGTGCCGGCCGCCGCCGCGGCGAGCAGCATCACCCCGTAGCCGCGCACGGGCACGCCCTGCCCGTCGTCGAGTGCCGGCAGGCCCCAGGCGATCATCGCCCCCGCCACGAGCAGCGGCAGGCCGAGCGCCGACGCCGTCTGGCGCCAGCCGTGCCGCAGCCAGGCGCGGACGAACACCGCGCCGCCGGCCACCGCCCAGACGGCCAGCAGGATGCCGAAGCCGAAGAGCGGCCAGGCGTCGGGCCCCGAACCCAGCTGCAGCGGCACGTGGAAGAGTGTCGAGCGCATCGGATCAGCCGGGCCTCCGCCGCGGAGGCAGGAGACGGTTGTCGATGAGCCGCGTGCCGCCGAGGCGACCGGCCACGATGGCGATGGCCGGCGGCTGGGCGCCGGCGGCAGGCAGCGGCTCGAGGGTGTCGGCAGCCACGACGGCCGCATAGTCGATGGCGATGCCGCGCGTCTCGAGCGGATCGCGGATGGCCTGCTCGACTGCTGCCACCGCGCCCCCGCTCTGCCAGAGTCGCTCGGCGGCGCAGAGCCCTTCATGCAATGCCACGGCCCGCCGCCGTTCTTCGGCGGCGAGGTAGGCATTCCGTGAACTCATCGCCAGGCCATCGGCCTCGCGCACGGTGGGGCAGACGGCGATCTCGATCGGCAGGCCGAGGTCGTGCACCATCCGTTTGACGACGAGCGTCTGCTGCCAATCTTTTGCGCCGAAGTAGGCGACGTCGGCGGGAACGCAGTGAAACAGCCGACAGACGACCGTCGCCACCCCCGCAAAATGCCCGGGGCGAATCTCCCCCTCGAACCGCCGCGCGGGCCCATCGACGACCACGCGGGTGGCCGCGCCCGGCGGATACATGTCGGCGGCCTCGGGTACGAAGATCCAGCGCACGCCGCGCGGCGCGAGGAGCGCCGCATCAGCGGCAAGCGTCCGCGGATAGCGGGCGAAGTCTTCCGTGGGACCGAACTGCGAGGGATTCACGAAGATCGACACGACGACGTCGTCGCACTCGAGAGCCGCCTGCTCGACGAGGCTCGCATGCCCCGCATGCAGCGCGCCCATCGTGGGCACGAAGCCGACCCGCCTCCCGGCAGCCCGCGACTCGAGCACTGCGGCCCGCATCGCGGCCGGCTCGCGGATCTGCGCCACCGTCACGGCCGCCGTCATCAGAGCATCGCCTCGACCGCCGCCGTCGCTTCGGCGGTGGCGCGGCCCAGATCGTCGGCCGGCACCACCACCACGGCCTTCGGCGCCCGGGGCGAGCGGGCCTCGCGCGACCGCAGTCGCTCGACGAGCCGCTCCTGCATCCGCATGAGCGTTGCGACGGCCACATCGGGCGCCGTGCAGACCGCAACACCGCTCCGCGTCACGTCGGCGAACACGTTCGACCAGCGGTCGGCCTGCCGACAGCTGAAGGCGACCCGCTCCTCGAGCGTCGCCGCATCCGCCACGAGCAGGATCGCCACGTGCGGCTGGATCGTGGTGCGGGCCACGGCGTCCAGTTCCGCTTCGAGTCGCGCCAGCGATTCGCGAGGCAGTTCATCCGCGGCCGCCACGGCGAGCGAGTCGAGCCAAAAATCGGCGATCGCGCCGTGCGGCTCGTCGTGCCAGCCGGCCGCGGCCAGCGGCCGCGCCCAAGAGGAGAGGGTCTGCGACCATGCAGCCGATCCGGGAGGCAGCGCCGCGGGCAGCGGCACGGGGGCCCGCACGAGCCGTGAGAGCGTGGCGTCGGCCACGGCCTCGGCCACCTCGTGCGCCCCGCTCCCGGGCACGCCGACGACGGCGACGAGCGGGTGCGACACGGAAATGTTGTCGAGCAGGTCCCGCACCGTGCAGGAAGCTGTCGGAATGGTAAGGTCGCCGGCGATCTCGACGGACGGTTCGAGCACGAACCGCCGGGTGGCCATCCGCGGATGCGGCACCGTCAGCTCCGCCGTCTCGACCACCAGGTCTTCATAGAGCAAGAGATCGAGATCGATCGTTCGCTCTCCCCACCGTTCGAGCCTCTCCCGGTGCAGCGTGTTCTCAACGGCTGCCAGCATGCCGAGCACGTCTTCAGGCGGCAGGTCTGTCTCGATCAGGCAGGCGCCGTTGAGATACGCATCCTGGCCTACGGGGCCGCCGACGGGCCGCGTCTCACGAAAGCGGCTGACGGCGACGAGCGCCACGCCGGGCATGAATCGCAGCAGTTCGACAGCCCTGTCGAGTTGCTCACGTCGTTTGCCCAGGTTGGAGCCGCATCCGATGAGGCATCGTGCCATGGCTGTTCCCGTCCCTTGTGCCGTAGCCTGAGCGAACCGGATCGCCGCATTCTACAGGCCGATGGGCTCGTCGAGGCAAATCCTCACGTGGTGAGCAGGCAGGCAGACCACCCCGAGTGCCGCATCAGGAGCACAAAACACTCCAAAAACAGGGGAAGCCGACGGAAAGCGGGGGGGACATCCAGGCCACGACCAAGGTCGTCGACAGTCGATCCCTCAAGTCGTCGCCCCCCGAAATATCCGGCGGAATCCTCTGTTTTTTGTTTGCGACGCTGGCCTTCATGACCAACGCGGTGCGAAGATGAAACGCATTCTGTGAATGCCGTGGGCGTTGTCAAGGCAACGCAGGCGCACACGAGCACCGCGCGAACAAGTCGCGCGAGCAAGCCTCGCGATACTGGTTTCACAGTTGGCCCGAGGCAACCTGTTCGATGCCTGCTTCCTCCTCCGCTCTGCCCGACGATCCGCCTGGCGACGACGCCGAACAGGCGTACGCAGATGGGCTGCCCGCGAACCTGGGCCCGCTGGATGACGCGCTGACGCACGCCACGGATTTCGCCGCGGAACAGATCGCCCCCGCAGCTGAATCACCGCCGGCGCCGAGCTATTGGACAGTCTCGCGCACGCCGCTGACGAGCCTCGTGTTCTCGTTGCCACTCGTGCTCGCCTACGAAGGAGGCGTGCTCTGGCTGGGCCGCGGCACACCCCGCAATGGTGCCGACGTCTGGCTGCGGCATGTGCTCGACGCCTGCGGTTTCGGGGCTTATTTTCTGCTGCCAGTGCTCACGATCGTGGGCCTGCTCGCCTGGCACCATGTGGAGCACGACCGCTGGCACTTCAGCCCGGCCGTGCTCATGGGCATGGCTGGCGAATGCGTGCTCTGGGCCATGCTGCTCATCGGCATTGCCAGGCTGCAGCAGCAGCTTTGGCCTGTGTCGCTGCATTTGGCGGAGATGTGGCCACGGGCCCTCGTCGCGGGCCCCCCCGCGGGCTTGCTGGAAGGAGCGGTTGCCCGCGTGATCGGCTATTGCGGCGCCGGACTCTACGAGGAGGTGTTGTTTCGGCTGCTGCTCCTGCCGGCCGTCGCATGGCTGCTCGGCCGGCTCGGCTCCGGACCGATCGCGGCGGCAGTCTGGGCAATTCTGATCACGAGCATCCTCTTCAGCCTCGCCCACTATGTCGGCCCGCTCGGCGATGCCTTCGACCTCTACAGCTTTTCGTTCCGGCTGGCGGCCGGCGTGTTCTTCGCCGTCGTATTTCTCCTACGCGGCTTCGGCATCGCCGCGGGCACGCATGCGTTGTACGACCTGTTCGTGGGGCTCGTATAGCGGCACGATCGGCAGGCGGGTCGTGCCTGCCGGCCGTGGCTTGGTGGCCCCCGCAGCCGGCTCCTATACTTGCGATCCGGAATCATGCACCGCGATCGGTCCAGCCACGAGGCTGGGAGCCGTCGCGGCAGGGAGTGTCGTCGTGCTATCGGTTCGGCCCAAGGCAACGGATCTCGTCTTTCAGCTCTACGGGAGGGTGGTGCACCCTGAGCTGTTCGAGATCTGCACGTCACGATCGATCGACCGCGGCGGCTATTCGGCCAGCATCGCGATCACGACCGCCGGCCACCTGCTCACCTGGCGGCGGGAGGGGTTGACGCTCACCGAAGTGGCCACCGCTGCCGCCCAGCCGCTGCCGCTCAAGCGCCGACTGCTCTCGCATCGCATCGTCGGCGAACGGGGCGACCGCATGGAATGCCGGGGCGGCACGACCTATGAAACCTGCTTTCAGCTCGAGAAGGTGGCCGACGACGTGCTCTGGTCGTTCCAGCAGGAACTGGTCGCGGCCGGCACCAAACGTGGCCTGCTCTACCGTTTTCAGGATGGCGGGCGGCTCGCACTGGGCGCCGTGAGCTTCATCGACATCGAGACCCGTCCCCGCGGCCTGCTCGTGCAGGCGTTCCACACGTTCCCCGAGGATCGGGCGATCGTGAAGAGTCAGTCGCTCTTCGAGTTTCCCTGATCGGGTCACCCTTCTTTTCTGGAATCGTTCATGCCGAAGCCCGCTTCAGCCACAGCTCAGGCCTCCGCGCCAGCCGCCGAGGCCCGTCGCAGCCGCGTGCTCATCGCCGACGACAACGAGCCGAACCGCGAGTTGCTCGAGGTCTATCTGGCCGAAGTCGATTGCACGATCGCCACGGCCGTCGATGGCCGCGATACGCTCGACAAGGTGGCGAGCTTCGCCCCCGACGTGATTCTGCTCGACGTGATGATGCCGAAGCTGTCGGGTTTCGAGGTCTGCCAGCAGCTGAAGTCGAATCCGGCGACGAGCCGGATCATGATCCTGATGGTGACGGCCCTCGGCGAGCTCGGCGACATCGAGCGGGCCGTCGAGGCAGGCACCGACGACTTCCTCTCGAAGCCGGTCAACAAGGTGGAGCTCGTGAAGCGGGTCGAGAACATGCTCAAGCTCCGCCATGTGAGCGACGAGCTGGAGCGGCTGCGGAGCTACATCCGCACCATGGACGACGACCAGCCGCCACGATAGGCCCGTCACTCCGTGACGGGCAGCCCTCCCGTAGGCCCGTCACTCCGTGACGGGCAGCCCGTTGCGGAGCAACGGGCCTACGTCAGCAGCGAGCCCTCTCACTACCTCGCCCGGAGGCCGACGTGCTCCAGCACTCGCTTCGTCGCGGGCGACTTGTTGAGCACGTAGAAGTGAATGCCGGGCACTCCCGCGGCCATGAGCCCTTCGACCTGCCGAGCCGCGAACGTCACACCGGCCTCGAACTGGGCCGCCTCGTCGTCCCCCGCCGCCTCGAACGCGCGGGTGAAGTCGTCGGGCAGCCGCGCCTTGCACAGGCTGGCGATGCGGCGGATCTGGGCATAGTTGGTCACGGGCATTACGCCGGGCACGATCGGAACCGTGATCCCGAGCGCGTCACACTGCTCCCGAAACCGCAGGAAGTCGGCGTTGTCGTAGAACAGTTGCGTCACCACGGCCTCACCGCCGGCGTCGCACTTCCGCTTGAGGTTCTCGAGATCGGCCGCAGGGCTCACGGCCTCCTGGTGGGTCTCCGGATAGCCGGCCACGAGGATGCCGAATTCGGGAAATTCGCCACGGATAAGGGCCACGAGTTCCGACGCATACCGGAGGCCGCCGGCCACGGGCGTAAACGACGTTTCGCCTTTCGGCGGATCACCCCGCAGGGCGACGATCGCCGCCACGCCGCGGTCGCGGGCCTCGCGCAGGTAGTGACGAAGCTCGTCCACCGAGCTGCCCACGCAGGTGAGGTGACTGGCCACCGGCACGTCGTGCCGGGACTTCACGCCCGAGATGACGTCGAGCGTCTTCGTCTGCGTGGAGCCTCCCGCGCCATACGTGCACGTGATCAGCGCGGGTTCGTAGGCCATGAGCTCGTCCACCGTGTGCCACATCACGGCTTCCGACTCGGGCGTCTTGGGCGGAAACAGTTCGAACGAGAGTCCGAAGCGACCGGCGGCGTAGGTGTCTGTGATCATCATGACGATGTATCGTAGCCCGCACGCGGCAGAAGCGGAATCAGCCCGGAGCGGGGCCGCCGGCGACGGCCTGCACGAGGTCGCGGTCGGCGGGCAGGATTTCGAGGCCGCGGCGGGCCATCATCCGGCCGAGCACCGTGGTCACCTGCTCGACCGTCGCACGGCTGCCGCCTGCGCCGCCGCCGATCAGGGTGGAAAACCCGGGCACCACCTCGGGCACGCTTCCCCCGACGGTGGCCGCCGGGCCGATGCGGCAGCCGCAGGGGAGCGACGAGTGGATCGCCGTCTTCGTGAAGTCGCCGATCAATGCGCCGAGAAACTGCCGCCCGGTGTCGATCACGTCGGTGCTGCCGTCACGCCGCGGCTCGTGCACCCGGATCGGACCGTAGCTCGTCTTGAGGTTGCTCGTGATGGTGCCGGCCCCGATGTTCACCCAGCTGCCCAGATGGCTGTGGCCGAGGAAACCCTCGTGGGCCTTGTTCGAGAACGCCTCGAGCACGCTCGCCTCGATCTCGCCCCCCACGCGGCAGCCGCGGCCCACGGCCGTGCCGCCCCTCAGCCAGGCGTGTGGATTCACGCGGGACCCCGGCCCGATCCAGATCGGACCATCGAGGCAGACGAACGGGCCGATCTCGGCGCCGGCTTCGACGACCACCGGGCCGTTGCGCACGACGACGGCGTCGGCCACATGGCCGCCGGCGGCGACGAACAGGCCGGGACGAATCTCCTGATACGCCCCAGAGTCGATTCGCACGCTCAGCGAGCCGGCGAGCGCTCGCTCATGGGCGGTGACGATGTCGTGGGGCGCGGCAATGACCGCAAGCTCTGCAGCTGCATCCGGGAGCGTGAGCGATTCGATCTCGGCGACGGGATCATGGTCACCGGTGAGCAGTCGCTCGACGACGGCCTGATCGGGGCCGCCGCCGTCGGCGTCGAGATGCAGAACGGCAGCGGCGATGCTGCCGAACTGCCGCACCGCGCCACGGTGGCCCGCCTCGACGAGCCCCCGGAGCGCGAGGAGGTTCTCACGACTGGGCACGACCCGCGCGTTCACGAGCAGGACGAGCGCCCCGTGCCGTGACGCGGGCGGCTGCCAGCCTGCGTCAGCCGCGCCGCCCCAGACGGCGAGGCGACCGCCGAGGCCGGCGAGATGCACCGCCAGGTGCGGCCGCACGGCCCGCCGCACATGCCCGAGATGCCCGAGCCCTTCGACGAGCGTGTGCGATCCGAGCGTGAGGTCGCAGGCGGGGCGGGCGGCGATGAGATCTCCGAGCTGTGCGACGGCGGCATCCTCGAATACGACGACGTTCATGCGGGCACACTCCCGAAGCGCACAAAACCAGCAGGATCGGCCCAGACACTTTACCGCCGCTGGCAATGCCGCGGGCGACGGCGTAGGCTTCGGACGTGACGACGCCCCTCACGAGCCGGAGTGGCGGAATGGCAGACGCGGCGGACTCAAAATCCGTTGCCCGCAAGGGCGTGTGGGTTCAAGTCCCACCTCCGGCATTGCGTATTCTTCCCCGACCAACGCTTGCCAGGACGATCGCAGGGCGGAGTTTTGCCTGCGAGAGGTCCGAGAAGGGGAACGGCACCAGCGCTACCGAACCTCGCCCAAGTGCGACCACGCCGCATCCTCCGCGGGGCAAGTCCGCGGCCTGATGACGGCCGTATCACAGCCAAGCTAGAATGCTCATATGTTGAGCCCCGAAACCATTGCCGAATACCGCCGGATGACGCCCGGCCAACGGCTGCAGTTCAGTTTCGCCATGATCCGAGAAAACACTCCCTACCTCTTGCGCGGGCGAGAGGAGGTGGTCCAACGGCGGTTTGAGTTGCTGCAGCGGGAAAACGACCTCCGGAACGACGGGATCCTGCGGGGAATGGCCCGGCTGGGTCATGTCGTGGTAACCGTGGCCCGATGACCGATTTGACGGCGGTGATCCACGACCTGGTCGGCTTATTCGACCGGCTCCGGCTGCCTTACGCGATCATGGGCGGCATCGCCGTTCGTGCCCACGGCCAATGGCCCTCCCTCGACGCCGAGCCCGCTGGTCGTCGAACAGCGGTGAGTTGGTCATCACCTTGACCTGCCCCCATGAATGGAACCAGTCTCTATCATCAGGGTAGACCTGCCAAGGGATCGCCCCGGTCAGGCTTGGCCGTGATGAACCCGAACACGATGAACCGTCGCACTTTTCCTGCAGATCGGGCCAGTCGATGGATCGCCAGAAGCCGCCGGGCGGCCGCGACCCGTTCGGGCGTACCGCTCCCGAGCCGAATCTACGTCTTCGAGCCCAATGATGGTCAGGTCAACGGCACTTCCTCACCGGTCTTCCGGCCGATGAGCGACTTGTGAGCCTCTTGAGAAGCGGACCGGCGTCCGGAGCGGTTTTCTCGAACCGCCCCGCACCCGGATCGGTGGCGTTTTTCTCGCGTCTGCGCAGACCGCGTTTACAGCCAACGGGAGAACAGTCTCTTGCTCTTGACGAGACGCCCCACATAAAGTAGTGTTCAACACTACTTTTAGCTGGATATCATGCGCATGAAAACAATCTCGGCCGCCGACGCCAACCGGCATTTTTCCCGCGTCCTCCGCGAAGTGTCGCAGGGAGAGCATGTGACTGTGGTGTCGCGCGGCAGGCCCGTGGCGACCATCGCACCGGTTCGCGGGAGCGGTCGCGAGCGACGGGCGGCGAAACGCATGTTGCTCGAGCGATTGCGACGACAGCCTGCAGTCGGGGCCCGCAACTGGACCCGTGACGAACTCTACGAGAACTGACCGTGCGGGTCGCCATCGATACCAACGTGCTCGCATACGCCGAGGGTGTCGGAGATGCGGAGCGGTGTCGCGTTGCCATCGGCCTCATCGAGCGATTGCCCGAATCGGCCGTCGTGCTGCCGGCGCAGGTGCTTGGCGAGTTGATGCTGGTCCTCACACGCAAGGCGGGGCGGACTCGCGAGGCTGCCCGCGACGCCGTGCTTGGCTGGGCCGATTCGTTTGACGTCAGCGACTCGACGTGGGCTTCGTTTCAGTCGGCGTTCGATCTCTCCGTGAACCACGAGTTTCGAATGTGGGACGCCATCGTGATGGCGGTTGCTGCGGAAAATTGCTGCCGCATCGTGCTCAGCGAGGACCTTCAGCATGGTTTTACATGGCGCGGTGTGACGATCGTCAACCCATTTCTACCGGATGAGTCGCCCCTGCTCGCGGCCATTCTCTAAAGGATGGCCCGGTCAACGGCACTTCCTCGCCGGTCTTCCGGCCGATGAGCGACTCGTGAGCCTCGTGAGAAGCGGACCGGCGTCCTTCGACGGGACTGCCCTCCAGACCTACCCGTCGTCGTTCGGGCTTTCCGGCTCCCGAAAACGGTGCTGGGCCAGTACCTTCGACGCGCCCGATCCCGACCCTGTTGCCTTCGAGCGGGCCAGCCATGACGAGGCGTGGGGCTGTGCCTATTCACGACGCGAGTCGTGCGGACCGTTTGCGGAGCCGAACCGGCAGCGACTATCCTTCCGAACCTCCCAGGAGTGAACTCATGTCCCACTGGCCCGTGCATGCGGCAATCGACGGCCCCATCGTCATGATCGGCTTTGGCTCGATCGGTCGCGGAACGCTGCCGCTCATCGAACGCCATTTCACGTTCGACCGCTCACGGTTCGTGGTCATCGATCCCGATGACCGTGACCGCGGCATCCTCGACAAGCACGGCATCCGGTTTATCCACCAGGCGGTCACCCGCGACCGCTATCGGCATCTGCTGGAGCCGCTCCTCACCGCCGGCGGGGGCGGCGGCTTCTGTGTCAACCTGTCGGTCGACACCTCTTCTCTCGACATCATGCGGCTCTGCCGGGAACTCGGCACGCTCTACATCGACACGGTGGTCGAACCCTGGCCGGGCTTCTATTTCGATCGCAGCGCCGGCCCGGAGGCCCGCACGAACAATGCCCTGCGGACGACGGTTCGCGAGGAGAAGGCCCGCCATCCCGGCGGCCCCACCGCCGTGTCGTGCTGCGGCGCGAATCCGGGGATGGTGTCGTGGTTCGTCAAGCAGGCCCTCGTCGATCTCGCCCGCGACATCGGGCACGGCGGCCCGGAACCGGCGGCAGACGACCAGGCAGGCTGGGCGACGCTGATGCGCGACCTGGGCGTGAAGGGGATTCACATCGCCGAGCGGGACACGCAACGGGCGAAGAACCCCAAGCCGATCAACACGTTCGTCAACACCTGGTCGGTCGAGGGATTTCTTTCGGAGGGCATGCAGCCCGCCGAGCTCGGCTGGGGTACGCACGAGCGGTGGCTTCCCGAAAACGGTCGGCTGCAAACGATCGGATCGAAGGCGGGTGCGTATCTGTTGCAGCCGGGGGCCAATACGCGGGTTCGTTCCTGGTGCCCGACACCAGGGCCCCAGTATGGGTTCCTCGTGACCCACAACGAGTCGATCTCGATCGCCGACTACTTCACGCTCCGCGACGGCGACACGGTCGTCCACCGCCCCACGTGCCACTATGCCTACCACCCCGCCGATGACGCCGTGCTTTCGCTGCACGAACTCTTCGGCCGCGCCGGCGAGCGACAGGAGGCGATTCACATCCTCGGCGAGGAAGAGATCGTCGATGGTGTCGATGAACTGGGCGTGCTGCTCTACGGCCACGAGAAGAACGCCTACTGGTATGGCTCCCAGCTCTCGATCGACGAGGCCCGTGATCTCGCCCCGTACCAAAACGCCACCGGACTGCAGGTCACGTCGGCGGTGCTGGCCGGGATGGTGTGGGCCCTCGAAAATCCCCAGGCGGGCATCGTCGAGGCCGACGAGATGGACTTCCGGCGGTGTCTTGCCGTCCAGCGGCCCTACCTCGGACCGGTGACCGGCCACTACACCGACTGGACCCCCCTGACCGGTCGCCCCGGCCTCTTTGCCGAAGACATCGACCCGACCGATCCGTGGCAGTTCCGCAACGTCCTCGTGCACTGACCGAATGCGTCAGGCCCTCAGTTCCTGCTCGAGCGATGCGAGCCGGGCGACAACGTCGGCCACCTGGGCCTCGAGCCGTGCGACCCGGTCGTCGAGTTGCGTGCCGCCGGTGCTGCTGCGGTCAACCGCCGGCGGCTCCGTCGCCGCGGCCATCTCCAGTTGCGACCGCACCTTCTCGAGCTTCTCTGCGGGCAACAGGCCATGCGTGAGCAGCCGGCCGCGGCCGGGAGGCGAAAGCCAGACGATGAGTCCCTTCGTCGCCAGCCGGTCGAGGAAGCCGCGGAGCAGGACGAGGTCCGGGATCGGATCCATCCGGCTGGCACGACCGCGGAGATCCCCCTCCGTCTGCTCGCCGCGGAGCAGGAGTTCGCCCATGATCGCGAGCTCTTCCTTCTCGACGCCGAGCCAATCGTAGGCGAGGTGGCGATACCGCGGAATCTTGCCGCTGCCATACACCTCCGCCACGGTGCCGGCATGCCGAAGGCTGGTAAGGGCCCGCATCACCTGCTCCTCGTCGAGTGTCATCACGGGGTCGCGGTTGCTCTTCTGGTTGCAGCCGGTGACGACACCGTTGAGCGACAACGGATACTGGTCGGGCGTGGTCTTCGCCTTCTCGATCAACACGCCGAGCACCCGCCGCTCGACGGCGTCCAGCGGCCGGACGGTCGCGGCGGCACGCGGGGCGTTATCCGGATCGGTCATGAGCGTTTCCTGGTCATGGTCGTGTTCGGGGGGCATGCCGTGCAGCCACGGCTCAGGTAGATTATCTTGTATTTCCCAATGATGACCTGCCTCCTCAAGTCGAAAATCCACCGTGCGGCGGTGACCGGCGCCTCGGTCGATTACGAGGGCAGCCTGACGATCGCGGCTGATCTCGCCGAGCGGGTCGGCCTGCGGCCTTACGAGCGGATTCTCGTGGGGAATCTCGCCAACGGCGAGCGGTTCGAGACCTACGTGATCTACGGGCCGCCGGGCTCGGCCGTGATCGAACTCAACGGGGCGACTGCCCACCTCGGCAAGCCCGGCGACCGGCTGACGATCATGTCGTTCACCTGGCTCGATGCCGATGCCGCGGCCCGACACGCCCCGGCCATCATCGTGCTCGACGAGCACAACCGCGTCGCCCGGGGCTGATCTCCAGCTGCGTCAGGCGATCAGGTCGGGAATGATCCGGGCATGCTCGACGCCGGTGAGCTTTTGATCGAGGCCGAGGTGGCGGTAGGTGAACCGCTCGTGATCGAAGCCCATCAGCTGCAGCACGGTGGCGTGGAAGTCGCGGATGTGCACCGGGTCCTTCACGATGTTGTAGGAGAAGTCGTCGGTCTCACCGTAGATCTGGCCGGGGCGTGAGCCGCCTCCCGCCATCCACATCGTGAAGCACCGCGGATGATGGTCGCGGCCGTAGTTCTCTTTCGACAGCCCGCCCTGCGAGTAAACCGTGCGGCCGAACTCGCCTCCCCAGATGACGAGCGTCTCGTCGAGGAGGCCGCGGGCCTTCAGGTCTTGGATGAGCCCGTAGCAGGGCTGATCGATGTCCTTGCACTGGCTCGGCAGTCGGCCGGCGATGTTGCCATGGTGATCCCAGTTGTTGATGTAGACCTGCACGAACCGCACGCCTCGCTCGACCATCCGCCTCGCCATGAGCGCCGTGTTGGCGAACGTGCCGGGCTTCTTCGCCTCCTCGCCATAGAGGGCGAAGGTGCTCTCCGGCTCGGATGCCAGGTCGGTGAGTTCCGGCACGCTCGACTGCATGCGGAACGCCATCTCGTACTGCGAAATCCGGGTCTGCGTCTCCGGATCGCCGA
The DNA here is from genome assembly GCA_945890755.1 of Candidatus Kuenenia stuttgartensis. Lineage (GTDB taxonomy): Bacteria > Planctomycetota > Planctomycetia > Pirellulales > UBA1268 > QWPN01. The sequence goes on from CAMDDA010000002.1 coordinate 40,965, forward strand.
GCTGCTGCAGCGTCCGCTGATTGAGGGCCTGGAGGCCGTCGAGCGTCTTGCGGCGCACCTCGGCCGAGACGCCGGGGGGATTGTTGATGTAGAGGATCGGGTCGCCGGCACTGCGGAAGCTCACGCCCGCGTGCTCGCCCGGCAAAAACCCGCTGCCCCAGAGCCTGGCGCCGATCGCCTGGTTCTGCTCGTTGTTCGTGGGCTTGGCCACGAGCACGACGAAGGTCGGTAGATCCTTGTTGAGCGACCCCAGACCGTAGCTGAGCCACGCCCCCAGGCAGGGCCGCCCCGTGATCTGGTTGCCGGTCTGCATGTAGGTGATCGCCGGCTCGTGGTTGATCGCCTCGGTGTGCATCGAGCGGATGAAGCACATCTCATCCACCATCTTGGCCGTGTGAGGCAGGAGATCCGTGACCCACATCCCGTTCTGCCCGTGCCGGGAAAATGAGAACTTCGACGGCGCGATCGGAAACCGCGACTGGCCGCTCGTCATCGTGGTCAGCCGCTGGCCGTTGCGGATGCTCTCGGGGAGGTCCTTGTCGTACCAGTCCTTCATCTGCGGCTTGTAGTCGAACATGTCCTGCTGCGGCGGTCCTCCCACCATGTGCAGGTAGATCACGTGCTTCGCCCTGGGGGCGAAGTGGGGACCGATCGCCCCCGCCACCCGCTGCACGCCGTCGATAGGCGGCGTGGCCGTATTGCCCAGGGCCGAGTCCTGCGCGAGCAGCGCGGCGAGCGCCGCGCCGCCGAGCACATGGCTTCCCCGCTCGAAGAACCGCCGCCGCGTCAGGCTGAGGCCGAGCTCGTCGAGCGGCGAAAGGATGGGCGGGTTCATCAGGTGTTCCTCACTTGCAGAGGGTTTCGTCGAGGTTCATGAGTTCGTTCGTGAGCATCGTCCAGGCGGCCAGCTGTGCCGCGTCGGCCGTGGTCGCCTTCGCCTCTCCGACGGCGACGAGCTTCTGGGCCTCGTCAGGATGCCCCCCGTACCAGGCCGAGAGATCCGAGAGCGACTGTTTCACGACCGCCAGTTCGTCGGCGGTGAACGGCCGCGACAGGACGTGCTTCACGATGAAGTCGATCCGGGCGTCGTCGGTGCCGGCCGTCTGGATCGCCCGGTCGGCGAGCACCCGGGCCGCCTCCACGAACTGCGGATCGTTGAGCGTGACGAGCGCCTGCAGCGGCGTGTTGGTCCGCTCCCGCTTCACCGTGCAGGTCTCACGCGACGGGGCGTTGAAGATGTCCATCGACGCCGGCGGCGCCGACCGCTTCCAGAACCAATACATGCTCCGCCGGTAGAGGGCGTCCCCCTTGTCCCGTTGGTAACGGCTCGTGTTGCCCCCCATCGACACCGCCTCCCACACACCGTCGGGCTGATAGGGCTTCACGCTCGGGCCGCCCATCTGCTTCACGAGCAGGCCGCTCGCGGCGAGGGCCGAATCGCGGACCATCTCGGCATCCATGCGGAACCGCGGGCCCCGGGAGAGCAGGCGATTGGCATTGTCTTTCACGAGCTTGTCGGGCGTGGTCGCCGCACTCTGGCGGTAGGCCGCGCTCGTGAGCAGGAGCCGAAACAGTTTCTTGACATCCCAGCCGCTTTCACGGAACTCGACGGCCAGCCAGTCGAGCAACTCGGGATGACTCGGCAGTTCGCCGGTGATGCCGAAGTCGCCCGCTGTTCGCACGAGTCCCGTGCCAAACACCTCCTGCCAGAACCGATTCACCGTCACCCGCGTCGTGAGCGGGTGATCCTGCAGCAGGAGCCACTTCGCCAGGCCGAGCCGGTTCTTGGGCAGGTCGGCCGGGAATGCCGGCAGGACCGCCGGCGTGGACGGCTGCACCTCGTCCTTCCGCTTGTCGTACTCGCCGCGGTCGAGGATGTAGGCCTTCGCCATCTCGTTCTTCTCGTTCATCACATGGGCGACCGTGCCCCGCTTGCGGATGTCGGCATGCTCGCTCTCGAGCTGGGCCAGGTCGGCCGTCGCCGCCTTGTAGGTCTCGTCGAGGCTCGCGAGCCACCAGTCGTAGAGGCCGCCGGCGGCCTTGACCCGCTCCTCGGGGGCGAGCTTCACGATCTGCGCGAGGGCCTGGGCCTTGGAGAGACCCTCCACTTCACCCGCGGAGAGGGCTCGGCCCCAGAGTTCGATGCCGGCCAGGCCCACGCCATGCGCCGTCGCCGCCTGCGACCGGCCGCCGATCACCAGCGGCGTCTCGGTCTTGATGGTGTGCTTCTTGAAGGTGTTGGTCTCGACCTTGGGCTTTTGAAGCTTGCCGTCGTAGTAGATCTTCACCCCCTCGGCCTTGCCCGAGCCGTCGTAGGTGACCGACACGAGCGTCCAGGCATCGGCCTTGAGCTGGGCCGACGACAGCACCTTGATCGCGTCGGCGGGATACGCATGGACTAGGTGCATGCCGACGCGGCGGCCCTGCACCCAGACGTCCCAGCCACGGAAGGCATTGGCTTCGTCCATCCGCGCGATCACGGCATACGACGTGTCGTTCGCCGGCGGCCGGATCCAAAAAGTGGCACTGAACGGCTGATCGTGCTCGAAGTCGCCGACGTTCGGCAGCTCCGCCGCCCGCCCGTCGAGGAGCACCGCGGCCGCGCCGCTCGGGCCGGCCTGCCACTTCGTGGTGGTCGTCAGCGGCAGGTCGGTGTCCTTGCCCACGAGGCGGGCCCGCGTCTTCGAGCCCTCGCCTTCGAGCAGGTCGATCTCCAAGAGTGGCGTGTCCTGCGGTGCGGCCTTTGCCACCGCATCCGGCGTCGCCTCCTTGATCCAGCTGTCGAACTCTCCGCGGGCCGCCTGCTTGCGGGCCTCGACCGCCTTGCGGCCGGCGGCCAGTTCCTTCTCGAGCGCCGTGAAACGCTGCCGATCCTCCGGCTTCGGCACCACGACGATCGGGGGCGTGTCGTGGATGTTGCCGTCCATCGCGTTCTGCGTCGTGTTGTTGAAGAATGCCGCCAGTTCGTAGAACTCCTTCTGCGAGAGCGGATCGAACTTGTGGTTGTGGCAGACGGCGCAGCCCGCCGTGAGGCCCAGCCACACCGCGGCCGTCGTCTCCGTGCGGTCGCGGGTGTAGAGCACGAGATACTCTTCCGGGATCGTGCCCCCTTCGTTGGTCGTCATGTTGCAGCGGTTGAAGCCACTGGCGATCTGCCGCTCGAGAACCTCGTCGGGACTGCCCTCTGTCTCCTTGGCGAGCAGATCACCCGCGAGTTGCATGATCGTGAACTGGTCGAACGGCAGGTTGCGGTTGAACGCGTTCACCACCCACTGCCGATACGTCCACATCTCGCGATAGTTGTCGAAGTGAATGCCGTGCGTGTCGGCGTAGCGGGCATAGTCGAGCCAGTGCCGGCCACGGTGCTCGCCCCACTCGGGCTTCGCCAGCAACTGATCGACGAGCTGTTCGTAGGCGTCGGGCCGCGTGTCGGAAACGAATGCCTCGACGACGGCCGGCTCCGGCGGCAGCCCCGTGATGTCGAGCGCGACCCGGCGGGCCAACGTCCGGCGATCGGCCTCGGGGGCCGGCGCGAGTCCTTCGGCCTCCAGCTGGGCCAGAATGAACCGGTCGATCGGGTTCTTGACCCAGGCCTCGTTCTTCACGGCCGGGGGCTGGGGCCGCGCCGGCGGGATGAACGACCAGTGTGGCTGATACTCAGCCCCCTCGGCGATCCACCGCTTGAGCAGCTCTTTCTGCTCGGCCGTCAGCACCTTCTTGAGGCTCGGCGGCGGCATCACCTCCTCTGGATCGTCGGAGAAGATGCGGTCGAGGGCCACACTCGAATCGGGGTCGCCCGGGGCGATGGCGCCGCTCTCGACTGCCGCGTCGCGGTCGTCGAGCCGGAGGTCGGCCTTCCGGCCGGCACTGTCGGCGCCGTGACACCCGAAGCAGTTTTCCACCAGGATCGGCCGGATGTCCCTGTTGAAGGACAGCGGGGCGGCTGCGGCGGCCAACGGCACGCTGGCCAGGCACAGGGCGATTAGTGAAAATGCCGGCGGCTTGGCGAGCTGGCGCGTGGATGTGCTGCAACGAGGCTGACGCATGCGATCTCCTTGGGGCAGACAGGCCGCGGCGGTCAGACCGGCACGGCTTTCGGCGTTGAATACCAGGAGTCGGCGTTGCGCTCCGCCGGCTCGACCTTGAAATTGTAGCATCCTGTATGGGGGCGAACCACGGCTATTCTGCCGACAGGAGGCCCGTTGCTCCGCAACGGGCTGCCCGTCACGGAGTGACGGGCCTACGGTAGGCAACGGGCTTCCCGTCACGGAGTGACGGGCCTACGAGACCGCTGCTCGCCAAACTGCGTATTCTGGTCTGCCTGACCCTGACCTTCCTCCTGCCTGTAACAGGCGTACCGCGGGGGAGTGATCTGGATGGGGCCGTCCGTATTCCCATCCGTATTCATTGGAGAAGCGTGTCATGCTGCTTTGCCCGTCGCGGCGGCTGCCGGCTGTCAGCGTCCTGATCGGCCTCGTGATCCTCGGAGGAATCGCCGTGATGCACCGCTCGAGTCAGGCCACCGAAAATGCCGCCAGCCCACGGGCCGCAGCCTGGGGCAGCGTGCAGCAGGCGCTCGAAGAGGGCAAGCCGAAGACGGCCCTCGAATCGCTCGCCGGCATCGAGCAGGCTGCCATTCAGGAGAAGGCCTGGGCCGAGGCTGCCCGAGCCATCGCGACGCGTATCCTCGCCGAGACGGGCGACCGCCCCGGCGACGACCCTGAGCGTGTGATCCGCCTCGCCGCCGCGATCGAAACCGCACCAGCCGAGACGCGGGGTGTGCTTCAGGCGATCCGCGCCAACTGGACCTGGGGCTACTTTCAGGCGAACCGCTGGCGGTATCAGCAGCGGACGCCAGGTTCCGTGTCGCCTCCGCAGGGCGGAGCAGACGCCACCGAGCTCGCGAAACTCGCCGAGTGGGACCTGCCCACGATCGTGGCCGAGATCCGCAGCCGGTTTGCCGCCGCGGTCGGTGCGGCTGGCAGCCCCGAGCGAAAGCTCCTCCAGTCGCTCCCCGTGGCCGACTGGTCGATGCTCATCGAAAAGGGCACGCAGCCCGATGCCTATCGGCCCACCGTCTGGGACGTGGTCATCCGCAATGCAGTCGAGTTCGCCGCGTCGGGCGAGCGGGGCCTCGTCGATCCTGAAGACGCGTTCGAACTCGTGGGGTCGAGCCCTGCCCTGGGCACGCGCGACGAGTTTCTGGCCTGGAAGCCCGAAGCCGACCCGGCAGTGACCGACACGGCCGCCCCCGTGCTCGACACGCTGCGGCTGTATCGCGAGCTGATCGCATTTCACACAGCCGACGCCGACAAGACGGCTCTGCTCTCGGCCGATCTCGACCGGATTCTGTGGGCAGGCAGCGTGGCAGTGGCCGACGACGGCCCCGCGGCGCTCGCCGCGCGAAAGCGGCAGGCGCTCGAGGCCTTCGCCGCACGGGCCGGCGACCATGAGACGGCGGCGCTGGCCACGTATCACGCCGCCGCGAGCCTGCACGGCGAGGGGGATCTCGTCGCGGCACGAAGGCTCGCCGCCGGCGTGATCGATGCGCAGCCGAACTCGCCCGGCGCGGCGCTGTGCCGCAACCTGATCGCCGAGATCGAGGCGAAGAATCTCGCGCTGGCGACGGAGCGGTCGTGGGCGGAGCCCTGGCCCGCGATCCGCGTGAGCTATCGCAACCTGGCGAGGCTGCACCTGCGGCTCGTGAAGGCCGACTGGCTCGAGCGGCTGCGAGCCGGCAAGCAGCTTGACTGGTTCGACGACGAAGATCGTGCCGCGATCCTGAAGCTGCCCGCGGTGCGGGAGCAGGCCGTCGATCTGCCGGCCACACCTGACTATCAGGAGCGGCACGAGGACGTGCCCGTCACCGAGCTCGATCCGCAGGGCCTCGAGCCGGGGGGCTACTTCGTGATCGCGACCGCACGCCCCGACTTCGGTGGCACCGACAACGTCGTGGCGGCGGCGTTCGTGCGCGTGACGCGGCTGGCGATCGTCATCGAGCAGGGTGGAGCCGGGCACGTCGTGAACATCGCCACGGGTGAGCCGGTGGCTGGGGCGAACGTGAAGGCGTATGTCGGCTCGTGGGACAACGCCCGGAACCGGCAGGTGTTCAAGGAGCACGGCCCCGCGACGACCGACAAGGATGGCCGGTTTTCGCTGAAGGTGCCCGAGCCGGCCCACAACGTCGTGATCGTGGCCTCCGCGACGCTCGACGGCGCGACGCACGAAGCGTCGACCGACCGAACGCAGATCTGGCAGCAGCATCGGCCCCACCCGCACGGCGCCGTCGTGCTCGTCACCGACCGCGGCATCCACCGGCCTGGGCAGATGGTGCACTACAAGGGCATTGCCTGCAGTGTGGATCAGGCCGGGGCGAAGTACGCCGCGGCGGCGAGCGTCGCCGTCGATGTCGTGTTCCGCGATGCGAACGGCCGCGAGGTGGCGAAGGCGCGACACACGACGACGGCCAATGGCTCGTTTCACGGCAATTTTCCGATCGCGACCGGCGCGCTCCCCGGCCAGTGGTCGATCCAGGCGCAGGCGGCCGGACAGCAGCCGGCCGCGGGGGGCGTGGGCGTGCGGGTGGAGGAGTACAAGCGGCCGAAGTTCAAGGTCGAGCTGGCGAAGCCCGCAGAGGCCGTGCCGCTCGGCGGCACCGTGACGCTCACCGGCACGGCCACCACCTACACCGGCCTCCCGGTGGCGGGCGCGAAGGTTGCCTGGCGGGTCGAGCGGCAGGTCCGCTGGCCGATCTGGTGCCGCTGGTTCTTCCCCTGGCTGCCGTTCGACTCGGGTGGTCAGCGGATCGCGCGGGGCACTGCCGTCAGTGATGCCAACGGGGCATTCGCGATCGCGTTTCCGGCGAAGCCCGACCGCAGCGTGCCCAAGGACTCGCTGCCCGTGTTCACATTCGCCGTCACGGCCGACATCACCGACGCCGGTGGCGAGACGCGAAGTGCGGAGCAGAGCGTGAGCGTGGGCTACACCGACGTCGAGGCCACGGTGACGGCCGACGCCTGGCAGGCGGTCGGCGGCGCGGGCGAGCCTGCGGCGGTCGCGGTGACGGTCAACACGACCACGCTGGATGGCGTGGCGAAGGGAGCCACCGGCACGCTCACGGTCTCGCGGCTCGTACAGCCGGCCGAGGTCGATCGCGGCAGCTTCGCCGGGCCGATGCCACGCCCCGTGCCATTCCGCGGCGACCAGGCCGGCCTTCCCCGGCCATCGGAGGTCGATCCCGCGAACCCCGACACATGGGCCACGGGCGAGGCCCTGCTCACGGAAAAGCTCGTCACCGACGCCGCCACCGGCAAGGCCGTCGCCACGGCGAAGCTCCCGGCGGGCATCTATCGCGCGGTGTTCGCGATTCCCGCCGCGGGCGACGTACCGGCGGTGAAGGCCGAGCAGGTGGTCGAGGTGCTCGATCCACGGGCCGAGCGATACGGCGTCAAGCGACCGCTCGCGCTCGTCTCGGCCACGACCACGGTCGAACCTCTTTCCGAATACACGGGCCTGATCGGCACCGGCTACGACCGCGGGCGGGCGTTCGTCGAGATCTCGCAGGCGGGCAAGGTGCTCGAGCGGTTCTGGACGCAGCCGGGCCGAACGCAGTGGCCGGTAAAGTTCAAGGTGGGGGCCGAGCACCGCGGCGGCTTCACCGTTCGCACCTGGATGGTCCGCGACGGCCGGCTGCATGACCGTACGCAGGTGGTGGACGTGCCGTGGACCGACAAGAAGCTCGCCGTCACCTGGGAGCGGTTCACGCGGCGGCTGGAGCCGGGAGCGAAGGAAGTCTGGCGGGCGAAGATCATGTCGGTGGCCGATCCGGTCGCGGGGCCGGCCGCGCCGGCCCGGGCTGAAATGCTCGCGATCCTCTACGACCAGTCGCTCGATGCGCTCGCCGCACACGAGTGGCCGGCTGCGGGGCTCGCAGGCCTCTTCCGCCGCGAGTCGGGGCCGATGCCGCTGGCATTCACGAACGCCGGCTGCGGGCTCGTGCAACTCCTCTGGGCGTTCGACGTGAAGCATGTGGACGTGCCCGAACTGACCTATCGGCAGTTCCGCGAGCCGTTCGGCCCGCAGCCGTGGGGCATGTTCGGCGCGGGTGCGAGGCTGATGCGCGGGGGCCGGATGATGGCCGACCGCGGGATGCCGATGCCGGCTGCAGCGATGGCGGCCGACGCGGAGCCGGAGCGGGCTGAGTCGCTGACGGCGGCCCTGGTGGAGAAGGCCGTCAACCGCAGAAAGCAGAGCGCGGCCGAGGATGGCACGGGCGGCCTACGTCCAGCTGCCGCCGCGACGGCCGCGCCCCCACCGCCCCGCAAGAACCTCGTCGAGACGGCGTTTTTCCTCCCCGCCCTCTCCTCCGACACGGAGGGCAACGTGACGATCGAGTTCACCGTGCCCGACACGCTCACGACCTGGCAGTTCAAGGCGCTGGCCCACGATGCCGCCCTGCGGAGTGGCACGCTCGTGGACACCTGCGTGTCTGCCAAAGACCTCATGGTCGAGCCGCTCATGCCGCGGTTCCTCCGCGAGGGAGACGTCGTGAGGATCCCGGTGAAGGTGGGCAACAAGTCCACGGGCCGGCTCACCGGCACGGTGACGTTCGCGCTCGCCGATGCGCGAACGGACGCATCGCGCGACGACCTCATCGAGGGTTCGCGGGAGCAGGCGTTCGACCTCGCGGCGGGTGAATCGAAGCCGTTCGTGTTCACCGTGAAGGTGGCCGACGGCACCGACGCCCTGCGGTACCTGGCGACCGGCCGCGCCGGCACCGCGAGCGACGGCGAGGAGGCGATGCTCCCGGTGCTGCCGCGGCGGGTGCTCGTCACCGAGACGGTGCCGGTCACGATCCGCGGGCCGGGCGAACGTGTCGTTTCTCTCGACCGGCTCGCGAAGACCGTCGGCACCGACATCCAGAGCCAGTCGCTGGTGGTGCAGGCGGCGTCGAATCCCGCCTGGTACGCCGTGCTCGCGCTGCCCGCGATCATGGAGCAGGCCGACGAGAGCACCGAGACGCTCTTCACGCGGCTCTACGCCAACGCGCTCGCCCGGCATCTCGCCACGCGGGATCCGCGGATCGCGAAGGTGTTCGAGCAATGGAAGGGCACCGACGCCCTCACGAGTCCACTCGAAAAGAATACGGACCTCGTGAAGACGCTCCTCGCGGAAACGCCGTGGGTTCGCGACGCGGTGGACGAAACGGAGGCGCGGGCCCGGATCGCGTTGCTCTTCGACGCCACCCGCGCAGACAACGAAGCGGCGGCCGCCCTCCAGCGGCTCACGGCCCTGCGCAACGGCGACGGCGGCTGGCCGTGGTTTCCCGGGGGCCAAACCTGCGACTCCGTCACGCTCGGGATCATCGCGGGCTTCGGTCGGCTGCGGGCGGCTGGCGTGCCGCTCGACATGCAGCCCGCGCTCCAGGCGATTCCCTGGCTCGACCGACGGCTCGTCGAGGAGCGGACGTGGGCGGCGAAGCGGTGGGGTGACAAGCCCGACGACGTCGTGCTCACGCCGATCGGCGGCTATGCCCTCTACGCCCGAAGCTTCTTCCGTGACGACGCGCCGCCGCAGGGTGAAGCGGCCGCCGCGATTCGCTGGGGCCTCGACGTCGCCAAGCGCACCTGGGCCAAGCTCGACGGCCGGATGACGCAGGGGCATGCGGCGATCGCGCTCGTGCGGGCGGGCGAGCGGGAGACGGCCCTCTCGATCATCGACAGCCTGAAGCAGCGGGCCGTGGATGCCGACGTGAAGCCGGGCGCGGAGAAGGACTCCTGGCAGGGAATGTGGTGGCGCGACCCGCATCCGGGCTGGTGGAGCTGGAACTACGCCCCGATCGCCACGCAGACGATCATGATCGAGGCCTTCGACGAGGTGGCCGGCGACAAGGATTCCGTCGAGGCGATGAAGGTCTGGCTCCTCGCGCAGAAGCGGACGAGCCAGTGGCCGGGGAGCCGGGCCACGGCCGACGCCGTCTCGGCGCTGCTCGGCCGCGGCACCGACCTGTTCGCCTCGCAGGAACTCCTCGAGGTGACGATCGGCGGCGCGCGGATCGAGCCTGCGAAGATGGAGGCCGGCACCGGCTTCTTCGAGGAGCGGCTCGTCCGCCGCGAGATCACGCAGCAGGCGGCCGAGATCAGGCTCGTGAAAAAGGATGCGGGGCTCGCCTGGGGTGGCGTCCACTGGCAGTATCTCGACGACATCTCGCAGGTGCCCGCGGCGGGCCGAGAGGAACTGGCCATCGAGAAGCAGCTGTTCGTGAAGCGGTTCACGAAGGCGGGGCCGGAGCTGGTGCCGATCGCAGGTGCCGCCGGCGGCGCGGCCGTCGAACCCGGCGACGAGCTCGTGGTGCGGCTCGTGGTGACGAGCGACCGCGACTACCAGTTCCTGGAACTGGCCGATCACCGGCCGAGCCTCACCGAGCCGGTGGACGTGCTCTCCGGCTGGCGGTGGGGGGACGGCGCCGGCTGGTACGTCGCCATCCGTGACGCCTCCACGCAGCTGTTCTTCGAGCGGCTGCCGCGGGGCACGCATGTGTTCGAGTATTCGCTGCGGGCGGTCCACCGGGGCACGGCCTCGAGCGGCTTCGCCACGATCCGCAGCCGCTACGCCCCCGAATTCAGCGCCCACTCCGCCAGCGTGAACCTCGAGGTGAAGTAGACTTCGGGGTCATGGCTGATCCAGTTGCCGACGAACCGCTCTCGCTCACGAATGAGCTGGCCCGCGAGCGTAACCGCGAGGCGGCCGACCGCACGCTGCTCGCCTGGATCCGCACGAGCCTGGCGATGATCTCGCTCGGCTTCGGCATCGAGCGGCTGGGTCAGGCGGCCGTCGGACTCGATGCCGCGTTGGTCGGCTTTTCTCCGCTCAAGACCCGGATCGCCGGTGGCCTTCTCATCGCGCTCGGCATGGCCGCCACGCTGGCAGGCATCTGGGAGCACCGGCACATGCTCCGGGCGATTTGCGACGCGGACTACCGCTACGCCGACCGTCCGGCGATCGCACAATACATGGGCTATGCCTTGCTGGCGGTGGCCGCAGCGGCCCTGATCGTCATCCTCTTCGGGCTGTAGCCACCATGGACGCCGCCCCGGCGTCATGATCCCCCGGCTTGCGCCTGGGGGCTTCCTTGAATGCCACATAGAAGCCCTGAGCGCGAGCGAGGGGATCGCAACGCATGATCCCCCGGCTTGCGCCCGGCGGCTTCCTTGAATGTCCGATAGAAGCCCTGAGCGCGAGCGAGGGGATCCTTGACCGCCGGCGTAAAATTCGGGTGCAGGGGCAGGAGCACTCGTCAGACGCTGGTTACCGGTCGCATGTGCCGGTCGCCGCCTGCGCGGAGGTGATGCATGACGCCGCCATTCTTCGCCCGCCCCCGGCCGCGACGCCCCCGGCTCGAGCTGCTCGTGATCGAATATTGCGAGTCGCGGCTCGCCCTCGCCGCCCCCGAACTCCCGGCCTACGACATCGGCAGTCCCGACTTCCTGGAGATCTGGGTCGATCCCGCCGCCGGCGACGACGCCCGCGGCGGGGGTTCGCGAGATGAGGCGGTGCGCACCGTGAGCGAGGCCTGGCGCCGCATCCCCGTCGGCGTGCCGCTCGCCCGGGGCGTGCGGATCAATCTCGCTGCCGGCATCTACGGCGAATCGCTCGTGCCGAACTACTGGGAGCGACGGCACGGCACGGCCACGGCGCCGATCATGATCCACGCTGCCGATGGCAGCGGTACCGTCACGCTGCCGAACATGAACGTCTTCGACTGCCGCCACCTCGTGCTCGACGGCCTCACACTCACGGCCGGCGGCGGCGACGTGCTCCACCTCGAGGCCTGCACCCACGTGCTCGTCCGCAACACCACGCTCCGCGGCACCGGCGACATCGCCGCATACGCGGCGCCGCAGGAGACGTTCAAGGCCAACCAGTGCCAATACGTCTACGTCGAGAACTGCGACATCTCGGGCGCCACCGACAACGCGATCGACTTCGTGGCCGTACAGTTCGGCCACGTGGTGGGCAGCCGCATTCATCGGGCCGGCGACTGGGCGATGTATGTGAAGGGGGGCTCGACCGCGCTCACGATCACCGGCAACGAGATTTTCGATGCAGGCACCGGGGGCTTCACCGCGGGGCAGGGCACTGGGTTCGAGTTCATGGTGGCGCCCTACCTCACCTATGAAGCCTCCGACATCACGTTCACCCACAATGTGATCCACGATACGCAGGGCGCCGGCATGGGCGTGAACGGCGGCTTCAACATCCTGCTCGCCGACAACACGCTCTACCGCGTGGGCACGCGAAGCCACGTGATCGAGGTGGTGCACGGCCTGCGGAGCTGCGACGGCGACGCGGTCACCTGCCGGGCCCATCTTGCTCGAGGCGGCTGGGGCACTGCGGTGGTCGGCCACGAGGAGTCGATCCCGAATCGCAATGTGTTCATCTACAACAACGTGGCATTGAATCCGGAGGGTGTGGTGAGCCGCTGGCAGCAGTTCGCCGTCGCCGGTCCACGCACGCCGTCGGCCGGCTCGAACATCCCGTCGCCAGCCCGCGCCGATGACAACCTGCAGATCCGTGGCAACGTGATCTGGAACGGGCCGGTCGAGCACGCCCTCGGCATCGAATCCACTGCCCTCGCGGCCGACGTTCGGTCTCACAACGCGATCAACACGCTGCGACCCGTGCTCGTCGATCCGACTCGCGGCGACTATCGGCTCGCGCCGTCGTTCACGCCGCCGCGGTACGCGGTGCCCGCCTTCGCTGAAACGCTGCCGGGGGGCCCGGTCGTGCTGCCCCCCGTCACGTCGCCGGTCGGCCCGCCGGCTGACACCGTCGCGCCGCGAGCGGTGCGAATCGAGATGCCGGCCGCAGGCCGTTACCGCGTGGGTGATGCCCTCGTCTTCACCGTTCGGTTCTCCGAGCCGGTGGCCGTCGCGGGGGCGCCGCAGCTCACGATCTCAGTCGGCGGCCGCCGCCGCGTGGCGGTCTACGAGTCGGGCTCTGGCTCCGATGCGGTCGTCTTTCGCTACACGCTCCGATCGGGCGACGGCACGCGGCCGACGGTGAAGGTCGCGCGAACCCTGGCCACCGAGATGGCGGCGTTGATCACCGACGCCACAGGCAACCGTGCCGAGACCAGCCTGCCGCGGGCGGCCAGCCGCAGCCTGCGGATCCGTGCCGCGACGATCGCCCGCTGATGCACCATGGCCGACGCTCCCGCGTCGCGATCCCCCGGCTTGCGCCTGGGGGCTTCCTTGAATGTCCGATAGAAGCCCTGAGCGCGAGCGAGGGGATCGCAACGCATGATCCCCCGGCTTGCGCCTGGGGGCTTGTATTGAGGCGAGGGGATCGCGCGGCGGAAGCCGCGGACGGGCCGCACACGATTCACTCCGGCCGGTATCCTGTGCGGCCATGGTCTGGTCGCACGTGTATGACCCGCTCGGGTCGCAGCTGCTGTCAACGCTCGTGGCGCTCGTGCCGCTGGCGGTGCTGCTCGGCCTGCTCGCCTTCGCCGGCTGGGCAGCCCACTGGGCGGCGCTGGCCGGGCTGACGGCGGCGCTGGTGATCGCCGTGGGCGTCGTCGGCATGCCGGGAGATGCCGCGGCTGCCGCGGCCGTGCATGGCGCGGCGTTCGGCCTGTTTCCGATCGGCTGGATCATCGTGGCGGCGATGTTCCTCTACCGGCTGTGTGTCGAAGCCGGCGCACTCGACGTGATGAAGCGGTCGGTGACGGGGCTCTCCGCCGACCACCGGCTGCAGGCACTCCTGATCGCCTTTTGTTTTGGCGCGTTTCTCGAGGGGGCGGCCGGGTTCGGGGCACCCGTCGCAATCTCGGCAGCGCTCATGACGGGCGCCGGCTTCCCGCCGCTGGAGGCGGCCTGTCTCGCCCTCATCGCCAACACGGCTCCCGTCGCCTTCGGCGCGCTCGGCACGCCGATCATCACGCTGGCCAAGGTCACGGGCCTCGACGAGCAGGCGATCTCGGCGCTCGCAGGCCGACAGCTCCCCTTCTTCTCGCTCATCGTGCCGGCCTGGATGGTGGCCGCGATGGCGGGCTGGCGGGGGCTCGCGGGCGCCTGGCCCGCCGTGCTCGTGTGCGGCGCCACGTTTGCCGGCGTGCAGTTCGCGATGGCCAACTTTGTCGGGGCCGCGCTCGTGGACGTGGTCGGCGGTGCGGTGAGCCTGGCGGCGCTGGCGGTGTTTCTGCGGGCGTGGAAGCCGCGGCAGATCTGGCGGCATGGCAGCGGCTGGCACGCCGAGACCCATGATCACGCCGCGGTCACCGATTCGCTCGGCCGGATCGCCTGGGCGTGGGCACCCTGGGCCGTGCTCTCGGTGACCGTCTTCTGCTGGGGACTGCCGTCCGTGAAGGCCGTGCTCGACGGGCGGGCCGCGCCGTTCGGAGTCGCCGCCGCTCTCCCCGCGGCCGCCGTGGCCCCAGAGTTTCCCGTGCCGCGGCTCGATGGCCGAATCGCAAAGGTGCCGCCGGCGACTCGTGAGCCGCAGGAGATCGAACGGGCCGTCTACCGGTTCAACTGGCTCTCGGCCGCGGGCACCGGCATCGCCGTCGCGGCAGTCCTCTCGGTGCCGTGGCTCGGGATTCCGTGGCGGCGTGCCGGTGTGCTCTGGTGGCATACGCTCCGCGGCCTCGCGGCCTCGCTGGCGACGATCGCGGCGATGCTCGCGCTGGCCTTCGTGACCCGCTATTCGGGCACCGACGTCACGCTCGGCCTCGCCCTCACGAACACGGGCTCTTTCTACGCCTTCTGCGCTCCGCTCCTCGGCTGGCTGGGCGTGGCCCTCACCGGCTCCGACACGTCGAGCAACGCGATGTTCGGCAGCCTCCAGCGGGTGACGGCGGAGCAGCTCGGCCTCGATCCGCTCCTCACCTGCACGGCCAACAGCACCGGCGGCGTGATGGGCAAGATGATCGACGCCCAGAGCATCGTCGTCTCCGCCACGGCCACGGGCACGCACCGCCAGGAAGGAGCAATCCTCCGCCGCGTGTTCCCCCACTCGCTGGCGCTCGCCCTCCTGATGGGCCTGCTCGTCTGGCTCCAGTCGGGCCCGCTCGCGTGGATGGTGCCCCGCTGACTCTCATGCCCCCGAGAGCGCGCGAGTGGGTATGCTCTCCACGCGTGTTCACGCCACGTGACGCACAACCTCTCGGAGAAACCGTTCATGGCGAAGAAGAAGGCGAAGGCGGGCAAGGGGTCGACGGGGCGGATCGTTCTGCGGACGGGCGAGGCGCTCGTGGAGGACGAGGCCGCATGGAGCGCCGCGGAGCCGGAGGTGGTGATCGGCGAACTCGACGGCCCCGTGGGCTACGCGATCGCCAATCTCATCGGCGACCAGACGAAGGGGCATTCCCGTGTGTTCGCGATCCTCAATTCCGACGTGCAGGTCCGCCCCGCCACATTGATGGTCAGCAAGGTGACGGTGAACAACTCGAAGTACACCAATATCCTCATGGGCACCGTGCAGGCGGCGATCGCCCACGGCGTGCTCGACGCCGTTCGCGCGGGCGACATTCCTGAGAAGAAGGCCAACGACCTCGGCATCATCGTGTCGGTGTGGCTCGATCCGTCGATCACCGAAGTGGAGTATGACCCCGAGATCCTGTTCCGCACGAATCGCGAGGCGACGGCCAAGGCGCTCCGTAAGGCGATGAACCACGAGCCGTCGATCAAGTGGCTGCTGGCCAACCAGGCGAAGGTGCCGCACTACTTTCACGACCTCGCCGTCAAGGGCGAGCTCTGACGGGCAGCTCGATCGCGCTTGGCACCTTCTCTGTTCGTCACGGTCATTCGTTCTTCTTTCGTGCCGGGACCCCCCCGATCCGTTTCACCTCGGCCTCGAAGTCGCTCTCGAACTCCTGATCCTGGCGGACGCGAAACGTGTCGTAGTGCTCTTCGGCAAGGCGTTTTGCCACCTCGGCCGATACCTTTCCGGCATTCGTGAGCACCTCGTATTCGTTGAACTGAAGAAATGTGTCGAGTTTGGCGACCCAATCGGCCATCTTCATCGGGATCTGTCGAGCAGCCTGGTTCTCGGCGTAGTCGAGGTACATCGCCACGATACGTTCCAGTTCTTTGATTTCGCGCTCGATCAGGTAGTTCTTTGCGACAGCGACGTCGCTCTTGAGAATCTTGCCTTTGGGCGCATTCTTCCAGGTAGTAAGCCCCATGGAGGGCTTGGACGCATCAGCCCGTTCGGCGACGAGTTCGGCTGCCGTCTTGCCGGTCACCGCCCAGTGCAGCTTGTTCTGTACAGTCTTGAAAAATGTCTGGGTCGTCACGGCGTGCGCGTCATAGTCGATGCTGCACTGTTCGTAGATGTCGGTGATCTTGAGATAGAACCGTCGCTCGCTGGCGCGGATCTCCCGGATCCGCTCGAGTAGTTCGTCGAAGTAGTCCTTACCGAACCGCTTATTGAGCTTGAGACGTTCGTCGTCCAGCACGAAGCCTTTGATGATGAACTCTCGCAGCGTCTGGGTAGCCCAGATGCGGAACTGCGTGGCCTGCGTGCTGTTGACGCGATAGCCGACCGAAATGATGGCGTCAAGGTTGTAGAACTCGACCTGGCGCTTGACATCCCGATTGCCCTCCCGCTGAACTCTCCAACTTTTTTGGAGAGTTGCCTCCGGCGTCAGTTCCCCGGACGCGTACACCTCTTTCAGGTGATAGCTCACTGTGCGAACGTCCACGCCGAAAAGCTCCGCCATTCGTCGCTGGTCGAGCCAAAATGTTTCCGCTTTGAACAGCACCTCCACCCGCACCGAGTCGTCTGCCGTGCGGTAAAGGATCACATCGGCCGAAGGTGGCTCAGATTCGTTCACGTCGCTGTATTCTCTCCGAGCAACTGGCCTGGCAGGCCGGATGACTACGTCGACATTTCGGGAAGGTCCGGCCCGGTCACCTGGATGTTGGCCAGCTGTACGGCACCATACCTCAAAACAGCCAAATACTCAACAGGCGTTCACTATCTGCGGTGAACCGGCTCACGACGGACGTTACGAGTAGCCTGCCAGGCTCGGGCGTGGAAACGGCATGATCGCGACCCGGCCACTGCTGGCCAACCAGGCGAAGGTGCCGCACTACTTCCACGACCTTGCCGTCAAGGGCGAGCTCTGACGGGCAGCTCGATCGTGCCGTCGGGGCCGGGCGGAATGCCGAGCACAAGCGCGGCAACCGCCCAGGCGTCGGCGACGGCACACGATGACGCCCGCACCATGGCGGACGGGGCCGACGGGCTCACGACCTGTCCCGTCCGCGGATCGATCGGCGACCGTCCGAGGCGGCCCGTCGCTGTTGCCAGCGCGAGGCCATCGGCAAGTTCGATGACGCGACCGCCCGCGCCGAGGGCCACCCGCCAGGCCGTGCCGTCCGGCCGCCGCCCCCACGCCCGCACCTCGCCCCCCAGCTCGACCAGGTGCGCCGTCGAGCCGAGCTCGCGGAGCCGATCCCCGATCGCATCGACCCCGTAGCCGGGGCCGATCCCGCTCAAGTCGATCGCGATGCCCGCGACGGTCTTGCGTAGGGCGGGGGGCGTACTCCGTACTTCGACATACTCCATGCCCACGGCGCGATCGCCCCCCGGCGGCGCAGACGTGATGTCGAACGCCCCGTGCGAATCGGCATGCACCGTGCGGGCGATCTCCACGACAGCCACGAGATCGTCAGCCACCTCGACCCACTCACCAGCCGTGGCGCGATTGAAGCGGCTGGCGTCGGAATCGTCCCGCCACGTGTTCAGTGCCCGGTCGAGCCGCGCAAGCACGCCCTCCACCTCCCGGTGCACCTCGCCGATCGCCATGCCTGGAACCCCGCGGGCCAGCGTCACGCGAAACGTCGTGCCCATCGCCGGGCCGGCGAACGTCGGCAGCCCGTCGGCACTCGCTGAAAAAGGTGCCAGCCACCAAATCTGGGCAAGACAGCAAACTACCCAGATTTGGTGGCTGGCACCTTTTCTGTTCATCGGGGCCACCAGTGGACGAGGGCCGCGACGGCGAGGCAGGCCAGCAGCAGATAGTCGCGCCAGCTGATCCGGTCAGCCTTGCCGTGGAACCGGAGATGATCGAGCAGGGCACCGGTGGGGCAGCCGTGGCGGCAGTAGGCCATCGGCAAGAAGGCACTGGCCACGAGGCTCACGCCGAAGATCACGAGCGCGGCGACACCGGCCACCGTCGGTAGGTAGCCGTCGAAGGGCTCGATGTCCACGAGTGAGAGCGGCAGATGGAGCACGGCCGTGAGGATCGCCACCACGAGCAGCGCCCAGGGCAGAGTCGTGAGCCAGGGCCGGAGCCGCTTGGGAATCGTCCGCTTCGGCTTTACAAACCGCACGAGCAGCTGCTGCGCCGCGCCGTGGGCGCAGAGATGCGAGCAATAGACATTGCGACGGGTCGTCACCGGCAGCACGACTGCCGCCACCGCGAGAGCCACCAAGACGACCGCCCCGCGCGGCACGCCGGCCTGGGCCCAGCCCCACACTTGTGCCTGCGAGAGCAGGGCGCCGGCCCCGAAGCCGAGATAGAGGAGCACGGCAACAGGGAGCGCGAGCCGCCCGAACCACGTGCCGCGCAGCCGCGTGAAGGCCGTCACGATGCCTGCGGCGATCACGCCGAGCGCCCCGAGCCTGGGCCCATCGAGGCTGCGCAGGATCCCGCTCCAGCCCCCGGCATCCGCCCGCGTGTCGAGCGCGGCCACCTGCTGCCGCGCGGCTAGCACGATCCCGCGAGCCACCGCCTGGCTCGTCATCGTGGCGCCGCTCACGCCTTCGACGCCCGTGTCGCCGTCGTCGATGCCGGCCACCTGCTCGAACGTCATCCCGCGATACACACCGCGAAACGCCTCGTCGTCGCGAACGTAACCAACGTAGGGCTCGTTGTCGTAGCTGGCGAGCACCGCGACGCCCGCAACTTGTCCCGTAGCGTCAAAGCCGATCAGCGCATCGGTCGGCCCCTGGTAGCCGATCACGCGATCCGCCGCAGGGCTCGTTCGCATCGCCCAGCCGAGCGGAATCCGCTCGGGGGCATAGACGCGGATCACGGCGGGATCACCGGCGTCCGCTTCGATCGCGACCGCCTCAGGAAAGATCCGCTGGAGATCGACCAAAGTGGGGGCCGTCTCAAACCGGCCGCCACCGGCCGTGCCGCCGAGCCGGAGCGCCAAGGCCTCGGCGATCGCGATGCAGGTGAGCGTCGAGCCGCCCACCGCATCGACCCGGCCTGCATCCCGTACGGCCAGCTCATCGAGCGACATGCCGGCGAACGACTTCAGGAACGCCGCATCCTGCTCGATCGCCGCCACATGGTCGCGGGTATCGCGGCTGGCGAGGATCTCGACGCCGGCCACCCGAAGGCCGGCATCGCAAACGACGAGCAGGTCGGTCGGCCCCGAGAACCCGATCGCCGCATCACCGGCGGGTGACGTGCGAAACATGGCACCGACCCGCTCGCCGGCGGCATCGAGGAGATCGAGGCCACCCGCGATTGCCGGCGACGGGCCGCCGATCGCAGCCGCCGCGGCGAGATGTCGCTGCACCCGCGAGAGCGGCAGCGAATCAAGCGCGGCGGCCTGCTGCCGCCCCAGAAACGCCCCGTGCTCGGCATGCACGAGCCACACGAGCGCCGCCACGACGGCGACGCGGCCGCCGTGCGTGAGGAGACGACGAAAACGAGTGCTGGCGTGCGGCCGCATGCCCCACACTGTACGCGATCGACTGCATCTCGGGGACATGGCAGACGGCCCCTTCGCGTCTGGCGCTGGCACAACTCCGTCTTGCGGACGAACCGCGGACACGTCCAGACTTTGCCGCACGTCCGTCACGTCGGAAAGGAGCCCACCCTGCCGATTATCGTCCGCAACCTGCAGAGCCACTCCACGAATGGCTCGTTCGACTGCACTGCTGCCGTCACGCTCGACGGCGTGGAACGGCCGCTCACGCTCAGCCGCTACGGTGACCATCCCGAGCTCAGCCGCCGGACCGACACGTACGATCCCTTCGCGGTGGCCTTGCTCGTGCCGGCGATGCTCAGGGGCGAGCCGCTGGTGATCGAGGGAAGCATCGACGAGATGCTGCTCGACTCACTCCGCGGCCCCGTGCAGCACACGCTGCGGCTGATGGCGCCGGGTTGGCGACACGTGGCGATCGAAGCAGATGCCCGACCCGCGCCGACCACGACCGACTGGACGCGAGGAGCCGCGATGGCCATGAGCGGGGGCATCGACAGCATGCATCTCGCCCGCCACAGGATCCTTGCCCCCGACGTGCCCGAGCCGCTCCAGGTGCGGCTGCTCGTGCATCACCACGTCGGAGCGCATGGCGACGACGACCGGGTGTTCGAGGAGCAGTTCTCCCATGCCCGGCGCATCGCCGACCGCCTCGGGCTGCCGATCGTGGGCACCCGCTGTTCGCTCACCGCCGCCTTCCGGGGCATGAGACACATCCACGCCGTGACCACGCGGAATCTCGCGGCCTCGCTGGCACTCGACCACCTGTTCACCGCGTTTCATTACGCCTCGACCGAGCCGATCGGCGAGCGGCCCCAGATGAGCGAGATCGGCGGCGCGTCGATCCTCGACGCCACGCTGCTGCCCCTCTTCAATACGACGCGCACGGTGTGGCTCCCCTTCGGTGGCGATACCACCCGCCTTCGCAAGACGGCCGAAGTGATTTTCGACGACCGGCTGTGCGGCGATCTGCTCGTCTGCATCCGCGGCTTTCGCCGCGACCGTGCCGCGCTCAACTGCGGACGCTGCTACAAGTGCGCCCGGGTGCTCCTCCAGGCCGAGGCCGACGGCCGCTTCGATGCCGTCGCGGGCACGTTCGACGTGGAGGGCTATCGCCGCGGCAAATCACACTCGATCCTCAGACTGCTTCGCTGGTCGCTCGGCTTCAGCCGCAATGACAACGAGATCGACCTCGTGAAGCATCTCCACACCCGCCGGTATCCTTTCCCGGCCTGGGCCCGCCCCGGCGTCGCCCTCACGCTCCTGCTGCACGGCGTGGAAGCCCGAAGCGCAAGCTAAGGGAATACGCGTGGCTGCACATGATGCAGGCCGTCTTCCCTCGGCTCGCGCCACGGGCTTCCGGATCCGTCGGAACACCCGGGGCACCGAAGATCGCTTGTGTGGAAATCGCAGTCACCGCCGCGGCCGCCGGGTGCTGCCGGGGAGCGTGAGAAGTTCGTCCAGCTCGCCCCAGTGCTTTTCATACACGCCCCGCGGCGTGGTGCCGTGTGCGATGGCCACGCTCGCCGCCTTGCCCACCACCTCCCCCATCATGCCGCAGGTTTTCATCACGCGGACGGTACCGAGCGCCTCGTGCGTGACCGACACGCAGCGGCCCGCCATGAACAGGTTCTCGACGTCCTTCGAGTAGAAGCAGCGGTAGGGCACCGGATAGCCGTAGGCCCGATCGACCCGGCGATCGTGGACGGCGATCGAGATGAACGGATTGTCGGGATACGTCGTCGCATACTGCTTCTTGGGATAGTGCAGGTCGATCGACCAGGTGGAGGGCACGCAGCCGTCGGGGAACTCCCTCTTCGTCACGATGTCGTCCTGCGTGAGCACGACGTCGCCGAGAATCCGGCGGCTCTCCCGCGGGCCGCCGATGGAAGCCACCCAGGTGAGCATGGCGTTGTCATGGTCGGCCTTGCCAGCGCCGTTCTTGATGGCATTCCAGGCGCCGAAGACGGCTCGCAGGTTCCAGTCGCGGATGCCCTCCGCGTCCCCCAGCGGATCCTTGTCGAAGCCG
>CAMDDA010000003.1 GCA_945890755.1 Candidatus Kuenenia stuttgartensis
AGTAAGACTGCGTTCCCCGCGTGAAGGAGCACGTTGACGACGTGGTAGCCGGCGGGGTGGTCGCCCCAGAGCCGGTATTCGAGCCAATAGGTCGTGTGGACGAGGGGGTAATACTGCGGGATCGAGAGTGGGCGGAACCAGATGTCGAAAATGCCGCTGGGGGTTTTGAGCGTGGGGTTGTTCCAGACGTAGAAGTCGTCGTCCCAGATGAAGCCCGCGGCGAACGTGCGGGCGTAGACGAGCACGGCCGCGAGGGCGACCGCGAGCGGCGTGATCAGGGCCGCGTGCGTGGTGAGAGCCTCACCCCACCAGGTTGTATTGCAGGATGCACCGGAGGGCGGAGAAGCCGTCCTTCCAGTTGATCTTCTTGCCTTCCGCATACGTGCGTCCTGAATAGCTCACCGGCACCTCGTAGATCCGGCAGCCGAGCCGGGCCACCTTCGCCGTGATCTCGGGCTCGAAGCCGAACCGGTCTTCCTTCAATTCGATCTGCCTGAGCACCTCGCGGCGAAACGCCTTGTAGCAGCACTCCATGTCGGTGAGGTTGACGTTGGAAAGCATGTTGCTCAAGGTCGTGAGCAGCCAGTTGCCCACCGAATGCCAGTAGTAGAGCACGCGGTGGGTGTGGCCGAGGAACCGCGTGCCGAAGACCACGTCGGCCCGCCCGTCAAGGAGCGGCTCGAGAACGGTAGGGATCTCCCGCGGGTCGTATTCGAGGTCGGCATCTTGCACGATGACGAAGTCGCCCGTGGCCGCGGCGAAGCCAGTGCGCAGGGCCGCCCCCTTGCCGGCGTTCTTTTCATGGAGTTTCAGGATTACGTCGGGCCGGTCGGCAAAGTAGTCGCGCAGCCACTCGCGGGTGCCGTCGGTCGAGCAGTCGTCGATCACGACGAGTTCGCGGGCGACCCCCTCCGGCAGCGGCGCGGCCTCGATCCGGGCGAGTGCCTGTGGCGCGAGGTCCCGCTCGTTGTAGATGGGGATGACGATGCTGAGCTTCATAGTTGAGGCCTATAAAAAGAGTGCTTATATTAGCGTCTACTGGAATGTTCATAAGTCGCTCGGAGATGAGGATGCGATGAGCCGCAAAATGCGTTTTTGGGTAGTCATGCTGTTGATGCCGCTGCTGGCCTTGGCTGGCTGCACCGACCTGACTGGTGCTGGATCGTCGCAGAGCCAAAATGACAAGCCCGCCCGAGATATCGATGAACAGGTAGACGCAGCCGTAAAGGAATTCAAGAACGAGTGAACGGGCGCGGGGGCCCTGTCAGTCGCCTTGCGGCCTGGGGCTGGGTTGGGGGAGTCGCCGCGGTCTCGGCCACGCTTCTCGCGATCGCCTACCTCAATGCCCTCGACGGGGCGTTCGTGTTCGACGACGAGGTGTCGATCGTCGAAAACTCCTCGATCCGCAGGCTCTGGCCGCTGGCCGACGTGCTGGCGGCGAAGGCCGAAGGGGGCCGCACGCACGACAGCCGGCCGCTGCTCAACCTGTCGCTCGCCCTCGACTACGCCGCCCACGGCCTCTGGCGGCCAGGGTTTCGGA
Organism: Candidatus Kuenenia stuttgartensis; assembly: GCA_945890755.1. GTDB lineage: Bacteria > Planctomycetota > Planctomycetia > Pirellulales > UBA1268 > QWPN01. The sequence continues at coordinate 1,541 of CAMDDA010000003.1, forward strand.
TCGTGAATCTCACGATCCATCTCGTCAACGTGCTGCTCGCATTCGACGTGGCTCGCAGGATTCTCCGGCTTGCCGGCCTGCGCCAGGGCGACGCGCGGCTGCTTGCCGGCATCACGGCCCTGCTCTGGGCGGTGCATCCGCTGCATACAGCGGTGAACACGTATGTGATCCAGCGGGCCGAGTCGCTGGCGGCGGTCTTTATTTTGGCGGCGTTCGATGTGGCGATCGTGGCCCTCGCGCGGGGCAGTCTTGTCGCGGCAATGGTCGCGGGCCTGCTCGCCATCCTCGGCGCGACAGCGAAGGAGACCACTGCCGCGATCCTGCCATTGGTCGCCGCGTTCGACTGGGCGTTTCACGATCGGCTGCCGGCCGCAGGCCACGACCGCCGCGTGCGGCCGGTGCTCTACTGCGGACTCGCGCTCAACGTGGCCGCGATCATCGGGCTCGCATGGGTGCTGGGCGGACGGGGCGGATCGGCCGGACTCACGACGGCATCGGTCGTGGCCTACGCGCTTACGCAGTGCCGGGCGGTCTGGCTTTATCTCGGCAAGCTCTTCTGGCCGGCGGCGCTCGTGCTCGACCACGGGGAGTGGCTCGCGGCGGCGCCCGGGGAGTTCTGGCCGTTCGTCGTCGCCACGGCAGCAGTCGTGGCCGGAGTCGCCATCGGCTTCTGGCGCGAGCCCCGAACGGTCTTTCCGCTCGTGGCGGCAGCGATTCTGCTTGCCCCCACGACGAGCATCGTGCCGGTGAAGACGCAGACGATCGCCGAGCATCGGATGTACCTGCCCGCGGCGTTTCTGATCGGCTGGCTCGTGACGACCGTGGCGCTGGCAGCCCGTAGGCTTGGCTGCGAGCGGCGGCAGGCGGGCTGCCGCGTGGCGGGGCTTGCGCTCGTTGCCGTGCTCGTGGCGGCGAGCGTCGGCCGAACGATCCTGCGGAATCGCGACTTCATATCGGCCGTGACACTCTGGCAGCAGAACGTGCGGGACTGCCCGGAGAACGACCGAGGGTTTACCAATCTCGTGGCGGCGCTCATTCGGGAGGGGCGATTCGACGAAGCGGCGCCGCTCGCCCAACAGGCGGTCGCTGATCATCCAGAGCGCGAGCGCAACTGGCTCAATCTCGGCAGGATCTTCGCCGAAGAAGAGCGGAACGCCGACGCCGCAAGTTCATTCGCGGAGGCGATCCGACTCGCGCCCGGCGAGGCCGACGCCCGGATCAATCTCGGCATCGTGCTCAGCCGCGGGGCCGATCTCGACGCGGCGGTCCACATTCTCGACGAGGCGATCCGGCTGCGGCCCGATCTGGCCAAGGGCTGGCTGGCCCGCGGCATGGTCCGCCTGCGGCAGGAGCGGCCCGATCTCGCGGTCGACGACCTCGAAACGGCCGTTCGACTCGACCCGGAGAATCCGGCGGGGTGGGCAAACCTCGACATCGCCAGGCGGGCGATCGAGAGCCCGTGATGCCCAAAAGCTGCATCACATTCCAGGCCCCACTCTTTCAGCCCCGCCGCCGGTAATCACCCCGGCTGAAATACTTCTCCAGCCACACGTAGGCCACGATGAAGAAATACCGGCTGCCCATCTCCCGAATCTTGAGCTTGGCCACGCCCGTGCGACGATTCCGCCAGGTGATGGGGATCACTTTCCATGAGTAGCCGCGGACGATCGCCTTCAGCGGCAGTTCGACCGTGATGTTGAAGTGAGGCGAGAGGATCGGCAGGCAGCCTTCGATCACCTCGCGGCGGTAGGCCTTGAAGGCGTTGGTGGTGTCGTTCAGGCGGATGCCGAAGAGCAGGCGGATGAAGAGATTGGCCTGGCGGTTCAAGACCCACTTGAGCCAGGGGTAGTCGATCGTGCCGCCCCCCTTCATGAACCGGCTGCCGAAGACGCAGTCGTAGCCCTCGCCGAGCGCCTGCCAATAGCGGACGACGTCGCGGCAGTCGTCGCTCTCGTCGGCCATCATGATCACCATCGCGTCGCCCGAGGCCGTGGCGAGCCCCTTCTGAATCGCGCGGCCGAAGCCGTGCGGCCCGGGGTTTTTCACCGGCACGAGTTCGGGGATTTTTTCGCTCGTGGCCTCGAGGATTGGCCAGGTGGCGTCGGTGCTGCCGTCGTCCACGACGATGATCTCGTGCGGGATCTTGTGGAGCGCGAGTTCGAGGTGCAGGTGCTCGACCGTCGATGCGATGCAGCCGGCCTCGTCGCGGGCGGGGATCACGACGGAGAGGAGCGACAGGGCTGGAGGCTGGCCACGGTCGGCCGATGCGGTCGGCACCTGCCGAGGGGACGTGCCGGGGTCGGGCTGAAAGGCGGGCGTGAAGTCGGCCGTTGAGGGGGAATCGGGATCGGTCATCGTGGCAGGACCCTATAGACGGACCTCGATGATACTACCGTCCGGGAGGAACGCATAAGCGAATCCTTCAGTGCCGCTTCAAGACGCCGGCGGAAACAGCTCGGCGATCGTGACTGCCATGCCGGGCATGGCGGCCGATACGAATGTTTCCGCCTCGTTGAAAAGTCTGGAGCCGCGACTGGCCGTGTGCACCGTCATCGTGCGACTGCCCGGATCCACGCTCCATACCTCGAGGCAGCCCGCAGCCAGCCAGCCTGCGACCTCGAGAGTCGCCCGCGTTCGTGCCGCGTCGTCACGGAGTTCCGACGGCGAAAGCACCTCCACCGTCAAGTCGGGGGCGCCCTCGAAAAAGCCCACCGTACGGCCGCGGGGCAACCGCGACTCGGTCACAAACGCCACGTCGGCCGCCCGCACGGTATCGGGCGCTCGGGCCAGCAGGAATCCCGTTTCGGCAGCCGTGACGACACCGAGCCGCCGCCCCGCCACGTAAGCATGCAAAAAAGCAGCAATCCGCTGCGTGATCACACCGTGCTCGAAGCCGGCCGGCGACATCATCACGAGCATCCCCCGCACGAGTTCGCAGCGGCCGAGATCGCCGGCGGCGAGGAGGTCTTCGGCCGTCGCCATCTCACCGGCAGATGCCGCGGCAAACCCAGACGCCATTGCCAAGCTCCCTCGTTGAGACGCATGTTCCACCCAAGCATAGTCGATCACCGCTCCAATGCTGGCAAGAAACTATACGCATGTATATATTTTGGCAAGACGATAAATCCGGCTCCCGTCCCGGATATCCCGGATAGTCGAAAGGGCCGAGGGCGTCGATGTCGCTCTGCAGGCGAACATCGCCATGGATAACCGCCACGCCGAGCGTTGCGAGCGGCTCGCGGTTGGTCTCGGCACCGATCCGCCGCAGGTTGTCGAGCGCGGTCACGCGGCAGCCGGCCATGTGCGCGAGAAGCCCGCGGCAGATGGCGTTCCCCACGAATCCGCAGCCACCGGTGACGAGGATGTTCATGCGTCGGCTGCCTTGCGCCTGTGGTGCCAGCCTTCCACGATCTGGTCGAACGTTGCGGAGAGCAAGGGTCTGGTCGAGAGTTGAAGAACGCGAGGGTTCATGGGGAGGTAGTAGCGCTGGGCTGACCAATGCGGCTTGCTTGGCGGCGGACGTTCCAGACGGCCAGGGCGAAGGTCACGCCCGCAACGGCGACGGGGATGAACTGCGTCTCGGTAAACACATCGCCGACAAACCGCCAGCCAGCGGCATTCTTGATCATGTAATTGCCGGCGGCGATTTGATTGTAGCTGCGAGCAAGCTCGGTGAGCGGGCGATCGGGCGTGAGCCAGCGATCGAGGATGAAGCCCTGCGCCGCGTAGTGGAGCAGGATGCCGAAGGTGAGATCGACCACCGCCCCGATGCCAAACAGCCAGCGAAGAAAAGGCGAGAGCTCATGCCAGCGGCCGGCGACGCAGGCCAGTCCCGCAAGTACGAGCGGCTGCAGGCAGATGTGCGCGACGCCCCAGTGGTCGCGACCGGAGTGGGAGCCGATCCCGAGCAGGATGACCGCCCCGGCGGCAGCGATCCAGGCGGCACGCTGGCCGGCGGGGAGCCTCCGGAGCATCTGGCCGCACGCCATGAGCACGACGATCCAGCCGAGGCTGCCGAAGATCATCAGCAGATTCAACTGATAACACTCGAACCACCAGTCGCGCACGTATCCCCACGGGCTCGACTGCTGAATCAGCGACCGGTCGAGCGACCGCAGGAAATGAGGCACCGCGGTGTCGAAGATGTTGCCTGCCACGGCGACCGCATGCAGGGCGAGCGTGGGGGCGCGGTCGGTGGCGGTTGTATTCGAGAGGAACGTGCCGGCGGGGCCATAGACGGCGAGGGCCCAGCCAAACCATGTCATCAGGAGAAAAAGACCGGCCACCCCGGCCGCGGCCGTCGCCGTGAGCCAGGGCAGTCGCGGTCTGGCCCACAGCCCGCTCGTGAGCCACGCCCCCGCGAGCACGATCGCATACGGGGCGGCCGAGTAATGCGCGAGAATCGCCGCCGCGACGCACACGCCGCACAGGATGCCCGGCACCAAGCGGATGACGGCGCCGTTCCACGGCCGCGCGGCCAGAAAAAACTCCACCGCGGCGAGCGTGAAAACCGCCGCAGGCAGTTTCGTCCAGGCAAATGTGGCGTTCTGCACTGCCATCGGGCTCGTCATGAAGAAGACCGCCAGGATCGCGATCGCCCGGTCGGGTGAGCCGCCGGGCATGACGCGGGCGGCGCGGATTGCCAAGAGCGCTGCCGGAAGAAACGCAAGACTGCTCCACACCGTCATGGCCGCCTGGTAGCTGGCGAAGTCATTGCCGGTCATCGCCAGCCAGTCTGCCACCACGACGTTCACCAGCGGCGGCCGGGAGGGCAGCGGGTCGAACCCATTGAAGAGGATGTCCACGTCTGGTCGCTTCAAGAAAAACTGGCACCGCTGCCAGTGCCCAAACCAGTCGCCCGTCCAGCCGCCGCCGGAATAGGAGCGCACGACGCCGAGCCAGGCGAGATTCCACGCGAGCACGGCCGCCTGTCCGACGAGCAGGTGGCAGACCAGCGGATCGCGCAGGTCCTGAGCGACGCGGCGACGGCAGGCCATGAGCCCGCCGAGCCCGAGCAGCACCAGGCCGTAGGCCAGTTCGTTCGGCAGATCGAGCGTGTAGATGAGCCAGCCGACGAGGTAGGCCACGACGAGCGACAGGCAGACGACCGCGAGCAGTCTCTGACCGGGCTCGGCCCGCCGGGGGCAATCACCATCCATTGAATGCTCCCAGCAGATTCGCGTGGTCGTCGGTCCAGGGTTTCGCATCGGCGGAAATGGCGATCGGCTTCCAGGCCGGCTTCGCGGACCGTAATGCCACGATGTCGTCGGCGGCTCCCACGACGGCCCAGGTGGAGGGGCGTTTGCCGAAGCCGGCCTCGAGCGGCGACACGTCGAGATCGTGGCGGACCGCCGCCACGAGCCCGAGATCGCGGGCGATCGTGGCGATCGGTGGGGCGAGGTTGAAGTGCCTGTTGGAGATGTGAAATGCGATCAGGCCGCCCGGGCGGAGCCGAGAGGCATACATGGCGACGGCCTCCTTCGTGACCAGATGCAGTGGAATGCTGTCGGAAGAGAAGGCGTCGATCACGATCAGGTCGGAGGATGCCGGCGGCTGCTCGGCCAGCCGGAGCCGACCGTCGCCAAGGAATCCCGCCAGCTTGATCGCCGGGTCGGTGGCGACGTCGCCGAGATAGGTGAAAAACCGGTTGTCGGAGGCGATCCGCACCACGAGCGGGTCGATCTCGAAGAAGGTGATCGCCATGGCTGGCTTCGCGTAGGCTGCGATCGTGCCGGCGCCGAGGCCGATCACCGCCACTGAGCGAAGCTGCTGCCTCTCCTCCAGGAAGACGACGAGATCGCCGAGGGGTCCGCTGCGGGTGTAGTAGGCCGTGGGCTGCACGGACAGCGCCGCGAGCGCCTCGTCGTCGCCGATGCGACGGGCCTGTTCGCCGTGGAGCGTCGAGCCGTGATGCAGCGACGTCCAGGTTCCAGCCGGCGTGAGCACGACGCGATGCACACCGAAAAAACTCCGGCCCTGAAAAATTATGCTGCCCCCGGCGCCCGTCAGCGGCAGGACGGCCAATGCGGCCGACAGCGCGGCTGCCGCCGCCGCCGGCCGCCGCACGGCGGTAAGCCAGCCACAGACCGCAAGCACGGGCAGCGCCCGCACGAGCGGCTTGAAAACGCCTGACGCCGGCCCAACCGCCTCCACGCTCAGCACCCCGAGGGCGAGCAGGCGGTCGGCCGCGAGAATCAGCACCGCACCGGCAGCCGCGGCTGCAGCGACCCAGGCTGCAGCGCGCCGCAGCCAGGATTCGGGATCCGCCGTGACATGTGCCACGACACCTGCCACCTGCGGCCGCAGCCAGCACAGGGCGGCGACTGCAAGCGGATACTCGACGACGCTTGAAAAGATCGTCGGTGCGACGAGGGCATTAAAGGCCCCCCCCACGACGCCGCCGATCGACATCAAGAGGTAAAATCGCGTGAGCTGGGCCGGGGGCGGCCGTAGTTCATGGAGCCGGCGGTGGCACATCATGCCTCCGATGAAGAGCACGGCGAGGTGGGCAACGAGCACGAGCGGCAGCGGCCGAGTGATCGAGGCCAGCAGGAAAAACAGGGCCGGGGCGATCACGGCAGGGAGCGCCACTCCCCACGCGGCTGAGGTGAGCCGCGGCCAGGCCGAAAAGGCAAGCATGAACGTGGCCAGATAGACCGCCAGCGGCACGACCCACAACAGGGGAATCGCGGCGACGTCGCTCGTGAGATGCTGCGTGACGCCGAGCACGAGGCTCGAGGGCACCGCAGCAAGGGCGACGACAAGCAGGCTCTGGCGGCGGGAGAGGCCGGATCCCCCCGGCGCGGACGCGCGGCTCTGGTCGTCGTCGTGTGGCATGTGGGGGGGAGCGAGCGTCGTCCGTCGCATCGCCAGCAGGCCACAGCCGACCACCGCCATCGCTGTCAGCACGTAGCCCGACGTGAAGACGATGCTCTGGCTCTTGCGCGACAGGAACGGCTCGAGGACTAACGGATAGGCAAGCAGCCCGGCCATGCTGCCTGCGTTGCTGGCGGCGTAGAGAAAATACGGGTCACCGGCATCGCGGTCACGCGTGTGCGAAAACCACCGCTGCAGCAGAGGCGCCGTGGCACAGATCGCGAAAAACGGCGGCCCGACGGAGACCGCGAGCGTCTGGAGGAGCCAGAGCGTCGGTGATCCTGTCGCCGCCGCGGGCTGCGTGGAGAGTGGCAGGCACACGGCGGCGGTAGCGAGCACGCCGGCATGAATCGCCAGCTGCACGGCCAGCGAACAGCGCCGCGTGAGGAGATCGGCGTAGAGATAGCCGAGGAGCAGCGTGGCCTGAAAAAACACCATGCAGGTGTTCCAGACGCCGGCGCTCCCCCCGAGCACGGGAAGCAGAAATCGCCCGACGAGCGGCTGCACGAGAAAGAGCAGCGTCGCGGAGCTGAAAATCGCAAGCGTGAAGGTCGCCCGGGGCATGGCAGGTACTCGGCGGAGGCGTCGATGGCCCATCCATGACCCGACAGGGTCGCGGAATTCCAGGTATTTTCCGCGGTTCTAGCCGAAATACATCCTTCATCAAAATCTCACGTCCCGCTGATTGCATCGCAACATTCGGCGCGTACGATCCGACCACGCAAGCGGATCGGCGGAATGTCCGGCGGGCGCCTTGCGAACAACGTGAAAAGGAAGTCTGCAATGACTCACACGAGTTTTCTGAATGCTCGCAAGGGCTTCACGCTCGTCGAGCTGCTGGTGACGATCGCGATCATCGGCATCCTGCTCGGCCTGCTGCTGCCCAATCTGGCTGCGGTGCAGTCGACGGCCAAGGCTGGTGCCCAGGCCGCCACCCTGCAGTCGTTCGGTAAGGCGTTTATCGATTTTGCGACGCTTGATGGTGAAGCCCGGCTGACGACCTCCCAGTATGACCACTACCGTGACGGCGACGCCACGAAGGTGGGCTGGGTGGCCGACATCGTCAACAACAAGTTCGGCAACCCGTCGAAGAGCCTCGACCCAGTCTCGCGGTTGAAGGTCAACGAGAAGTTCTGTGACATGGCCGGCTCGGTCGAGTCGGGCACGCTCAACAACTTCCGCTGGCTCTCGAACACCGTGAACCGGCCGAGCGACAACGTGGCTGTCGCCGACAAGACGAGCATCCGGGGCACGGGCTACTTCGGCTCGAGCCAGACGGTGTGGGATGATGGTTACAACACCAACTTCGCCACCACCTGGCACTTCGGCCGCGGCGACAACGTGATCTCCGCCTCGACCGGCGCTGGTCGCTACACCACCAACGCCGACAGCCGCGACGGCAGCAAGAGCCCGCTCGACGGCGAAGGTCCGCTCTCGGCTGGCGTGCTTGCGGATGCGACGTTCGTGACGACGGCCGACAAGATCGCGCTGATGGGTTCGGCTCGTGCCGGTGACGGTGCAGACTCGACGATCAATGCGTCGGGCACCAATGCCGCCGAGACGATCAACCGCTTCATCGACCCGACCGGTCGGAAGCGGATCGTGAAGGTCGGCGACTTCTCGGTCGAGTCGTTCACCGACGGCCCGTCGGCAACGCGTGTCGTGGCGGAGGCTGACGCTGGTGTCTACGGCACGGCTGCTTCCGAGCAGGTGCACGAGATCAGCGATATCCAGCCGAATTGCAAGGCGAAGAAGATCCGGAATGCCAACGGCACTCTCTTCGGTGGCGGCTATGCCAATATTGTCTTTGCCGACGGCTCAGCCCGCCGCGTGAACGACACCAACGGCTACGGCGGTGCCAACAAGGGTGACGGTTGGCTCGGACCGTTCCCGACCGATCCGAACGGCACGACCGAGACCAGCCGCAGTACCTACCGTTTCGACAACGGTGCCTACGACGAGGTCCGCGACGAGATGTTCCTTGGTCGCATGCGTAGCCAGCTGCAGCCGGGCGGTGGCTCGGGTGAGGCTTGATCTGGTGAGTCTGCCAACGGCAGTCGCCTAGTCTGAAAAGAGCCGGGGCCGCCTGCGGGCGGCCCCGGTTTCTTTTTTGGTTGTGTTTTTGATGAGCGGGGCTGGTAGAGGCGATGTTCCTGCGGCATCATGCGAAAGGTTTCACCAATCCAGGAAACATCCATGACCTCCTCGGCCCCCGATACCGGCACGCGCAAGACCAACTGGCTGGCCCTCGCGGTTGTCGCGGCGGTCGCCCTTGTCGGCGGCCTTGTAATCCGCGCAAACCGGACGCCGACCGCTCGGCAACCGTCGCGGCAGGATTGGATCGATCTGCATGCGGAGGCGGTGGCGCTCAGGGAGCGCGGAGCTTACGCGGGAGCCAAGCGGGCTGCTATGGCGGCGCTTGAGCTCGCGCCGAAAGTATATGGTCCGCGGCATTTTGCGGTCGGCGAGTCGCTCAACATCATGGGGCTCATCCTCACTGACGAGGCCAACTACGACGAGGCGCTGGCTGCCTACGAGCAGGCGGCCGTTCTGATGCGGGATGTGTTTGGCCCGCAGAGCAAGGAGACAGCGCAGATCGCCGGCAATCTCGGGCAGACACTCACCAGGCTCGGCCGCTTCGACGAGGCCCGACCGCTCTATGAGAAGGCGCTCGAGATCACCGAAGGTCTGGCGGGCCCGGATGACCCGGCCACGCTGATGGCCGTCAACAATCTGGGGGTGATGTTCGATGCTGCCGGTGACCACGCCGCCGCGATGCCGCTGCACGAGCGTGTGTTCAAGGCACGGCGGGCCCAGTTTGGCCCGGCCGATCCGCGGACGGCGGAGGCCATGGGCAATCTCGCCATCTCGCTTACCCAGATGGCCGATGCTGAGAAGCTTGCGGTCGGCGCAAAATCCGATGCCAAGAAGCGAGACGAGGACCTTGCGCGGGCGGCCGGGCTCTACGAACAGGTGCTCGCCGTGCAAGGCCGGCTCATGCTCCCCGATTCGCTCCCGATCGCCAACTCGCTCAGCGGTGCGGCAAACGTCGCCAGGCTCCAGGGCCGGCTCTCCGACGCCGCTCGCATGGCACTCGAGGGGCTCACGGTGCGGCAGGCAAAGCTCGGCATGGGACATCCCACCACGGCCACCTCGTTTGACGGCCTCGCCAAGGTGCGGGCCGCCCAAGGGCAAGACGACGAGGCCGAGGAACTCTTCAATGCCGCCCTCGACGTGCGGCTCAAACGGCTCGGGCCTGCCCATCCCAAGACGCTCGAGTCGCTGCGGTCGCTCGCCGACTTCCACCTAGCCCGCAAAAACCACAAGGCTGCCGAGAAGCCGCTGCGGGCCATCGTGGAGGTGCGGGAGAAGACTGACGGTGCCGAGGCCGTGGCACTGATCGCGCCGCTGGAATCGCTCGCCGTCGTGCTCAAGGCCACCGATCGCGGGAAGGAGGCCGACGAGATCACCGCCCGCGTCAGGAACATCCGGGAAGCGGAAAAGAAAGCAGCCGAGGAGGCGGCGAAGACCGCGACGCCCGACGCGAAGGCCCCGGTAGAGGCAGCGGCTGCTCCTGCGAAGTAGAATCCTCGTGGGGCCGTTTGTCCCGAGAACTTGTCCCGCGAACCTCTCGAATAACCGCCATGGCCACCGTTACCTCCCCTGCGTACACGCCGTCCGGACTCGACCGCGCTGGTGCTGACGCCCCGGGCGACTCCGAGGCGACCGTTGCGACCACCCCCCGAGGCAACACGCTCTTCAAGTGGCAGATCGGCGCCACGCTCGTCGGCGGCACGCTCCTGCTCTGCTCGGTGATCGCGCAATTGCTCTGGTCGAAGGAGCTCTATCCTGCGATCCCCGCGGCGCTAGCCATGCTCATGCTCGGAGCGCCGCTCGTCTACGCAGCCATTCAAGACCTGCTCAAGGGGGAGGCGGGCATGAACGCGCTCGTCGCCCTCGCCGTGATCGGCGCGGCCGCCACCGGCAAATCCCAGGAGAGCGCGGCGATCGCGTTCTTCATGATCGTGTCGGGGCTCATCGAGAAGCGGACGGCGATCGGAGCCGAGGCGAGCATCGAGTCGCTGATCAAGCTCTCGCCCACCAAGGCCGCCCGGCTCCGGGAGGGGGGGGGCGAAGAGATGGTGGAGGCGAAGGTGCTCAGGCCCGGCGATCTCGTGCGCGTGCGCCCCGGTGACAACATCCCCGCCGACGGTCGCGTGGTCACCGGCACGAGCACGATCAACCAGGCGAGCATCACCGGCGAATCGCTGCCGGTCGATAAGATCGGCGGCGACGAGGTGTTTGGCGGCACGATCAATCTCACGGGCGTGATCGACGTGGAGGTGACGAAGGCCGGGGCCGACACGCTCCTGGGCCGCGTCAAGGATCTGATTCTGCAGGCTGAGAAGACCAAGACGCCGATCATGCGGCTCGTGGACCAATACGCCGCCTGGTACACGCCGACCGTGCTCATGCTCGTGGGCGTGGTGCTCTTCTTCGCCCTGCGGAGCGACCCCGACACGGCCTTTGACCGGGCGATCGCGATGCTCGTGATCGCCTGTCCGAGCGCGCTGATTCTCGCCACGCCCACGGCGATGGTGGCCGGGCTCTCGGCCGCCGCCCGGCTGGGCGTGCTGATCAAGAGCGTGGTCACGCTCGAGGCCGCGCGGAACCTCACGGCGATCGTGTTTGACAAGACGGGCACGCTGACGACGGGCATTTTGCAGGTGACGCGGCTCTCGCCCCAGGAGGGCGTGGAGCCCGGGGACCTCCTCAGGCTGGCAGCCTGTGCCGAGCAGGACAGCCGACATCCCGTTGCCCGGGCCGTGACCGAAATGGCCCGCAAGGCGAAGCTCAAGCTCGCGCGGCCGACCGAGTTCGAGGAGGTCGCGGGCAAGGGTGTGCGGGCGGAGATTGACGGACGCAAGGTGCTCGTGGGCCGCGGCACGTGGCTCTCGGACAAGGGCAATGGGCTCTCGGGCGCGGGCGTGGCCGCGATCAACGAGATTCAGGCGTCGAGCGAGGCCGACGGCCTGAGCGTGCTGTATGTCGTGCGCGACGGCGAACTGGCAGGCTGGATCGGCCTCGAAGACAACGCCCGCCCGGAGGCGGCCGAGGCAGTGGACCGGCTCCGCGATCTCGGCCTCAAGCGGCTCGTGATCCTGACGGGCGATCGCCGAAGCGTGGCGAAGCGGGTGGCCGAACAGATGCACTTCAGCGAGTACAAGGCGGAAGTGCTGCCGCACGAGAAGCTCGAGATGGTGGACGAGCTCAAGGCCAAGGGGCACCGCGTGGCGGTGATCGGCGACGGCGTAAACGACGCCCCGGCCCTCGCCGCCGGCGACATCTCGATCGCGATGGGCGCCGCCGGCAGCGACGTGGCCATCCACTCGGCCTCGATCGCACTCATGAACTCGAACCTCAACCGCGTGCCCTTCTTGGTGGAACTCTCGCGGCGGACGATCTCGGTGATCCGGCAGAACATGATCATCGGCGGGCTCTTCATCCTGGTCTTCATGTCGCTTGCCGGGGCGGGCTATGTGACGCCCGTGTGGGCGGCGTTTCTGCACATCGTGAGCGGCCTGATCGTGATCTTCAATTCCGCGCGGCTGGTGCGCAGCGGCGAGGAGATCGAGCAGGCCGAGGCGGATCGGCTCGCGGAGATCGCCCGGCGGAAGGCGCGGACCGCCCGCATCGCCGCGGCGGCGACGTGAGCCGAGCCGGGATGCTCGCGGCGGCTGTGATCGTGGCGGCCGCCACGCTCGTGGCCCACGCGCCAGCCTGGCGGGGAGCGTTTGTCTCGGACGACATCTCCGAGATCGCCGAGAACCCGGCGATCCGCGTGCTTTGGCCGCCGTGGGTGCCGATGTTCGAGGGCACGCCGCTGCCGCACCGGCCGCTGCCCTACTACACGTTCGCCTTGAACTACGCCGCCCACGGCCTCGACCCGTGGGGCTATCACGCTGTGAATCTCGTGATCCATCTCGCCAACGGCTGGCTCGTGTGGTGGGTGGGGCGGGAGATTCTGCGACGGCTGAGCGGCGGGGAGGCCTCCGGGGGAGTCGCGCTGGCGGCGGCGACGCTCTGGCTCGTGCATCCCTTGTGCACGCAGGCTGTGGACTACATCTACCAGCGGATCGAGTCGCTCGGGGCGCTGGCGCTCCTCGGGACAGTCGCCTGTTTTCTGCGGGGGACGATGTCTCCGCGGCCAGCCCGATGGCTCGCGGCGAGCGTGGCGGCGAGTGCGGCGGGCATGCTCTGCAAGGAGCACGTGGCGGCCGCCCCGGTCGCCGTGCTGCTCGTCGACTGGCTCGCCCTTCGCTGGCGGCCCGCTGCGGCCTGGCAATCACTCGTGGAGGCGTTGCGATCCCGGCCGATTTATTACGCCGTGCTCTTCGCCACGCCGCTCATCGCCGTGGGCCTCGTGATCCTCCAACGCGACAGGTATACCGACTTCAGGCAGCCGCTCGCCGGCCCGCTCCTGTATGCCGCGAATCAGCCGCTCGTGATTGGGGAGTATCTCGCGCGGGCAGTGTGGCCCGCGCGGCTGTGCATCGACTGGTATCGGCTGCCCATAGAAAACCCCGCCCTGCTGGCCCCCGGTGTCGCGGCCGTGGTGCTCGTCCTGGCGGTGGCGGCCTGGGGCGTGCGGCACGCCCGGGGCGTCGCGCTGGTGATCCTGCTCTTTCTCGCGCTCCTCGGCCCGACGTCGAGTGTGCTGCCGGTCAACGACCTGATGGTTGAACACCGGATGTATCTGCCGCTTGCGGTTCTCTGCGTGGGCGTGTGTGCCGTCGGACACGGGCTGATCAGCCGGCACCTGCCGGCTGCATCGCGGCAGGCCGCCGCGATCGGCGCGACTGTGCTTGTCGCGTGTGCGCTTGCCGCCACGACCTGGAACCGCTGCCATGCCTATCAGTCGCGGCTCGTAATGTGGGCGGACGTGGTCACCAAGGCCCCCCGCAATCCTCGGGGCTGGCAGACGCTCGCCGTGGAACTCTGGCAGGCTGGCGCGCTCGAAGAGGCGCTCGAGTCCGCGGACCGCAGCCTCGCGATCGTCCCGGACGCGGCAGTGACGCAGGCCACACGGGCGGCCATTCTCGTAGACATCGACCGCCGGCAGCAGGAGGGATCCGTCTCGACGGGTCAGTGAGCCGCATGCAGACCGATCAGTTTCAGCTTCATGCCGAGATCGAGAATCGCCACTGGTGGTTCTGCGGCCGCCGGCGGATCGTGCGACAGCTGCTGGCGGAGATCGCCCCTCCGCAGACCGGCCGGCGGGTCGTGGACGTGGGCTGCGGCACCGGGGCCAACATCGCCTCGCTCGCCGACGCCTACGCCTGCCACGGGATCGACCCGTCGGCCGAGGGCATCGCGCTTGCCCGCCGGCGGTTTCCGGCCGTGCAGTTCACCTGCGGGCTGGCTCCCGACGCCTTCGGCCCCGAGGAACGTGACGCCGACGTGATGCTCGCGATGGACGTGATGGAGCACGTTCCCGATGACTTTACGTTTGCGAGCAGCCTGCTCGGGGCGCTGAAGCCCGGGGGCCATCTGCTCGTGACGGTGCCGGCCGACGAGTCGCTCTGGAGCCCGCACGACGAAAACTTCGGTCACTACCGCCGCTACACGAGGCAGCGGCTGGAACGGGTGTGGCGGGACCTGCCCGTCACGCCGCTGCTCGTCTCCCACTACATGGCCAGGCTCCTGCCGGCGGTGCGGACGATCCGGAGACTCAACCGGCTGCGGGGCCGGTCGGCCGGCGCGGCGGGGACCGATTTCACGATGCCGCCGGCATGGGTCAATGCCGTGCTTGAGCGGACATTTGCCGGCGAAGCTGCCCGCTTGGTGGCCACGATGCGCGAACCTGCCCGGGCCTACCGCAGCGGCGTGAGCCTGATCGCGATCCTCCGGCGGGAGCCGGGCGACGTGATGCCCCGGTCACGGCCGGCCGACGTCGCCGCCGACCGGCACCAGCCCCGGTAGCCGGGACCGCTTCAAGACCACGACCGCGTCGTTCGCATGGAGCGGCGTCCAGGCGTCGGCACCACCGGGGAGTGTTTTGGAGAAGTCGAGGGGCACGATCATCACATCGACCCGTTCGAGTCGTGGCGCGGGATCGCCCTTTTGGTACCAGGCACGGGTTTCCGCGACGATGTCGTCGTATGCGGGTGTGAGGTAGGGATGGCCGTGCAGCGGCGTCAGCCCCGTGTAGGTGGCGGAGAGGTAGTTGTAGTCCTCCCACGAGTCATCATTCGGGCTGATCACAAGCAGGATTCCCGTAATACGGGCACGCTCCAAAAAGCCGAAGGCATCGGCGAGCGCCGGCGACATGTGGCAGTCCCGCGGCCGATCCGCGGGCTGATTCCACATGCCGACGAGGAAGGTCGTGTTGTCGAGCACGGCCAGGCCAGCCAAAGCCGCCGCGAGAGCAATGCGGCCAGCATGCCGCGCGAGCCCGCCGCCCGGATGAACTGGAGAGGAGAACGCCCAGCCGAGCCCCCGCTGCACGAGCGGCAGGCCGAGCAGGCACAGCGGCAGCCAGGTGTAGCCCCGCGTGAAATGAAGCGGCTGCCGCGCCGGCAGGAAGAGCTCGTGCTTGGCCAGGCAAAATGAGACCGCCGCGGCGAAGAGGAAGAACGTCATCTCGGGCCGCCAGTCATGGCGATCCCGCCAGCAGCGGGCGGCCGCGAGGGTGAAGACGGGCACACCTGCGGCCAGCAGGCTCACCAGGCTGAGATTCCACTCGAGCGACCAGCGGCCGTGGATGTCTTGATGCTGGGGAAATCGGGGCAGGTAGCCGAAGTAGTAGCCGCAGAAGGCGATGAACACGGCAAGGTGTGCGACCGCGGGCCATTCGATTCGTCGGCGGGTGACCGCACGCCAGGCGAGCCACGCCCCGAGGACGAGCAGATGCTGGATGCCGGAAAACGGGTGTGTGGCCGCGAGGGCCGCGATGCAGCCGACCGCCACCCCCGGTTGGCCGCGAACGACGGCCAGCCATGCCCCCACCACGAGCGCATGGTAGGTCGCCTCGGTCGGCAGGATCAGGTTGCGGCCCCAGTTCAGAAACCACATGCCGTCGAACGGATCGTGTTGAAGCAGAAAAGAACCGATCGGTCGCCCGAGTGCGAGATTTGTCGCCACGGCCGTGACGACGAGCAGGCCGCCCCCCCACATCGTGACGAGATAGCAGGGCACGAGATAGCGAGATGACGGCAGGACTGCCTCGACCAGGCGAAACGTGAGATAGGCGCAGGCGAGGCCGCCCATCGCCCCGAGCAGGCAGAGCGTGAACCCGGGATCGAGTCCGACGAGCTTCGTGCCTGCCCCGAGCAGCCACGGGAGCCAGTGCCAGTAGATCACCGGGGCCGCCGGATCGGGGTCGTAGGGATTGCAGTAGGCCAGTCCGTTGCCCCGCTCAAAGATCTCCCGGCCATTCGCACAGTAATACGCACAGTCGAGGATGATGAAGCCCGTCGGCCGATTGGGGCCGAGCATCACGTGGGCCAGATACACCGACCAGAACGGCAACACGGCCACGAACGCCCACCGGGCAACGAACGTGGGCAGTTGATGAGATGCCGACGCAGCTCGCGGCTCCGTATCTGCAAGTGTTTCTCTAGTCACAATCCGCTTCCGGTATGGTGGTGAGTCCCGGACTCGCCGTCGCGGATCGTGCAGGTACCCGTTCAGGAATCCAGCAAAATACATCACAGTGGAGACCGGCCGGCCGGTATCTCCGGCGCAAGGCGTCACCGAGCTGCCCAACTGGGGAACTGCTGGAAAGAAACCGATCAGCAATTCCCGGATAAATCACGATGAGGTCGTAGTAAGCACGATCGACCGAAGCGACGAGCGGGCGGATGTCGAGAGACGAGGACTCGTAAAGCAGTAGCTGTCCGAAAGGATCGGAGAGGCTGACCTCCCCGGGCAGCTCAGCCGTTAGGCTCGCCCAGGCCAGATTAAGGACCGCAGGATTATCGCCGGCTAGTTGGTCTATTGCCGCGCTTCGACGTACGACCAGGTCGCCCCCCTCCTTGTTAACGGGAAGGTGACAAAGATTGTATGCGGACGGGTTCGCTCCCGCAGTATCCCAGATACCACAACCAACTATGAGCATTAGCGCTACTAAACCCCTGAAGCTGGGCCAGCTGACCGCGGGTAGAGCCCCGTAACGATTCGCAAGAGTCATTGCCAAGCCCAAGGCCGGCTCAAGAAGGTAATTGGTGCTGGAACCCTCCTTGCCGACAGTGAGCAACGCAACAATGGTCGCGCACAAAGCGTAGAGAGTGGGTAGACGGTTCTGGCCGGCGAATGCCGCCAGTGACTGAGTGCGGGCAGGTGCAAGCGGAAGGCAGACCAGACCGATGAACACGACAAATAATGGCTGGCAAAGTCCCGCCAGCAAGACGCTGATCGCCGTCTCCACGCTGACAGTGTTCACCGAGAAACTGCTGACGGCTACCCACATCCCACCGCCATACGCTGCCGTTGTAGCCAGGCTGATGCCTGCGGCGGTCGCAAGTACTGCGGCCAAGTATTCAACTGTACGACGACGATCCAACATGCAGAGAAACAGAAATCCAGCGAGGCTAGCTGATATGTAGGATTGCTTCGCGGCCATCGCCATGATGGCCAGGAAACCAGCTGCGACAACTCCTGTAGGTTGTGGGCGGCGCTGCAAGATCGCAATCGATGCTGCCGAAAAAGCCAGAGCCATGCTGTCGCATTTGACGAACGCCGTATTCGTCGACACGGGCCACAACATAAAGAAACTCGCACACGCCAGAACCGACCACGGACTCGTATGGCGACGGACTGCCAGGATGCAGCAACCGGCGGCGAGCATAAAGCACAGTGATACTATTCTGCCGGTGAAGAATACATTTCTGCCCAGTGGAAGAAAGGAAACGAGCCACGGGTAGAGGGGCGGATAAAACGTTATAGTGAATGGAATGTTGTTATAGACATCTGCAGCATAGGGGTTGGTTCCGGTCGCGAAGAGCTGAATGGAGCGTATCTGGGGCCCCTCGTAGCTCAGGTCATAGTTTGCGGCGAGGTGATCTCCGGCGACCGTTACGATCCGCCAAGCCGCGAGCAATGTCATCAAGACGGTGGCCGTGACCGTAAGTCGTCTATAGGACAAGGCCGAAAAGGGAAATGAATCAGACGGCGTGATCATCGTGGCCCCCGGAGGGCCGCTGGTCTCCGCAGGGCGGCCAGGCGGTCGTTTTCGCAGATGATCTCCCAGCCGCTGAAGTCGATCGGGTAGTCGCGGCGCTTCGAGAGGATCACGACGTCGATCACCTCAAGCGACGGGTCTTCGAGGCCAGTCTTGATCCAGCGCGACGTCGTCTTGATCCGCGATTCGCGATCGGGGCAGAGAAAGATGTGGCCGACGTAGGGGTCGAGCCGGGTGTAGGTGCCGAGCAGATAATTGTCGTCGAGCGCCTCGCCGCTCAGGACCAGGCCGACACCCCGCTCGTCGCGGTTGTCGAGTCGCCGGAACAGATCGAAGACGGCCGTGGTGGTGCGAAGTTCATCGGCGTTGCGGAGATTCATCCGGACAAGCCAGGTGGCGTTGTCCACGAGCCAGAGCATCGCGCAGGCTGTGAGGATCGCCACTGCCGCTGGCCGCGGCAGGCCGTCCACGATGCGGGCAGCGAGCCGCTGGACGAGCGGCAGCCCGAGCAGCAGCAGCGGCATCCAGACATAGCCGCGGGTGAAGTGCAGCGGCTGCTTGGGCGGCAAGAAAAGCTCGTGCTTGATCAGAAACAGCGACACCACCGCGGCGACCAGAAAAAACGTCATCTCCGGCCGCCACCGGCGGCGGTCGAGCCAGCAGCGGGCCGCGGCGAACGAGGCCACCGGCAGATAGGCCGTGAGAAAAGAGCCCCAGGGCACGATCCACTCGAGCGACCAGATCGAGTGAATTGCGCGGTGCGATTCGAATTGCGGCAGGAACGCAAAGTAGTAGCCACAAAACGCCGCAGTCGCTGTGGCCGTCGCAAGCCACGGCCCGAAAAAGCGGCGATCGAACGCCAGCCGCACCGTGAGCCAGAGGCCGAGGATCGCCAGATGCTGCGCGCCCGAGAAGGGATGCGTAGCGGCAAGCGCCGCGATCAAGCCGACCGCCTGCCATGGCCGGCCCTGCACCGCCCCGAGCCAGGCCCAGACGACGAGCACGTGGTAGGTCGCTTCGGTCGTGAAGAGCGAGTTCCGGCCCCACGAGAGGAACCACCAGCCCTCGAACGGATCGTAGCGAAACAACTGATACCAGAGCGGATATTCGAGGAACCAATTCGAGACGAAGGCCGTGAGCACGAACAGTCCGCCTCCCCACATGGCAAGCAGAAAGAGCCCGGGCAGGAACCGGGGCTCGGGAAGGATCGCCTCCACCAGTCGGAACGTGCCGAAGGCGAATGCCATGCCGGCCACCACGCCGATGGCGAGAAACCAGCCCCCCGGATCGATCCCGAGCACGGACACGCCGAGGCCAAACAGCCACGGCAGCCAGTGATAGTAGATCACCGGCGCAGCGGGGGAGGTGTCGTAGGGATTCGAGTAGCCGAGGCCGTTGCCCCGCTCGAAGATCTCTCGGCCATTGGCAACGTAGTAGGCGAGGTCATAGCAAATGAACCCGGTGCCGAGATGCTGCCCGCGGACGAACTGCGCCACGAAGAGCGACCAGAACGGCAGGAGCGAGACGAACGACCAAAGCAGAACTCGCAGCCACGGAGTCGGCGACGGACGGGAGCCTGACTCGGGCCATTCGGCCGCGGGAGCTGCGACGATGCTGGGCCATGGTGTCACGGGGCGATTTCCTCCGTGACGATCGCCGGCCCCCCCGGCACTCGGGAGAGCGTCCAGTTGCCGAGATCGATCGCTTCGAGCGGCGCGGGCAGGAGTTTCTCCGCGATGCCCCAGGTGCTGCCCTGATTGGAGACGGCGATCGCGTTGAATCGCGGGGGCAGATGCTCGCGACTCGCTACGTGTGACACCGGCCTGCCGACGAGGCTACGGACATACAGCCCGTCTTCCACCTGGTAGAGCCGGCCCTCGGAAAACACCGTGACGAGCGGATTCCATGGAAACCAGATCTGGCCGGGAAACTGTCGAGAGATGTCGCGGGCGTCATCGTAGGCAACGATCAGCGGCTGCCAGATTCCCACCGGCCGTGTGACGATGCGGCCGGCGAGAACCCCGATCGCGGCGATGGCCAGAGCAACCCGGATTGCCCGGCCACGGGGCAAACGGGAGAACGTGGCGGTCACGACGACCGCAGCCGGCGGCAGCCAGAGGGGAAAGCCCTGGAGGTTATTGAGCGTGCCGCCAATCTTGAAGGCCGAGGCGACGCCCGGCAGCCACGCCGCAGCCCACACCAGCGTCGGCAGCAAGAGATCGCCTGCGGCCTGCCGCCGCATGAGCCAGAGCCAGACCGCGACGGGAACCGCGAGATGCACCGCGAAGTGGGGCGCGAGGTCCATGAACCGCTCGAGGATATCGTTGGCCCACGGCAGGCCTGCTGGCGTGAGGATCGCCGTGAACCACGTGCCGCGGAGGTCGGTGGCGGCGAGGAGCACCGCGAGCCAGCCGCAGCCTGTGAGGGCAAGCCTGCCCACATGCTGAAGCGACGGGAGCGTGCCGGCGGTGGCCGCGAGCCAGGCCACCTGCCCCAACGGCACGCCGAGCGACGTCTGCTTGCACATGAGCCCCGCGGTGGCCAGAGCCGCCGCCCCCCACGCCGCGGCCTCGCCGCGGCCGCGGGCGAGCACGAGGCTTGATAACAGGCCGCATGCCAAGGCGTAGTTGTCGGCCTGCAGAAACTGCCAGTTGGCCCATGGCCAGATCGCGATCGTGACGGCGGCGGCCAGCAGCCGGCCGCCGAACGAGATCGGGCCCGAGCGAGGCGTAGGCCAGGCGAGGCAGACGGCAAAAATCGCGGCGACTTGGAATGCCATGTTCATGCCGCCCGCCAAGAACAGAGCCTCCCCAGGCCCCGGCATCCAGGTGGCCGGCCAGTTGAGCCAGACCGGAAGCGGGCCATACATCCACGTGCTCGCCGCCCCGTCGGCGCCGGGATAGAGCGGGAGCCCGAGTTTTAGGGCAAACGTGGGCGCGAGGCGGATGTCGTTCCAACTCCGCAGGGGGAAGATGCACCACGAGAGCCAGAGCCACGTGAGCGCCGCCGCGAGCGCGGCTGCAATCAGGGCACGTTCGAGCCATGAGAGGCCTGCTGGCGTCGTCGGCCGCGACGTCGGCTCAGCAGGCGCAGCGTCGGAAAGGGTGACCGAAATAGCGTCGTTCATGCCGCTCATTCTGCCTCACCGGCTCCCGGCACCAAGCCGTTCAAGATTCGCGGCCGCCTGCGGATGCCCGGGGGCAAGCTCGAGGCAGCGACGGTAGGCGTTCATGGCGTCAGCATGACGGCCGAGTATGAGAAATGCGTTGCCAAGATTGTTGTGGGCGTCGGGATTGTTCGGATCGAGGGCGATGGCGCGGCCGAGGATTTCGAGCGCCGCCGCGGGGTCGAACCGGGCGACCACCGAGCCGAGGTTGAAGACCACATAGGGGTCGTCGGGCGCCGCGGCGGCGATCTGCGACCAGAGCACGGCCGCGGCCTCCGGGTCGGTCCGCATGACCGCCCGCGCCAGATGCTCCTTGGCGGCGAGCGAGTCAGGGAGCCGCTCGACGGCCGTGCGGAGCAGGGGCTCGCCCCGCGGGTCTCCAAGCCGATCGAGGGCGAGGCCGAGGTACATGCCCAGCCGGTCGATGACGGGATCGCGAAACCCCGCTTGCCCGTCACGCGCAGTGTCCAGGCCGGCCCGGCAGGCGTCTGCCGCCCGCGCGGGCTCATCGGCGTTGAGCAGGGCGGCGGCCAGCGCCGCATACGGCACGGGATTGACAGGGTTGCGCTCGACGGCGGCCGTGCAGGCGGCAATTGATTCCTGATGGCGATCGAGCTTCGAGAGCTCGGTGCCGTAGCGGGAGAGCGAGCGGGAACTGCCGCCGCTCTTCACGACGGCGTCGTGCCAGGCGGCGAGCGGTGAGCGGTAGACGGTATTGCGGGCTGCAGTCAACGTGGCCAGGACGACGGCCGCCGTGGCCGCGACGGGCAGCAACATCTGCGTGTGGCTTGCAACCAACGCCACCGCTGCGGTGATCGGAATCGCCGCGGCCAGATACATCCGATGCTCCACGCAGACGTCCTGCACGGGCAGGAGGCTCGACGTGGGGGCGAGCAGAAGCAGGAACGCCAGGATCGAAAATGCGGCAGCCGGCCGCCGTGGCAGCGCGACCGCGGCCCAGCCGACGAGGGCCAGCGCGGCGCAAGCAAGTAGCAGCAGCCAGGCGTCGCCGCCCAAGACATCCTGCCGGAGCACGGCGCCATGATCGATCGAAAGCCCCACCGGAATCACCAGCCGTGACAGATACCAGAGGATCACCACTGGTTGGTTGGCCGCATAGACGAGCGACTGCCAGGGGGAAAAGCCCGCCTCGGGGTAGCGGTGCCGCTCGATGGCCACGACGGCGAATAGGATCGGCCAGGTGGCGAAGAGGGCGAGGTGCCAGCCGCCGCGTTGGGCGATGACCTCGCGGAACGACGCGGCCAGAAACGCCCGGTCGAGGAGCAGGATCACGATCGGCACGACCACGACCCACTCCTTGCAGGCCATGCCGAGTCCGCAGGCCAGGACGGCCGCGGCGACCCAGGGCAGTGGACGCGGGGATGCAGTGGCCTTCAGGAACGCAGCGGCGGTGGCCAGCGCGGAACAGGCCGCGAGTAGTTCGATCCGCTGGTAGACATAGCTCACGGCCTGCGACTGGAGCGGATGTACGAGCCAGAGGGCAGCCGCGATCGCCGCAAGTGTCGCAGGTGAAAGGGAGCCGATACGGTCAGGCCGGCGGCGGGCCAGGAGCATGCTCACGACGTGATATAGCAGCCAGCCGTTGAGGAGGTGAATTGCCACGTTGACCAGGTGAAACGGCAGCGGATCGAGCGGCGCCGTGCCGACGACCGCCGCGAGCGCTCGGCCGAATGCATGGTTGGCGGCGAACGAGAGATAGGGAATCGGCCGATGCGGCAGCTCACCCCCCTCGAACATCGGCCGCCAGAGCGGCAGGAGCGTGCGGATCGCGGGGTTGTCTACGATCTCGGAGAGGTCGTCGAAGAGGAACGGGCCACGCATGCTCGGGGCGTAGGCGGCGACCGCCGCCACGGCGGCGACCGCGAGAATCATCCGCGGGTGGCGGGTCAGCCACACCTGCACGTCGCTCGCGGTCATCGCTCAGGCTCCGCTGCGTTCAGCCGGGCCTGGAGCCGGTCGCGACGCCGCTCCGCGCGCGTCGCCCGCTCGGGGTCGCCGAGGGTTTCCCAGGCGACAGCGAGGCCGTCCCAGGCCCGCGGGTCACCGGAATAGAGCCTCGTCGCCGACTGAAAGACTGCGAGGGCTTCATGAGGCTCGTCGTCATTGAGATGCCGCCGGCCCTGCCTGACAAGTTCGTCGGCCGTGCCGTAGCGCTCCCGCTCGAACCACGATTGCGCGGCGAGTTCCGCGGGCGGGCCGTGCAAGGCCTGCTCGATGTCGGTGGCGGTGAGCCGGAACACGAGGATCGAGCCGCCAATCACAGCCTCCGGCGCGTGATGCCGCAGGAACGCCTTGAGCCGCCCGGCCTGGAGGATGTTGAAGGCGGCGACGGCGAGGGCATGGTCGGACGGCGGCTCACCGAGCGACAGGACGCCCAGTTCGTCGCGATCGCGGGTGAGGGAGGCGAGCAGTTGCCGCGCCGCCGCGTCGTCCGCGTCGCGGTCGTGCTTCGCAAGCCATGCGCCTGCCAGGCGGTAGGCATCTTCGAACGTGCGGCACCACGGGCCGCGCGGGCGATCGGCCACGCCCTCGAGCGCCGTCGCACTCACGCAATACAGCCCCGGCCGCAACGACTGCCGAACGCCCCACTCCGGCGGCAGGCCGAGCAGCTCGAAATCGGTGAGCGTGGTGTCGGGCCGCACGCCGCCGAAATAAGTGACATACATCGGTTCGCCCGGCCGTCGGTTGCGATCGAGCCACCGCGCGAGCCTGTCGAGATCCTGGCCCCAGTCGAGGCTCGAATCGACGAGCCACTCGTGGGCCCGACCGCGCGGCACGATCTGGTTGAAATAGGCGAGCGGGAACGGCCAATGGCTCATGACATCCGCGGCATGCAGGCCGAGGAGGAGCACGATGAAGGCTTTCAGCCGGCGGGATGTCGCCGCCCGCCATACGCTGCCCGCGAGGATCATGAGCGGTGGATACGACGGGAGAAGGTGCCGCTCGCCGATGTTCAGATGGCTCGTCAGAAAGATTGGCCAGAGCACGGCAAGCATGATCACGAGCGGCACCGAGCCCCACGTCTCACCACGCAGCGGCAGCCGGGCCCGCAGACCGGCGGCGATCGCTGCCACCTGCCGCATGAGGCCCCAGCCGCAGAGGCCGAGTGCGGGCAGCGTGTTTTTAATCGCGAGACAGAGCGGAAAAAACCACCACCATCCGAATACGGAATGCTCGCCGATCGCAAATGCATAGCGATGGCTGCTGCGGGCAGCGACGTAGCTCATGCCCCAGAGCCAGGCCTCGGGCAGCAATCGCAGACTGCCAAGCCACTCGCAGATCAGGCCGATGCCCCCCGCGTAGCCGATGCATTCGGTGAGCGTGTCGAACCAGTAATAGTTGAGCTCTGCATCGTTGCCCGGCACTGGCAGATAGCGAAACCCGCACGATGCCCAAATGCAGCAGGCACCCGCAGCCAGCGGAATCGCGAGGCTTACCATGGCGACCCATGCTCGGGCCTTCAGGCTGGTCGCCGTCGTGGACCAGTGACCAAGCCGAACCGGCAGCGGCCTGCCCGCGACGAGCACCACGATGAAAAAAGCGATAGCGATCGGTGCGAGCATGACGCTCGAGTGCTTCGCGATCGCCGCGAGTCCGACCGCGGCGGCTGCGGCGGCCAGCGTGCGGCCGCTCACCCGATTCAGCAGCCCCCAGAGCGACCATGCGCCGAGCGTGAAAAAGAGAGCGCCGCAGACGTCGCTCGTGGTCAGCGGGCCGTGGGCCACGACCGCCGGCCAGAACGCCGCGAGTGCGAGCGACACGATCCCGCCCCCGAAGCCGAACAGTGACTGCGACCACAGGAACACGACGAGACAGAGGGCGAGGGACCACGCAACGGAGCCGAGGCGAGCCACCGCCATGACCAGGTTCGGCGAGATGTCGGAGCGGTAGAGCAGCCCACGACCGATCCGCATGGCGTCGGCAGCCTGCCAGGCGGCGGCATCCTCAGGGAGCCGTGGGTTCAAGAAAAGCACCGGCACCGCACACCACCGCTGGGGCAGGTTGCCGTTTTCGGGCTGGAAGCGATAGTCGCCCGATCGCCAGTAGGTCAGCCCGGAGGCGATGTGCAGAATCTCGTCATAGGTGGCGGTGGCATCAAGCGTGGCGGTGAAGGCAAGAGCCAGATGCGCGGCTAGCAGCGATACCACGATCAGGAGTTCATGGAGCCGGCGGCGACGCGGGCCGATCGCGATCATGGCCGGCGCTCCGGGCCGGCGTTCTCGAGAAGGGGCTCGATCGCTGCCGGCAGTTCGCCCCCAAGATCACGAAACCGGGCAAAATCGGCGATCGCCTCTGGCTTTTTGCCCGTTCTCAGCATCACGACCCCACGATTGAAATATGCCTGCCGGAAGTCAGGGTCGACGATAATCGCCGCGTCGTAGTCGGCGATGCCGGCGGCGATCCGGCCCCGTTCGACGTGGAAGTTGCCCCGGTTGTAGAGGGGCTCCGCAGATTTCGGTGCCAGCCGGATCGCCCTTTGGAAGGCCTTCACGGCATCTTCTTCGCGGCCGCTGCCGGCGTAGGCGAGTGCTAGGCGACCCCAAGCGACTGGGTGCACGTCGTCGATGCTACAGGCCTCGATGAGCAGCGGAATCGCCTCGGCTGTTCGGCCATCGTCGAGGAGCGCGTCGCTGCGCCGGACAATCGCTGCGACCGCCGCGTTGCGATCGTTGCTCCAGCAATCCGGGCGGAGTTCGGCTGGCGGTTCCGTCAGAGCCGCGTGAAGCTCGGCTGTAGACAGGGCAAAGATCAGGATCGAGCCGCCCACGGAAGCATCCGGCGGGTGGTGTCGGAGGTACGCCCGGAGCCGCGCCGCTTGGAGCACCGTGAAGGCATACGTCGCGAGATCGTGGGGCGTGGCATCGTCGAGACCCCCGAGGGCCAGGTCTGCAGGCTCCACGGTATCGGGACTGAAGACACCGGGGTCTTCCTGGACAACGCTGTCAGCGGCCATAGGCTGACCCGGCGGGACTACGGTTCGTCGAACATACGCGCGTGCCAGTTGATATGTCTTTTCATGTCGCTCGCACCACCATGCCGCGGGGCGCTCGTACACCGCCTGCAGGGACGACGCACTGATGCAGTACAGGCCCGGCTGCAACGTCTGCGGGGTTCCCGTTGCGGGCGCGAGAGCGAGAATCTCCGCATTGGGAAGCGTCTCGTCTGGCAGGCCGCTGCCGAAGTAATCAAGGTAAACTCGTGCTTGGCCGGAGGCATGATTCTCGAGCCACGTGCGGAGTCGCAGCAGATCCTGGCCCCAGTCGAGATTCGAGTCCACGAGCCATTGATACTCGCGGCCACGGGGCACGATCTGGTTGAAGTAGGCGAGCGTAGAGGGCCAGCGGCTGGTGACGTCGCCAGCGTGGAGGGCGAGCAGGACGACAACGGCCCTCCAGACCCACACCGACGCCGCCGCGGCAAGGGTTCCACCGGCCAGCACCATGAGCGGCGGGTAGGAGGGCAACAGATGGCGTTCGCCGATATTCAGGTGGCTCGTGAGGAACGTGGGCCAGAGGACGACCAAGATGCCGAGGGGCGCGAGGCTGGCGTAGGCCGTGGGACTCGGCGGCATCCACCGGACAAGGCTAGAACTCAGGCCGCGGCACGCGCTGCCCACGCCCCATAGCGACAGCACGAGCGAAGGTAGCGTGTTCTTGATCGCCAAGCAGAGCGGGAAATACCACCACCAGCCGTCGATCGAATACTGCCCGATTGCGAAGGCGTTGCGGATCCGCACCGTCGCGCCGACGTAACTCAACCCGTAGATCCAGCCCTCGGGCAGGAGCCGCCAGGCGGCGAGGAGATCGCACAGTCGGCCGATTCCGCCGGCGTGCGCGTTGCACGATTCCAGCGTTGTGTAGCGACGATACTCGAGCGGACCGCAGCCAGGCCCGGCGGCGTCGTAACGAAACCCGCACGATGCCCAGATAAAAAACACGGCGGCCGCGAGCGGGACGAGCAGTGACCCGAATGCAAGGGCGGTCCGCTGCCCGCGGCCGTGGACGACCGCCTTCCACGGGCCGAGATCGATGACGAGTGGCCGGCTCAGGGCGGCGATCGCGGCGAGATACAAAAGCGCGAGCGGTGCGAGCATCACGCTCGAATGCTTGGCGATCGGGGCGAGGCCGAGGGCGAAGCAGGCGGCCGCGAGCGTGCCGGGCGTGATCCGGTGGAACAGTGCCCAGAGCGACCAGGCGCCGAGCGTAAAGAAGAGGGCTCCGCAGGCGTCGCTCGTGGCGAGCGGCCCATGGGCGACGAGGGCGGGCCAGAAGGCGGCGAGCGTGAGAGAGACGAGGCCACCGGAGGTGCCGAAGATCGACCGCGACCAGAGGAACACGACAAGGCACAGGGCCGTGGACCAGACCGTGGCCATTGCCCGGGAGGCGGCGAGCATCGCCTGCGGATCGTTGCCGCAGGTGTAGAGGTATTGCCGGCCGAGGAGGATCGCCTCGCTCTCCCGCCACACGGTTTGGTCGAGCGACGGAAAACTCAGATTCATGAAGAGCAGCGGGATCGCGCACCACCGCTGCGGGAGGTTGCCGTTTTCGGGCTGGAGCCGGTAGTCGTCGAGCGTCCAGTAGGCGACGCCGGCCACCATGTGAAGCGGCTCGTCGAACGTGGTCGAGGCGCCGAGGGTGGCTGTGTAGGCGAGCACGTAGTGGGCGGCGAGAAGGGCGATGACGGCCGCCACAATCCAGAGGTGCCGAGGCAAGCCTGGGACTTGCTCAGACTCACGCGAGGTTCGGGCTTCCATCGATCACTCCGTGGCCAGCGGAGTGCGGCCTGCGACGGCGGCGTGATCTTCTGGAAGCACGTAATCCCGCCAGTCGCGGTGGGGCAGGAAGTTGGCGGCGCTGCGGTTGCCGAGGACGAACACGGCCAAAAGCAGGCTCACGATCCCGAGCAGCAGGCCGCCGATCACGAGCATGCCCGCGGTGAACGTCGCCCAGCCGGGGATGGCCGCCGTCGTGAAGAGCCGGATCGCGAGCACGGCGCCGAGCGCGGCCACGACCGCCGCCATCAGCCCGGCCACGATCACAAACAACCGCGACACGATCACGTCGCTCCACACCGAAAGCGCACAGATGCCGTGCATCACGAGCGACGGCAGATTCATCTTCGATTCACCGGCGAGCCGGCGGCCGCGGGCGATCGGCACCTGCATGACCGGAATCCGGGCGTGGTACACGCCGGCCGCGTAGTGGTTCCAGATCTCCGAGACGCCCACCACCCGCTCGAGGACCGGCCGCGGCAGGACGCTGAAGTTGCCCACCTTCACGTCGCGGCCAACGAACAGCCTGTGCAGCAGGCGAAACGTCCGGTAGCCGACCATGAATCCAGCGCCGTCATGCCGCTTGAGCCGCTCGGCGAACACAGCTGTGTGGGGCGAGCCGTCTGTCGCTGTGGCGAGCAACTCGGGCAGCGAAGACGGGCAGTCTTCACCGTCGCCATCCATCACCACGGCGTAGTCAGCATCGGTCTCGGCGGCAATGAACGACAGTCCGATCGCGATCGCCCGTTGGTGGCCGAGGTTGCGACGCAGCCGGAGGACTTCGACGGCGGGGATGTGCGGCGTCGGGCCGGGCAGGGCCGCGCACTCCTCGTGCCGCGAGCCGTCGTCCACAAACACCACGGCAAAGTCGTAGGGCAGCGACGCGGCGACGGCGTCAAGCTTGTCGAGGAGGAGCGCGGCGCTCTTCGCGTCGTTGAAGACGGGGATGCAGACGACGACGGAGGGCTGACGTGTCTTCAGGCCGTGCATGGCGCGGGCTTCAGGGCTGGCGGGGCGGGTCTGGTAGCTCAGGGCTTTGTGGCGAGGCCGACGAGGGCGAGCACGGCCGCGGGAGCCTCGCCTCCGAGTCGGATGAACGCTTCGATATCGGCTCGTGCCTCGGCCGGGCGACCGCCGCGGATCAGAAGCACAGCTCGATTGTAATAGGCGTCGCGGAAGGCCGAATCGACCGCGAGGGCGGATGAAAAGTCGGCGATGGCGGCGACGGGCTGACCCGCTTCGGCGTGCAGCCGGCCGCGGTTGTAGACCGCCTCGGCATCGTTCGGATCGCAGGTCACCGCCCGATTGAACGCGTCGAGGGCGGCGGCCCGGTCGCCCCGTTCCTGCCGGGCGATGCCGAGATGATCCCAGCCCTTGGCATACTTCGGATCGACTTCGACCGACCGGGTGAACGATTGCTCCGCTTCCGCCGGCCGGCCGAGGTCGAGGAGCACGTTGCCGCGATTGAGCCAGGCGGGTGCGATCTGGTCGTCGAGGGCCAGCGCCTGATCGAGCGCGGCGAGAGCCTCTGGCAACCGGCCGAGCTTCCAGAGAACGTAGCCGCGGTCAGCGAGAGCGGTCGCGTCGTCGGGCGTGATCTCGAGGACGGCATCGATTGCGGCGAGTGCCTCGGGGTATTGCTCCCGCGCCTTGGCGAGCGAGCCAAGATTGACGTTGTAGACCTTGGGATACCGCCCCGTCTCCGCCACCCTCGCCAAGAGCCGCTCGGCTTCCACGAGTGATGCGGGATCCTTCTTGCCGATCAGCTTTGCTGCGAGGTTGATCATCGCCCGCTCGTTCCGCGGTTCGGCCGCCAGGGCCCTGCGCCAGAGAATCTCGGGGGTGATGAACTCGCGGTTGCGGGCCACCGTCGAGAGGCCAAGCGCAAGGGCGACCGCGGTTGCAGCCAGGCCGCAGAATCGCGGCGAGAGGGCGAGCCGCGCCCGGGCGACAAGCCAGGCCGCCGCGACGGCTGGCAGGATTAGGGCCGCGCTCGCGAGATACGCCCGATGCTCCGCGATCGTCTGCGTCTTGACCGGGATCACCGACGACGTCGGCCCAAGGAGCACGAAGAACAGAAGCGGCCCGAGAAAGGCGACCGGAAACTTCGCGAAGCCATAGGCCACTCCGGCAAACACCGCTGCCGTCAGCACGAGCCAGCCCCCGGATTCAGCCAGCCCCGACGAGAGAAAATCACCGTAGTCGAAGACGAGCCCCTGCGGCCACACGATCCGAGCGACATACAGCCAGATCGCCTTCGCCTGCGTGAGCAGGTAAAGCCAGGGAGAGGCCGAGTCGAGTCCCGCCGACGACCCGCGGCCTCCCAGCGCCGTCAGCATGAGCGCCACGCTTGGCCAGGAGGCCGCCGCCGCCAGGTGCCACGGCCAGTGGCTGCGCGTGCCCCGCCAGGAGCCCGAGAGCAGTGACCGATCGATGAGGAGCGTGATGAACGGGATCGCCACGCTCGTCTCCTTGGCCGTGCCCGCCAGGGCCGAGAGCAGCGCGACGAACGGCAGGGCCCACGTCTTGCCGCCGGCGTCGGCTGCGAGCATCCCCCGCACCGCCACGAGCACCGTCGCGAGGATCATCAATGCTCCAAGCGACTCGGCCCGCTGGATGACGTAGGTGACGGCACTCGTGCCCAGTGGATGCACCGCCCAGAACAAGGCCGCTGCGAACGCGATCTCGCCGGCCCGCTCCCGGACGGTCGCCGGCACCGCGGGCCGCTTGAGCAACAACCTGGCCACTGCCAAGAGCAGCACCGCGTTACCGCAGTGAATGAAAATGTTCACCACGCGAAAGCCCACGGGCGACATGCCCGTCACCACCCGATTGACGGCCAGCGAGAGATTCAAAAGTGGCCGGCCGTCGATCGTCCGTCCCTCGCCATGCTCGTAGACGAGCACCGGCCAGAGTGGCCAGAGCGAGCGAATCGAGCGATTGGCCGTGATGCTCGAGGCGTCGTCCATGATGAACGGCGCGGCAAGCCCGCCGGCGTAGGCCAGCCAGATCGCGGCGCAGACAGCCAGGGCCGCGGCGGCCCGCCGAGATCGCCATCCGGACGGCGGTGCGGAGAGGCTGGGCGACGGCATAGCGAGAGAATACCAGCGGTCCCGCGGTGGTTCCCGTTTCGTCAGGAATTGATGAGCGGGTTCGGCGATCGTTGGCCGCCGGACTGGAAGGAACGGCGGGCGGTTCACGCGTGCAGCCCATTCCCGGGAATCGACGACAAGGAGGGCTATACTCGGACGGCGGCGGGCAGGCATGCTCGTCTGCCCGTGCCACAAACGAAGCGAACTCCCCTGCCCACCGGAATCAGGACCGTCTCATGCGCGACGTCATTCATGATCAGCCCCCGGCGGGTCGGCCGCGGCGTGCCCGTGCCACTCGGGGCTTCACCCTCGTCGAGATGCTCGTGACGATCGCGATCGTCGGCATCTTGATGTCGATCATCCTGCCGTCGCTGCAGGTGGCCCGGGAGACGGCGCGGCGGTCGTCGTGCCTGAGCAACATTGGCCAGATCGCCAAGGCGTTCGCCAATCACGACTCGGCCAACTCCCGGCTCCCAGGCTGGCGGAACGCGATTCGATCCTACACGTCGCAGCTCGCCAACGCCGGGAATGGCACGGCCGCCGCCGTGTCGTGGACCGTGCCCATCCTGCCCGAGTTGGGCAGCCTGCGGCTCTACGATTGGTATGACGACTACACGGGCACCGGCGACAACGCCGCGACGAAGCGGGTGCCGATCTATCTGTGTCCGACATCGCAGGCCGACATGCAGGTCGATGCCGGACTGTCGTACGCCGTCAACGCCGGCTCCGGTGCCGAGGTGCTCAGCGGCACCGGTGCCCCGTATTCGCAGTACCTGGGCGACGGCGCGTTCGTCGATGCGGTCGGCAATGCCGATGCCGACGCCGTGGGGCGGTCGGCCCGGCCCGCGGGTGTGACGGTCACCTGGGCTGATACCACCGGTGACCGGGTCGCATACACGGCCGCCCGCACGGGTATCTCGCCCATCGCCGATGCCGACGGCGATACGACCACGCTGATGCTCGCCGAGCGGGCCGGCGGCATCGCGGAACTGACGCAGATCGCCTGGTCCACGCCGATCCGGGCGGCCCAGCCGCAGGCCACGGCGGTGGCCAACACCACCGTGGCCGACAAGCCGCACACGTTCGGCATGCCACCGGTGCTCAGCGGCAGCACCACGCCCCAGGCCGTGAACGTCTACCGCGTGATCAATCCGTATCCGGTGCCCGCTTCCGCCGGTCTGACGCTCGAGGAAAAACTTGACGTGATCGGCCGCGATGCCGCCTTTCGCTATCCCTCGTCGCGGCACCGCGGCCAGGGGGCGTGCGTCGCCTTCTGCGACGGCCACACGCAATTTCTCAGCGAGAAGATCGACTCCTGGGTTTACTGCCAGCTCCTGACGGCCGACAGCAAGCGGCTCAGCAGTCGGGCGTCGGGCTGGCAGACCTACGACCACGACGGGGCGGCGGGAACTGCCAACGTGTCCTATCTGCTGGATATCAAGGATGTCGAAAAGTAAGCCGCGTCGCGGCTGAATCTGTCATGACCGCGGCTTCGACAGGCGGTGAAGGAGGCTCGAGAACGATGCGACGGTGGTGCCCCAGAGCGTGGAACCGGGCGACGGCTGGACGACCCAGTGGCCCGAGCAGTGGCGGGTGGACCTGGGGCCTGGCGGCTGCGGTGCTGTGCATCGCCGTCGCAAGCGGTCTGCCGGCGACGGCGCTCGCGCGGGACGTGCGGGTCGAGGCGGCCCTCGAGGAGGCGGCGAAGCTCCACGAGGCCGGCGACAGCGAGGGTGCGCTCGGCGTCCTGCGCAAGACCACGGCGGTGATCAGGAAAGAAAAAGGGGCCAGTGACCCCGACTTGCTCCCGATCCTCGACATGGCAGGCCTCATCCTCTTCGAACAGGAGAAACTCACCGAGGCCGAGGGACCGCTCTCGAAAGCCGTGACGCTGCGGGAGCCGCTGCTCTCCGATCGGCCGGGGCAATTCGAGGTGGAACAGGCCTCGACGCTTTTGCTGCTCGGAAAACTGCATGCGTCTGCGGGCCGGCTCGATCAGATGGTCGATTCGCTGGTCAAGGCCGTCGTGATGTTCGACTCCGCGCTCGGTGCCGAGCATGAGCGGACGCTCCAGGCGCGGGGCGAGCTCGTGCGGGCGGTGGATCTCTTCACGCAGCAGCTCGGGCCCGATCACGAAGCCACCATCAAGGCCAACGAAGAGCTGGCCAAGGTGCACGAGACCCTGGGGGACTACACGGCCGCAGTGGCGACGCTGCGGGCTCGGTATGACGGCGAGGCGCAACGCAGCGGGCCGGGGGCCGGCGAGACGCTCCGCGCTGCGACGGCACTCGGCCGCGTGCTCGCACTCGAAGGCAAGGAGGACGACGCCATCGCGGTGATGACACAGGCGGCCGAGGCCGCGGAGGCGGATCGCGATGCCGATGCGGTGGCGGTCGTCGAGCTGCTCAGGCAGCTCGCCGAACTTCATGCCGACCTCGAGGACTATTCGCCGGCCGAGGCGGCGCTTGACCGGGCCCATGCGATCGACGCCCAGACCGCTGGCAGCGACGGCGTCGAGGCCGCCCTCGACGACCTGCTCATGGAACGCATGGCGGCCCTGCGGGGTGATTTCGACCCGGCCGGAGACGGCTTCGCGCGGGCGACGGCTCGGTTTCAGGAGCTCGCCCGAGAGGGGGATCACCGGGCGGGCCGTGGCCTCCGGCTGGCGGGCGACGCCTGCCGCGAGGCGGGGCTCACGAATGAAGCCGCCGGTTTCTACCAGACGGCACTCGAGGCCGATGAACGGATCATGGGGCCGCAGGACGCCGGCACTGCCGAGGACCAGCTCGGACTGGGCCGCTGCCTCCTCGCCAGCGGCGACGCCGAGGTGGCCCGGCCGCTGCTTGAACAGGCGGCGAAGACGCTCAGGCGGAAACTCGGGCCCACGCATCCTTCGACTCTCGCGGCGATGGTCGCGCTGGCTTCGGCCACCGTGAAGGCGGGCCAGGCCGATGCCGCCGCCGAAATGGTCGGCCGCCTGATCGACCGTCGCGTGCCCCGCGAAGGCAGGCGGGAAGACGAAGAACTCGCCCGCGTCGTGGACGGGGCCGCCGGCATCCTGTCGGCTGCCGGTCGCGGCAAGGAAGCCGAGAAGCTTCGCGGCGATTTCCTGCGGCTGCGGGTACGGCAGTTTGGCGAAGACCATCCATACGTGGCCGACGCCTACGTGAACCTCGCCAACGCCCGTCAGGCGGCCAACGCCTGGGGTGATGCCCTCGCCCTGTATCGACAGGGCGTGGAGCGGCGCGAGGCCGTTTTGGGAGCAAGCCATCCCGACGTGGCGGCGGCGCTGCTGCCGATGGCGCGGGCGCACCGGGCCCTCAAGCAGCATGCCGAGGCGGTGGACGTGCTCAGGCGGGCCTTGGCGATCTGGGAGAATGCCGCGGGGCCTGATCACCCGGTCGCGCTGGCGACGGTCAAGCAACTGGCCCTCGCCCAGCTCACCGCCGGCGACAGACCCGCCGCGGTGGCCTCGATGGAGCGGCTGCTGGCAGCCTACGAACAAGACCCCGAGACGCCGCCCGACGACGTCGTGAAGCTGCTTTCGAAGCTCGCTGAACTCAAGCATGCGCTCGGCGAAGAAGATGCCGCCCGGCGGCATGTGAGGCGGGCCGTGGAAATCGAGACCTCGCTTGCAGGTGACGCGACGACATCCGATCAGGCGAGCGATCTGGCCGAACTGGCTCGGGTGCAGCGGATGCTGGGAGATGAAGAGGCGGCCCAGGCAAATTTGCAGACCGCCCGGGCGATCGCCGCCCAACTGGCCGATTCGCAGGCCAAGCTGCAGCAGATCGAGGCGATCGCGTCGCGGCCGGCGGCCCCCCAGGATCGCGACCGCGTGGATGCCGCCGACGCAACGGCGACGAGCGTCGCCCCAAAGGGGGCCGGAGATCTGGCGGCCCAAGCCGCGGCCAAGACCGCCGACCGCGTGGTCGAGGATGCCTGGAAGGCCTTTGCCGCGGGCAAGCCCGAGCAGGCGCGGGCCATGGTGGAGGCCGCGTTGGGCAAGGTGATGAGCGGCGGCCGGGGAGAGGAGCCGATCGCCGCCGATCTCTTGATCGCCCAGGCCGACATGCGAGACACCCCGCTCGACACCACCGCCTACGAGCAGTACGCCAGGGCGTTGGCCATTCGCGAAAAACGTCTCGGGCCGGCGGCGGCCCCGACCCTCGTGGCGGCACTGCGGACCATAGGCATGCTGCTGCTCGCCGATCCCCCCGCGGCGGAACGACTGCTGGATACCGTGGGAGACCGGCTTTCCAGTGCCGAGGGTGACCGCACCGCCGTGGCGGCGGCCGTGAGACATGCAGGCCGCATCGCCGCGGCTGCCCGAAATCCGGCCGCGGCTGCGCGGCTCGCCGACATGCTGGTGGTCGTCGGCGATTCCGCGACGCCGGCACCGCTGATCGAGGCGCTCGAGGCGACGGCCGACATCGCCCGCCTGCCAGAAGGTGCGACGGAGGCCGCCTCGCTCCGCAGTCGGCTCCTGCTCCGCGGCACGAATCTCGTGAAGTCGGGCCAGCCCGGCTTTGGTCGAGTGGCCTATCATCATGGTCTCGCCGAACAGCAGGCCGGCCGACCCAGCCGGGCCGAGGAGTTCTTCCGCAAGGCGCTTGCCGCCGACGAACAGGAGCACGGTGAGCGTCATCCCCTCGTCGCACTCGACATGCTCCGCCTTGCCGATCTCGGCCGCAAGACCGCGGCCACCGACTCGGCGGCCGCCGAGTGGCTCGGCAAGACGCGGGCGGTCTCTGTCGAGATGCCGACGAGGCAGTCGGCGACGTGGGCAGATGCCCTGCGTCGGCTCGTCGAACTCCATGACGACCGCGGTGAGGCGGACGATGCCCTGCGGATCATCAAGGCCGCAGTCGATGCCGCGGCCGCTGCCAATGTGGGCACCTCCGCCCAGATGGCCGAACTCCTGGGCGAACGGGCCCGTGCCCATCTGGCCCGCGGCGACCGGCAGCGGGCTGGCGAAATCCTCTCCGCGGCCGTCGGGCTTGCGACGGCCGCAGCCGGCGGCGGCAGCGCGGAGGCGGTGTGTCTCGCCACGCGGCTCGAGCGGGTGCGGGGTCGAGCGGCGGCAGCCGGTCCGAAGCTATCGGAAGCGGAGGCGCTGTCCGCTGCGGCCGACGACGCCCTGGCCGTCGGTGATCTGGCGGCGGCCCGCGAGAGGCTCGTGCGACTCGGCAAGCTCGTCTGGAAGGAACGGGGCAAGGACGACCCCGCCGTCGCGGCAGTGGCGCTGCGGCTTGCCGACCTAGCGATGACGTGCGGCGACTTGGCATATGCGCGGACCATGCTTGCCTCGGTGAAGAGCCCTCGCGACCCGCTGCAGACGGCTGAACTGCGGCTGCTCGAGGCGCGGCTCAGCCTGGAGATGAGCGATTCGGCAGCCGCAACTGCGGCGTTCGAGGTCGCCCAGGCATCGCTTGCGGAGACGATCGACGCGGCGGACGAGGACGATCCCACC
Organism: Candidatus Kuenenia stuttgartensis; assembly: GCA_945890755.1. GTDB lineage: Bacteria > Planctomycetota > Planctomycetia > Pirellulales > UBA1268 > QWPN01. The sequence goes on from CAMDDA010000003.1 coordinate 38,123, forward strand.
TTCGCTGCCCGGCGAGGCAGGCTGAAGCTTGCCGCGGCCCAGGTCCAGTCGGCGCTCGGTGACGCTGCAAGCGCCCGGAGCGCATGCCGGGCGATCCGGTCGGCGCTCGTCGGGCAGGATGTCGCCTCGCCGCTCGGGCTGGCGGTGCTCTCGGCCGAAGTCGAGCGTTGTCTGGAAGACGGTGATGCCGCTGCGGCGGTTGCCGTCGCGAATGAGGCGGAGCAGGCGGCCCGTGCTGCTGCGGCCGGCAACGCGGTGCTCGGCATCGTCACGGCCGCCGCCGCGCGGGCCGAGCAGACCGCGGGCATGGCATCGTGGTCGGACCGTGGCCAGACGGCGGCCAAGCTCCTCGAGCCCGTGCTCGCAGGGATGGAGCCGACGACGAGCAATTCCGCAGCCATCGCCGCGGTGCATCACCTCGCTGTCGTTCAGGCTGCGGCGGGCAATCGTGATGAGGCTCAGCGGCTGAGTCGCATCGCCCTGGACGCCGCCGAACGCAGCCTGCCCGCGACCCACATGGAGCGAATCGCCGCGACCGTGGCTGCTGCACGGATTGCCGCAGCCGCCGGCACGATCGCTGACGCCGAGGCGCTGCTGGCCACCGCGGCGGCATCCGCCCGTGAGCGTCGCAAGGGGATCGAACGCCCCACGCCCTCCGCGGATCGGGAATGGGAGGCCGTCACCGTCGGTGGCTCGGCGAGCACCTTGCGGACCGACGGCTGAGCGGCCTGCACGATCCGCGGCTATTCTGTCGGCTGCGGTTCGGCTGTTGGGGCCGGCTTCCGCGGCGGCGGGACGGCCTTCTTCGCATCGCCGGCGTTGATCGCCCTGAGGGCGCGGCGGGCCGCCGCGTCGGCCGCATCCTTCGAGGCGACGAGTTGTGCCGCCAACTTCGACTGTGATTCGGCCTGAGCGAGCGTCGCAGCGAGCAATTCGTGGATCGGCGCTTTCTTGTCGAATCCAGACTCCTCGACCGTGAGCAGTTCCTTGGCCTCGCGGAGCGCCTCGACGGCGGCCCGCGACTGCCGCTCGGCGGCGGTGACATTCTTGGCGGCGATGCTCTGCCGCATCTCCGCCAGCGAGATTTCGGCATCGACGATCAACGGCTCCGCGAGGGCTGGATGGCGGGGCTTTTCCGCCGCCCGCAGGTCGGCGATCGCGGTCCCGAGGATCTGCCGGGCCCGCTCCGGGTCGCCGTGCCGCAGGACCGCCTCGGCCAGGGCCTCCTTGGCCGTGCACCGAATCCGGGCCGCTTCCTTGCGGGCTGCGAGATAGTCTGCCGTCTCGGGCTCGTCTTCACCGCGCTCAAAGGCGGCGAGCGCCGCATCGCAGGCGGCATCTGCATCGGCCACGGCCTGTTCGAGATACTCGATCGCCCTGCGGAACTGTCGGTCCGCAGCCTCGGCCCGGGCCGCTGGTGTCTCCGCGATCACTGGCGCGGCGCTCGTGGCATCACCGTCTTCGGTCGCGGCCACCGGCTCGCCCTCGGCGGCCGGCGCGATCGTGTCGGAGGGAAGCGTGAACGGCAACTTGCCGGCCTCCAGAAAGCGCTTCCCCGTGAGCAGCCGCGGCCGGAAACCCCCGAGCATCGCACGAATGTACGGCGAGCGGGCTTCGGGCGACTCTTCCCCGTCGGGAAGCCGGGCCAGCGATGTGTTGCGGGCGTGCTGTGCGATTTTCGTGATCTTGTCGAGCAGTTCGAACCGCTTGGCCCAGGCGGCGGCATCCATCTCAGGGGCATCCGTGTCGGCCGTCCCGGCTGCCGTGGACATGCGGGATGGCTTGGCAATGGCGAGCCCGTGATTGTCGGATCGCACCCGCTCCAGGAGCAGCATCGCCTCTTCGTCGATCAGTGAAAAGTAGAGCAGCGAAAACGGCAGCACGGCCTTTCCGACCTGCTCCGCATCCGACGATCGCGGCACGCTGGCGGCCAGGGCCCGCTGGAAGTCCTTCGACTTGAAGTACCGTTGGGCGTCGGCGAGAGACTTTTCCGCATCGCTCAGCATGCCCATTTCTCGTTCCGCGAACATCCGCAGGAGCAAGAGATCGATCATGATCGCCGTCTGCTGTCCCCCTTTCGGAGGGCGGCCGTTGGGCCGGACGATCTGCTCGAGCTGGCGGGTCTCGGCGACGACTTGCTTGTACTTGCCGTCACGGATCAACTCCTCGATCAGCCGCCGCTCCACGCCCAGGTCGGTCTGGGCGGTCGCGGGGGCGCACCAGACCGCTGCAAGCAGGGCGACGACGGCGGCGAGGAATCGGGGAAGCGGATGGCGAGGCTGACGCAGGACCATGGCAGGACCCTTCACGGGAGCGGCGAAGGCGGAGTGGTCGGAGACGATCGGTGAAGTATAGCCGGCGCGAACAGCGGTCGTTCGATGCTGGTCAATGGATCGTCTGCAGCCTGTGCAGGCCGTGGCCCACCGAGCCGGCCGAGCTGGCAGCCGAACGGCTGGCGGGTGAGGGCGGCTAGCGCTGCATAGGAGATGCGCGTGACGCCGTCGAGCTGGAGTGGCCCGGCATGCCGGGCCAACCCCACGGCGGTGGCCGGCGACGGCGCGTCGATTCCGGGCAGGAACAGCGGCCCAGAGTGCGGGGCGAGTGCGGCGGCGACGCGGGAATCGAGATGCGTGAGGCCACCGAGTCGGAGCGGCGCCCGCAGTTCCGCGAGCGCTGCGGCTGCGGCCGGTGACAGCCGGGCCACACCGTCGAGTGCGAGCGGCCCGCGATGCCGAGCCAACGCCACGGCCAGCGGCACATCCACCGACTCGATCCCGCCAAGCGACAGGAGTTTGCCATGAGGGGACAACGCGATGGCCTGCACCGGCAAGAGCCAGTGGACCCCGTCGAGCATGATCGGCCCGTCGTGGCGGGCGAGTTCCCGGGCCGCCGTCAGGGTGATGGTGCCGAACGACTGGAGGTCGAGGGCCTCCCCGGCCTCTGAGTCGAACCCGTGCAGGGTCTCGGCGTCGAGCACCGCGGCCGCTGGCGGGGCGGCCGATTTCGCGGCTGCGAAGCATCGGGGGACGACCGTCATGAGCACGCCGAGAGCCACGGCCACACCGGTGAGGCGTACGTTCATGCCACGCCCGGGCGACTCATCAAAAGAAGTCATCGACGGGCTCTTCGGTCGGTTTTTCCGCAGCGTCCTCGGCTGCAGGCTTGTCAGGGAGCTTTTCCGGAAGCTTTGCGTCATCGGCCGCCGCGGGCTTGGGCTCGGCAGGCTTGGCCTCATTCGGCCTTGCCGGCGCCGGCGGCTTCGGCGGCCCGCCGGCACCTGGCTCGCGGTTCTCGACCCGGATGGTGGCGTCCCAGGCACCCACGACGTATTTCTCGACGAGTCCGACCCGCCGCTGGCGATCACCGTCGAGATCCACGTATTTGAATTCCTTCGTCATTGTTCCGTTGCCGTCGGTGTCGCGGAACGGGTCTTCGAACTCCCACTGGCCCGATGTATTGAGATCCCGCCAGGCCTCGCTCGAGACCCGGATCGGTCCTTCGATCCCGTCGCTGGGAGCCGGTTCGCCATCCACGGGAACGTACGTGCCATCGGCCTGCCGCTCGCCGGCGAATTGGCCCGCGGCCCGCATCGCCAGGCTGCCCACGTCGAGCCACATGCCCCCCGCGGGCACCGGAATCCCGGCGAGCAGCGGACACATCGACCAATTGATCAGGATCGCGCCCAGGAAGAGCGCCCCGGCGAACCCCCCCGCCAGCCCGCCGCCGAGTTGATCGATGAGCGGCATCGGGAGGATCTCCGTGTCGATGAACTTTGGGTTGGCCAGTTTCCAGACCGCCGTCAGGCTGCCCCAGAAGACCAGCGTGAAGCAGAGGAACACGGCCCAAGGCTGTACGGTGAAGTCGCTCGGCATGAAGAACCCGAACGAGTCCATGAACAACGGCCCGATCAGTCCGGCCAGCGGTTCGTGCAGCAGGATCGCGAGAATGAGGGCACCGAGCACTTCCACTCCCGCGACGGCGGTGGCGAAAAATCCGCGCGAAAGCCCGAGGAACCCGCAGTAGGCGATTCCGAGCAGCACGATGATGTCAAAGGCGATCGCCGGCATGGTGGCTCTCGAGGCTACGTCGTGACCCGCACCACTTCGCTGATGCTCGTCTGCCCTTTGAGCACCTTGAGGAAGCCGTCGGTCTGCAACGACCGCGTGCCGGCGGCCCGGGTCGCCGCCTTGAGGTGCTCGATGGACGGGGAGTCGGTGATCAGCTTGCGGATGTCGTCGGTCATGACCATCAGTTCGTGGATCCCGATGCGTCCCTTGTAGCCGGTGCCGCCGCATTCGGGGCAGCCCTTCTCCTTGTAGATCACCGGCACGGCCTCCGGCTTGAGCCCGAGTCGCTTGAGCAGGTCGGGGGGCGGCGGATAGGCCTCCCGGCACTTCATGCAGAGCTTGCGGGCGAGTCGCTGGCCGAGCACGGCGGTGACGGCGGTCTGGATCAGCATCGGATCGAGGCCGAGGTCGAGCATCCGGGTGATCGTCGAGACGGTGTCGTTGGCGTGGAGCGTCGAGAACACGAAGTGCCCGGTGAGGGCCGCCTGGCAGGCGATCTCGGCCGTTTCCTTGTCGCGAATCTCGCCGACGAGCAGCACGTCGGGGTCCTGCCGCAACACGCTCCTGAGGATGCTGGCGAACGTGACGCCCGCGGCGGTGTTGACGGCGATCTGCGTGATGCCGTCGAGCCGGTACTCGACGGGATCCTCGATCGTCGTGATGTTGTGCTGCTGGGCGTCGATCTCGTTGAGCGAGGCGTAGACCGTGGTCGTCTTGCCGGAGCCGGTGGGCCCGGTGACGAGGAACATGCCGTAGGGCTTGTGGATGACTTCCTTCAAGGCCTCGAGAATCTGGGTGCGGAGGCCGATGTTGGCCAGGCCCGCGTTCATCACGCCGCCCGACGAGTTGAGGAGCCGCAGCACCATCTTCTCGCCGTAGCTGGTGGGCGTGCTGGCGGCCCGGATTTCGTACTTGTCTTTGCCGAACAGGGCCGAGAACGTGCCGTCCTGTGGCCGTCGCCGCTCGGCGATGTCCATGTCGGAGGCGACCTTGAGTGTCGAGATCATGCCCTTGCCGGCGGGCATCGTGATGGTTTCGGAATTCTTCAGCACGCCGTCGACCCGCAGTCGCACGAAGAACTCCTTCTCATGCGGCTCGAGATGGACGTCGGTCGCACCCGCCCCCATCGCTGTCATCAGCATCTTCCGCACGTTGTGGATGTTTTCCGACTGCGTGGCCGAAGTCGCTTCCTGGTTCGCGATCGCCGGCGAGCCGTCTTTCTTCAAGAGCTTGAACTCCGGCGGCGCCGGCCCGTCGGTCGCCGCGGCGGCCTTTGGCTTGCGGCCGCGGCGGCCACCGAACTTTTCGAGCAGCGTGCTGAACTGCTGGAGCCGTTCCGCGACGCTCGGCGGCTTGACCTTCTCCTTCGCAGCCTTCGCAGGCCGATTCTTGTTGCTCGCCAACCGCTCCTGGAGCGACTGTTTGAGCGTCGAGATGAATCGCTTCGTAAGGATCCGCTCGTCGGCCGGCACGGATTTGTCGCGTCGGGCCGTGAACAGGTAGGCGAAGCCGCCGAGCCCGAGCAGCGAGAGCGGCACGAACGAGGGCCCGAGCCGCCAGGCGCCGACCGGCAGGGCGAAAATCAAGGCCGCGATGCCCGCGTACCAAAGGTCCATCCTCGGGATCGGGGCCTGGCCCTGTTGGTCATCCATCCAGACGGCGAAGGCGATCGCCGCGGCTGCAATCGCCGCATACAGAGAGAACATCAGCAGGCCGCCGACCGGAAATCCCGAAAACGACGGGACCTCGTAATTGGCGAACAGGCAGACGGCGGAGATGGCGATGGGTGGGCAGGCAGGCATGAAGCAGTCGGCGTGCTGCCGGGAAGCCGGTGTCGGCGGCCAGCCCGGGCGGCGGATTCCGGATGGAGGGCGGCGCTGCCCAGGATCAAAGTGTACCGACGCCGACCGGGGTGCCGCAACGCTGTTCCGCCCCGACGGAGGCACGGCAATCCGCCGGCCTCACGCGTTTCTCACACACCACTGGCCACTCGTGTCGGCACCTGCCGCAGGCCGCTCGCGGCCGCGTTGCCCCCCTCATGGCTCCCAGCGAGGCTCGCCTCGGCGCCCCGGTCGCCATCCTCGTGATACTCCGCGTCTTGGTTCACGTTCCACACGTCGTAGAGCGGCCGGCCGGCGAGGATGTTTCGGGCGGTGAGCATCGCCGTCATCATCGCGTGATCCTGGTTGTTGTACTTGTGCATGCCGTTGCGGCCGACGAGATGCAGGCCGGGATACCGCTCATCGAGTTCCTCTCGGATCGTGGCGACATGCCTGGCGTAGTCGTCGTCGTAGACCGGATAGGCCTTCGGCTGTCGGACGACGTGGCCATCCACGACATCGCCGGCACGGGCCAGGCCGAGTTGCACCAGCTCCCGCGACGCCAGCGCGATCAGCTCGGCATCGGTCGAGTTCCAGAGTCCATCCCCCTCGAAGCAGAAGTATTCGAGGCCGTAGCAGGCCAGCGCCGGATCGGGCACGAGCTCTGGAGACCAGCTGCGGAAGTTTTGCACCCGCCCGACCTTCACGCCCGGCTCGTGGATGTAGATCCAGTTGTCGTCGAACGAGAGCGTCGGCTTCACGATCAACGCCACGGTCAGGAACTCGCGATACTTCAGCGCCGTGGCGGCGGACCGCGCCTCCGGGCTCGCGGCCGGCTCGAGGCCGAGCACCAGCTCCCGCAGCGGCGCCGAGGAGATCACATGATCGGCGGACAGGCTCTGCCGCTCTCCCGCCGCGTCGATGCAGTGAACCTCCCAGCCGGCGGGCGTGCGGGCGAGCCCGGTCGCTCGGCAGCCCATCCGGATCTCGCCCCCCTGCTCCACCGTCCGCCGCGCGGCGGCCTCCCACATCATGCCCGGTCCCTTTCGCGGATAACGGAACGAGCCGATGAGTGTCTTGATCTGCTTCGACCGATCCTTCGGCTGCCGCTGCGGCATGACGGCGTTCCAGATCGCGCTCGCCAGCGACAGCCCCTTGATCCGCTGCGCCGCCCAGTCGGCCGAGATCTCCTTGCAGCTCATGCCCCACACCTTCTCGGTGTAGGTCTTGAAAAAGATGCCGAACAGCCGGCGGCCGAACTGGTTCGAGACCCAGTCCTCGAACGACCGCGGATCGCGGACGGGGAAGACCCGGGCCCAGCCGTAGCTGGCGACGCACCGCACGGCCTCGACGAGGCCGAGGTTCTTGAGGGCCTCGGCGGCCCGCAATGGATACGAATAGAACTTGCCCCCGTAGAGGATCCGCGAACTGCGAGGACGAACGAGCATGTCGCCGCCGAGCAGTTCGGTCCACAGGTCTTCCACTTCCTTCGACTTCGAAAAGAAACGGTGGCCGCCGATGTCGAACCGAAAGCCCTTGTATTCGACCGTCCGGGAGATGCCCCCCACGAGCTGCGGATCGGCCTCGAGCACGGTCACCGTGGCTCCTGCTCGCGTGAGCAGGTAGGCGGCCGTGAGCCCGGCCGGGCCGGCTCCGATGATTGTGACTCGAGTGGTCATACCCGGGATGATAGCCGCACTGGATGTGAAAACCATGTGCCGCCCGCGGGCGGCCAGGCCCGCATTTCCTGTGATTGTCAGCAGAATCGCTCCGTCCGCCGGAAGCTGTACGGCCCGCACATGCCTCATCTTTTCCTAACTGGACAGGAGGCAGTGGACTGCCGACGATACATGCATCGTCTTTGATGCGCAACCGGATAGTGGCTGTGAATTGCGGACGATCGGACGAGTTCGGCAGACCGGGGTCGGTGTTTTCATCGACTCCGGTCCGCTGGCCCCCTCCCGCTCGCCCGCCCGCCTAACCTAAGGATGGTGTGACATGGTGACCAAGGGTCACGATGGCGTTGGATCTGCTGCCCGGACGTGCCTTCGAAGCGGATTCACGCTTGTGGAACTCATGGTGGTGATCGCGCTTGTCGCGATCCTCGTCGGCCTGCTCCTGCCCGCCGTGCAGGTGGCCCGCGAGTCGGCCCGCCGGTCGCACTGCCTCAACAACGTGCGGCAGATCGCGATCGCCATGACGGGCTACGACTCGGCCAACGAGGCACTGCCCGGGTGGCGGAACCGATGGGCCGCCCTTTCGGGCACGGCGTCTGGCACTACCGCGATTGCCACCTCGTGGACGGTGCCGATCCTGCCGAATCTGGGGAACAAGGAGGCGTTCGACTACTTCGACAACTACACCGCCGCGAGTGACGACATCGGCGAGAAGAAGATGCCGATCTTCGTCTGCTCGACGGCGGCGGATAGCGCCAGCCAGTTTTCGAAGGCTCCGCTCAGCTACGCGGTGAATGCCGGCACGGGGGCGGAGCACACCAACTCAGGCGTCAACTCCTTTGTCGACAACGCGCATAAACAGTTCGTTGCCGACGGCGTGTTTCATGACCGACTGGGATTCGATTACAACGACAACGGCTCGTTCGCCGACACCTACGACTACTATCCGGCAACGTCGTCGTTGGATGACGTGGTCGAGGGGAGTGGCGGCAGCTTCACGCTCATGATGGCGGAACGGAGCGGCAAAGACGCGATGGCCCGAGAGGCGGGCATCCACTGGACGCCATTGCGATCGGCGGGAAACACATGGAGCCAGGCGCCGGGCTATGTGGTGACGGATGCATCCAACGCCAAGACGACGAGCCACATTTTCATGCATCCCAAGAAGATTCTGGGCGCGGGAGAATACCCTGAGAACTCAACGGTTTACCGAGTGGTCAATCCAGAAACATGCCATGCAGACTTGGATAGTGACGGTAACTGTGATCTCCGGTTCCCAACGTCGCAGCACCGTGGCGACGGTGTCGTGGCGGCCTTTTGCGACGGCCGGACGATGTTCCTCTCCAGCAAGATCGACTCGTGGGTCTACTGCAGCCTGCTGACCGCCAAGGCGGCCGGGGCCTGCTCGCCCCGAGCCCGAGCCTGGCAGCTGAAGAACGGGGTGAACTACATCCCGAGTGAAGACGACATTACGGTGAAGTAATCGCGGGCCCTCCGTGACGGGCATTCCCGTCACGCCGTGACAGGCTGTGCATTCCTGTCACGGCTTGACCGGGCTACTTCACGTCGATCAGCTCCACGAGGAAGTGGAGCGTGGCATTCGGCGGGATCGGGCCGCCGGGAGTGCCGCGGGGACCGTAGCCGAGGTCGCTGGGGATCACGAGCTCGATCATCCCGCCCGTGCCCACCAGCTGCATGCCTTCGGTCCAGCCCGGGATCACCTGGTTGAGACCGAACTCGATCGGCTCCCGCCGCTCGTACGAGCTGTCGAACACCTTCCCGTTGTCGAGCCAGCCGTGGTAGTTCACCTTCACGGTGTTCGTCGCCTTGGGATTGGCGCCGGTCCCCTTGCGAAGCACGCGGTATTGCAGGCCCGAGGCGGTCTTCTCGAAGGCCTTCGGGGCATCGGCGTCGAGCTTGCCGGCGCCGGCGGGGAGGGCGGGATGGGGAACGTCTTGGGCCACGGTCGTCTCCAGTGTGAAAAGGCAGAGGGCGGTCAGAAGAATTGCGGTGAGCATGCGCATGTCGGGCCTCCGATGGGGTGAGGCGATAGTATGCGCGAGATCATGCCCGCGACGCCATCAGATGTTCGATCTCGTCCGGATCGATCGGCACCTGGGAGCAGAGATCGACCGGGCCGGACGGGGTGATGAGGATGTCGTTTTCGAGGCGGACGGCGAGGCCTTCGTCGGGAATATAGATGCCGGGCTCGACCGTGATCACCCAGCCGGGCTCGAGCGGGCCGTCGAAGGGGGCGATGTCGTGCACGCCGAGGCCGAGCGAGTGGCCGAGGCCGTGCATGAAATACTTCCGGCAGGCCGGCTCTTCGGGCGTGTCTTTCGCCGCGTCGTCGGCCGTGATCAGGCCGAGCCGCACGAGCTCCTCCGCCATCTCGACCTGGGCGGCCCGCTTCCAGTCGCGGAGCATCGTGCCCACCGTCGCCCGGGCCACCGACGACTTGAAGACCCGCAGGACGGCGTCGTAGACGGCCCGCTGTCGCGGCGTGAACCGGCCGCCCACGGGGTAGGTGCGGGTGAGGTCGGCGCAGTAGTTGGCATACGACGCCCCGACGTCGACGAGCACAAGCTCACCGGCCCGGCACTCCGCCATATTGTCGAGATAGTGGAGCACGCAGGCGTTCTTTCCGCTGCCGATGATCGGCTCGTACGCCATCCGCGCCCGCCGACGGGTGAACTCGGAGGCCAGCTCGGCCTCGAGTTCATACTCGGTCACGCCCGGCTTCAATGCGGAGGCGAGCCGCCGCAGGCCCGCGTCGGTGATGTCGATTGCCTGCCGAATCAGGTCGATCTCGGCCTCGTCCTTCACCGCCCGCAGCCGGCGCAGGAGCGGCGCGAGCCGCTCGAAGCGGTGCAGCGGATACCGTGCCATCAGCTCGCGGGCGAGCCGGAGATCGCGGGGCTCGACTTCGATCGCAGCCCGCTCGTGCTCGTTGGAATTGACGAACACCCGCTCGCTCTGACACAGGAGCGTGTGCAGCACGGCCGGAAGGTCGGAAAGCCAGCGGACCCGCTCCACGCCCGAGATCCGCGTCGCCTTCTCCTTCGTGAGCTTGTCGCCTTCCCAGGTCGCGAGGTGTTCGTTGGGCTGTCGCACGAAGAGGATCTCGCGCAAGGCCGGATCGATGGCCTGCGGGGCGAGCACGAGCACGCTCTCCTCCTGCTCGATTCCCGAGAGCCAGAAGAGGTCGCTGGCGGGATGCAGCCGCATCGTGCCGTCGCCCGTGGTGGGCAGCACGTCGGCCGCGTGGACGATCGCCACGCTCTGCGGGGGCAGGAGCGCCGCGAGCCGCTGGCGGTGGGCGATAAAGAGGCCGGAGTCGATCGGGGCGTGACGCATGGGAACGATTCTAGCGTGCCGCAGGCTGCGCGGAGGCTCGTTGCTCCGCAACGGGCAGCCCGTCACGGAGTGACGGGCCTACGGAGCGCGTAAGATGAGCGGGCACATGAATACACCACGGCGGCGCAGCACGGGAATGACCGCATGCAAGAGATCCTGATCGGCGGCGTGTGGCGACCCGCGGCGGCGAGCGAGACGTTTCGGGCCGTCGATCCGACGACCGGGCAGGAGCGCGACGCGTTCTGGCCGGTGAGCGGCTGGGGAGACATCGATGCGGCGCTCGAGGCGGCGACGGCCGCCGCGACCGAACTCGGGCGGCTGCCCGATGCGGCCCGAGGGGCGTTCCTCGACGCCTATGCCGCGCGACTAGAGGCCGACCGCGACCCACTCGTGGCGATCGCCCATGCCGAGACCGGGCTCGCCGTGACGCCACGGCTCCGCGACGTCGAGTTTTCACGGATGCTCGATCAGCTGCGGCAGGCGGCCGCGGCGGCCTGCGAGGGCACCTGGCGGATGCCCATGCTCGACACGGCCCGCAACATCCGCTCGGCGGCCTTCGGGCTCGGGCCCGTCGTCGTGTTTCCGCCGGCCAACTTCCCGTTCGCCTACGGCGGCGTCACCGGCGGCGACTTCGCGGCCGCGATCGCCGGTGGCAATCCCGTGATCGCCAAGGCCCATCCCGGCTGCCCGGGCGTGTCGCTGCGGGCCGCCCGCGCTGCGGTGGCAGCCGTGCATGACACAGGGCTGCCACCCGCGACGGTGCAACTGCTCCACGGCATGTCGCCCGCCGACGGCCTGCGGCTCGTGGCCTACCCGCGGGTCGGCGCCACGGCATTCACCGGCGGCGAACAGGCGGGCCGGGCGCTCTTCGCCGCGGCCAGCGCCGCCGGCCGGGTGATCTGGGTCGAGATGGGGAGCATCAATCCCGTCGTGATCCTGCCCGGGGCCCTCGCGGAACGCGGCGTTGAAATCGCCGCCGAACTCGTCGCGAGCGTGACCGGCTCGGCAGGCCAGTTCTGCACCAAACCCGGGCTCGTGTTCTTCGTCGGCGACGAGTCGGGGCGGGCATTTGCCAAGCACGTGGCCGATCGCATGGCCGCGATCGGACCGCAGGTGCTGCTTTCACCGGGGGGCCGCACGCGGCTGGAGCAATCGCTTGCGGCGCTCGTCGCCGCCGGAGCCCGCACGATCGTGGCCGGTGGTGCTGAACATGCCTCCGCGTGCAGCCGTGCGCCGACGCTGCTCGAGATCGATGCCGGGAGTTTGTGCCCGCGGCCGGACGCCTTTCTCGTGGAGGCCTTCGGCAACGCGACGCTGCTCGTGCGGTGCGGCGACGAGGCGCAACTCGTAGCCGCAGCGGCCACTGCCCGCGGCTCGCTCGGTGCGAGTCTCTACGCCGCCCGTGACGGCCGCGACGATGCCCTCTGGCAGCCAGTCGCCGACGTGCTCGCGGCCCGTGCCGGCCGCGTCGTCGAGAACCGGATGCCCACGGGTCTGGCGGTCACTCCACCGATGCAGCACGGCGGCCCCTGGCCGTCCGCCGCGCCGCCATTCTTCTCGGCGGTCGGCCTGCCGTTCTCGATCCTGCGGTTCGCCCGCCGCATCTGCTTCGACGACTGGACGGAGTCGCGGCTGCCGGAGTGCCTGCGCGACGTCCCGCCGTCGGGCCGGCCGTGGCGATACATCGACCACGAGTGGGTCAGGCGGTGAACGCCCGCGTGAGCCTGCGGAGCGCCTCCACGAGCCGGTCGGTCGGGCAGGCGTTGTTGAGCCGAATGAACCCCGGCGTGCCGAACTCCCGGCCGTCGGACGGGCCGAGGCCTGCTGCCTCACAGGCCACCTGCGGATCGGCGACGCCCGTCTGCCGGCAGTCGATCCAGGAGAGATACGTGGCCTGAGCCGGCACGCAGCTGAGCCCGGGGATGCCCGCGACCGTGGCCGACACGAGGTCGCGATGTCGCCGCAACACGTCGATGAGCTGACGCCGCCACGCATCGCCATGCCGCCATGCCGCCTCGGCCGCGGCGTAGCCGAGCGGATTCACCATCGGCACGAGGCCTCCTCCTGCCGGACGCCAGCGGGTTTTCAGCGCCGGCGTGGGGAGGATCGCGGCCGCGCAGGCGAGGCCGGCAAGGTTCCATGTTTTCGACGGCGTCGTGAGCGTGATGGCCTTCCGGGCGGCAGGATGATCGAGGCTCGCGAACGGCACATGGCCGAGATGGTCGTCGAGCACGAGATCCGACCAGATCTCGTCGCTCACCACCGTGATGCCGTGCCGCTCGGCGACGTCGGCGATCCGCAGGAGATCGGCCCGCGAGAAGACCGTACCGGTCGGATTGTGCGGATGGCAGAGCCAGAGCTGCTTGGCCTGCGCCGCGGCCCGCTCCAACGCACCCCAATCGATCGTCCAGCGGTCGGGATCCTGCACGAGCGGCACCGGCAGGCAGCGACGGCCGGCGCGGGCCGGCAGCGTGAGGAACGGCGGGTAGACCGGCGTGAACGTGATGATGCCGTCATCGGGTGCGGCGAGGAGCCGGGCGGCCAGCGCGAGCCCCGTGACGACTCCCGGCGTGCCGACCACGCATTCCGGGTCGATCTGCCAGCCGTGGAGCCGTTGGAGATGCTCGGCGAGCGCCGACGCAAACCCCGGTGTGTCGTGGGTGTAGCCGAAGACGCCGTGCTCGACCCGGGCCCGGAGCGCGTCGAGCACGACCGGGGGTGCGGCAAAGTCCATGTCGGCCACCCAGAGCGGCAGCACGTCGCGATCCCGCCACCGGTCCCACTTCTCGGAGCCGGTGCCGCGGCGGTCGGGGCAGGCGGCGAATGGATCGGGTGTGGAGGCGGGCATGGGTGTGTCGCGAGAACGAAGTCTGAGGGTGTCCAGCGTAAAGGGTCGCGAACCCCCCCGCCACTCGAACAAACCCGCGACGCCTCCCGGAGGCCCGTTGCTCCGCAACGGGCTATGTGGAAAGC
>CAMDDA010000004.1 GCA_945890755.1 Candidatus Kuenenia stuttgartensis
CAAGGAGGTGTCCATGAAGCCGTACTCAAAAGAGTTCCGCGGAGAGGTGCTGGCGGCCTGCGATCGAGGTCGCGGGACGCGCGAGGTTGCCACGCACTTCAACGTCAGCGAGTCGTGGGTTCGACGCGTCAAACAAGAGCGTCGCGAACTCAACAAGATTGCGCCGTGCCTGACGCGACGACGCGTGCCCCTGTGGGCTGGGATTGCCGACCGGATGCGAGAGGTCATCCGAGAGAAGCCAGACCTGACGCTTCGGGAGCTCAAGGCAGAGCTTCAGACGAATCTCTCCGTTCAGACGCTGTGCACGGCGCTGCACAAGCTTCGCCTGACCGTCAAAAAAAAGTCCTCATCGCCACGGAAAGGGAGCGGCCGGACGTCGCCGAGAGGCGGGAGGAACTCAAGCGAGAGCAGACGCAACTGAATCCCGACCGGCTTGTCTTCATCGACGAAACGTGGGCGAAAACGAACATGACCCGTCCTCGAGGGCGGGCGCCCAAAGGCGAGCGACTGCTTGCGAGCGTACCGCACGGTCACTGGAAGACGACCACGTTCCTCGCGGCACTGCGGGCGACGGGCCTGACAGCGCCTCTGGTCGTCGATGGGGCTATCAACGGCGAACTCTTCCTGGGCTGGGTCAGGTTCCATCTCGTGCCCACGCTTCGTCCAGGCGACATCGTCGTCATGGACAATTTGGGAGCTCATAAAGTCGCGGGAGTTCATGAGGCCATCACGGCCGTGGGTGCAAGGCTGTTGTACCTGCCGCCATACAGCCCGGATCTGAATCCGATTGAACTCGTCTTCTCGAAGTTCAAGTGGCTCTTGCGGAGTGCATCAGCGAGGACCGTCGAGTCGCTCTGGTCGCTGTGCGGTGAACTGCTCGACCGGTTCACTGAGGCCGAGTGCCGCAACTGCTTCAAGCATTGCGGCTACCGCTACACGTAGACAGGACGCGCTCTAGGGTGGACGTGTAAAGAATCTGCCTGTCCGGGCCCCACAGCCCTGATGCCCGCACAAGGCACGTTTCACGTTTCTGTAATTTTCTGACACACGGTCCTTTTTTGACAGGAACGTGGCGGTGGGCCACACTCCACCAAATGCCGCACCCCAGGCCACGACATCTCGAAAGCCGCATTCGACAGGCTCTGACCTGGTCGCCATCGGTTTCGCTCGTGGGAATGCGGCAGTCCGGCAAGACCACACTCGTCAAACGGATCTGCCCCGGCTACCTGTCTTTTGACGACGATACGCTCGTGGGAGCAACCGAAGCCGGCACGTGGGATCGGTTCCTCTCCCAGCCCCGGCCGCTCGCTCTCGACGAAGTGCAAAAGGCGCCCCGGGTATTCTCGCGGCTGAAGCTCTGGATCGACGAGCGTCGCCGACCGGGCCAATTCGTGCTCACTGGATCAGTCCGGTTCTTGAGCCGTCGGGCGATCCGCGAGTCGCTGACCGGACGGACCGCGCTCCTCGAACTGCTCCCGCTCACGGTCGCCGAGGCCCACGGCCGCCCGCTCGCGAATGCTGTCTCCCGCCTGTTGAAGCTCGATGAAAAAGCGATCCGGCAACTGGAGGGCGACGCCTGGTGCTCCGCATCGACACTGGAATCGTACTGCACTCGCGGAGGCATGCCCGGGATCTGTTTTCATCGGAACGATACCGTCCGCCGGCATGCCTGGGACAGTCATCTCGATGCCGTGCTCGCTCGTGATCTGCAGTTGGTCTACGCGACGCGGATCGGCGTGTCTCGCATCAAGGGTCTGTTTGCGCACATGGCAGCCCAGCAGGGAGAGCCGTTGCCGCTCGCCCGGCTGGCCCGCATCGTGGGTGCGAGCGACAAGACGACGACACAGCTGCTTCAGGCATTCGAGTCGCTGTTTCTGATTCGCCGTCACGGCAAGGGCTGGTATTGCGAGGACATGGGGCTGGCGGCGGCCGCCTGCAAGGCTTCTTGGCTGCATGAGGCCGTGCCGCTGCGTCGCTGGGTGTTCGGGGAGTTGCTTGCCCAGCTCCAGATCCACCACGCCAACAGCCATCAGTTCGGCGAACACCGCACCCGCGGGGGTGCCTATGTTCCGTTCGTCATCACGATCGAGGCTGGCACGGTGCTGCTCACCGTCGATGCAGCGCCGGCCCCTTCCGAGAAATCGTTGAAGAGTCTCGGGAGCTTCCGTGGTCGCGGCCGGCATGTCGTGCGCGTGGCCCTGCACGCGGGAGACGAAGGCTGGCGAACCCGCCGCGGGGTCTGGTGCCTGCCCGCCCGCTGGCTCGCCTGACGGCGACGCCAGACCGCTCCGCGCAGAGGATCCGGGGCCGCAATGGGTGATTTCGGTGCCGAAGCGATGGATGTGGTCCCGCCGGCCCCCGCGTGAAAACCGGCAGTTTCGGGGTTTCGGGCGAACGGGCGGATGTGCTACCGTTCCCGCCCCCTCCGGACCCGATGCATGTACAAACTCCTCCTCTGCTGGCGGTATCTCCGCACCCGCTGGATCGCGCTGGCGAGCGTGGTGAGCGTCACGCTCGGCGTGGCCACGATGATCGTGGTCAACGCCGTGATGGCCGGCTTCTCCCATGAGATGCAGACGCGAATTCATGGAATCCTTTCCGACATCGTGTTCGAGGCCCACTCGCTCTCGGGCTTCCAGGATCCGGTCTGGCATATGGAGGAGATCCGGCGGGCGGCAGGGGACGACATCGCCGGGATGACGCCGACCGTGGCCGTGCCGGCGATGCTCAGCTTCCAGGTCCGCGGCCAGTGGATCACCCGGCAGATCATGTTCATCGGGATCGACGAGACGACGCACGCCTATGTGAGCGACTTCGGCCGCTACCTGCAGCATCCGGGCAACCGGGAGCGGCTCTCGTTCGCGCTGCGCGAGGGGGGCTACGACACGGTCGACAGCCAGTCCGACGGGCCGGGACCCACACGGCCGGCGCTCGAAGGAGCGGGCTGGCCCCACCGGCGGATGCGAGTGGAGCGAGAGCGGGTGTGGCGGGAGAAACTCGAGGCTGATCGGGCCAAGGCCGCGGCCGACCAGGCCGCCGAGGGCGTGCAGCCGGCGTCGGCCGTGGGGCCGGTGCGGCCGGTCGATCAGCAGGTCGATGCAGTGCTTGCGGCCACGAGTCAGTCGGCTGCTGCGGCTGTGGCGAGTGATCAGCCCAAGGCGCCTGACCCATTCAAGGCCGCGCGGCCTGACGAGGGCCGCGCGATGGATCCGGCCAAGGAGCAGTTCACGGGCATCGTGCCGGGCATCGGCCTGGCGAGTTTTCGCGACTCGACGGGCGTGGATCGGTTTCTGGTGCTGCCCGGCGACGACGTGAAGGTGACGTTCCCGACGGCGGGCACGCCGCCGAAGGCCGTGAGCGACACGTTCACGGTCGTCGATTTCTACGAGAGCAAGATGAGCGAGTACGACTCGAACTTCGTGTTCGTGCCGATCGCCCAGCTCCAGCGGATGCGCGGGATGATCGACCCGCAGTCGGGCCTGGCGAGCGTCAACTCGATCCAGATCAAACTCAAGGACGGCGCCGATCTCGACGTCGTCCGCGACCGGCTGCGGAAGGTCTTTCCGGCCGACATGTATGCCGTCTCCACCTGGCGGGACAAGCAGGGGCCGCTGCTCTCGGCCGTGGAGATGGAGATGTCGGTGCTCAACATTCTCCTGTTTCTGATCATCGCCGTGGCCGGCTTCGGCATCCTTGCGATCTTCTTCATGATCGTGGTCGAGAAGACCCGCGACATCGGCATCCTCAAGTCGCTGGGCGCCGGCTCGACCGGCATTGCCGGGATCTTCCTGGGCTACGGCCTGTTCCTCGGGCTCGTGGGAGCCGGGGCCGGGCTTGGGCTGGGGCTGGCGATCGTCTGGAACATCAACTCGATCCGGGCGGGCGTCGAATGGTGCACGGGCCAGCGGGTGTTCGACCCGTCGATCTACTACTTCTTCAAGATTCCCACGATCATCGAGCCGTTCACGATTTTCTGGATCATCGCCGGTGCCGTGGCGATCGCCGTGGCATCGAGCGTGCTGCCCGCGCTGCGGGCGGCCCGGCTGCACCCCGTGGAGGCGCTGCGTCATGATTAAGGCTTCGTCGCTGCTCCGCGTGCGCGACCTCCGCAAGAGCTACCGCTCGGGCGATCACCGGCTGGAGGTGCTCCGCGGCGTTGACTTCGACCTGGCGACCGGCGAGTTCGTGGCCGTGGTCGGCCAGAGCGGCTCCGGCAAGAGCACGCTGTTGCACCTCATGGGCCTGCTCGATGCGGCCGACTCGGGCGAGATCGAGCTGGGCGAGATGCGGATCGACCGACTGCCATCCGCTCGCCGCGACCGGCTCCGCAACTCGGCGATCGGCATGGTGTTTCAGGCGTATCACCTGCTGCCGGAGCTTGACGCGCTGGAGAACGTGCTCGCGCCCCTGATGGTGCGGCACGGCGTCATCGAGTGGCTGCGGGTGCGGCGGGAGGCCCGGGCCCGGGCGGCGGAGTTGCTCGCCCGGTTCGGTCTCGGCGGCCGGCTGCACCACAAGCCGCGGCAGCTGTCCGGCGGCGAGATGCAGCGGGTGGCGATCGCACGGGCCTTGGTCACGCAGCCGCGGGTGCTCCTCGCCGACGAGCCGACGGGCAATCTCGACGAGGCCACGGGGGGCGAAATCCTCGACACGCTCTGCGAGTTGAACCGTGCCGACGGCCTTTCTATAGTGCTCGTCACCCACGACGCGGCGATCGCCCGGCGGGCCGACCGGATCGTGCGGCTGGCCGCGGGTCGCGTCGAAGCCGCCTGACCGGCCCCGCCCACCTGAAAGGCTCGCCATGTCTCGCATCGTGTTCATGAACGACCGGCTCGTGCCCGAGGCGGACGCCCGGGTGAGCGTGTTCGACCACGGCCTGCTCTACGGCGACGGCGTGTTCGAGGGTCTGCGGTCCTACTCGGGCCGCGTGTTCCGGCTCGACGAGCATCTCGACCGGCTCTACGCCAGTGCCCGGGCGATCTGCCTGGAGATTCCGCTCGCCAAGGAGGCAGTGGCGAAGGCGGTGAACGACACGCTCGCCGCCAACAAACTCTCCGACGGCTACGTGCGGCTCGTCGTGACGCGCGGCGCCGGCTCGCTCGGCCTCGATCCCAACCGCACGAAAAACCCGCAGGTGATCGTGATCGCCGATACGATCGCCCTCTATCCGCGTGAGCATTACGAAAAGGGGCTGCGGATCATCACCGCCGCCACGCAGCGGACGCAGTCGGCCGCGCTCTCGCCGCGGATCAAGTCGCTCAACTATTTGAACAACATCATGGCGAAGCTCGAGGGCCTGCAGGCGGGCTGCGTCGAGGCCCTGATGCTCAACCACAAGGGGGAAGTGGCCGAGTGCACGGGCGACAACATCTTCGTCGTCCGGGGCGCGAAGCTGCTCACACCGCCGCCAGACGCCGGCATCCTCGAGGGGATCACCCGCAACGCCGTCATGGAACTGGCTCAGGCGGCCGGCATCGACTGCCGCGAGCAGGCGCTCGTTCGGCATGATCTCTACACGGCCGATGAGTGCTTCCTGACCGGTACGGCCGCCGAGGTGATTCCGGTCGTCGAGATCGACGGCCGGAAGATCGGGGCCGGTGTCCCGGGCCCGATCACGGCCCGACTCACGCAGGACTTCCACGCCCTCGTGCGGCAGTAGACCCGTCGCTCCGCAAGGGGCAGGCTGCCGGCTTCACCGCCTGGGACGGTGATCCTCGTCCCCCATGCCGTCGTATCGCGACACGTAGCCCGGCTCACGGGCGCGGACGATCTCGGCCTCGTACTCATCGACGATCCGCCGCTGGAGATGTTCACGACAGGCGGCGTTGATCGGATGGGCGATGTCGGCGTAGAGCCGGAGGCGGCCTTCGTCGTCCCGCGGCAAGGTGTTGGTGGTGAGCTTGGTGCCACACTGGTTGCAATAGCAGGCCCGCAGCGGGTTCTTGAAGCCGCAGCCGTGGCAGTGGCCGCAGAGCTTGCGGCTGGGCATGGCGACGAACGGCCCGCTCGGGCCGCCGATGATCTTCAGGTCCCGAATCACGAACGCCGCGTCGATCGTGATCGAGCAGAAGGCCAGCAGCCGCTCGGCAGCGTTCTCCACCAGCTTGATCCGCACCTCGGTGATTTCCATCGCGTCTCCCTCACCCGCACAGCCGCACGACGAACACGCCCGGCCAGAGCCGACCGCCGTCGGGCCGCCGCTGTGCCTCGAGTCGCGCGGCGATGCCCCGCGCCTCGGCCGCCGTGCGGGCCAGGGCAAAGCAGGCGCTGCCGCTGCCCGTCAGTCGCGGCGCCGTCGCGCCGGCTCTCGTCAGCGCATCGAGCAACCGATCGACATCGGGGCAGAGGGCGCGGGCGGGCGCTTCCAGCGCGTTGTGCATGAGCGTGGCGGCGGCGCGGCCGTCACCGCGGGCGAGCGCCACGGCGAGGCGGGTCGCGTCACCACGGCGGGCGGAGTCGGGCGTGCACTGGCCGTAGACGGCTGCCGTGGAGAGTCCGGCCGCGGGCCGCACGATTACCGCCGGCAGCGGCGGAATATCGGCCACGGAGTCGAGCACTTCGCCGCGGCCGCTGGCGATCGCCGGGCCGCCTGCGAAGAACCAGGGGATGTCGCTACCGATCCGGGCACCGACGGCCGCCAACTGTGCCGGCGACCATGCGAGCCCCCAGACGCGTGCCGCCGCCATGAGCACCGCTGCTGCATCGCTGGAGCCACCACCAAGACCGGAGCCAGCCGGAATCTCCTTCGCGAGTTCGATGTCGAGGCCCTGCGTGACGCCGGCCTCGGCAGCGAGCGCTTCAGCGGCTCGGACGACGAGATTCCGGCCGTCGGTCGGGACGTCGCCGGCCAATACGGAGCCGTCGGCGGTGGCGAGCGCACCGGCGTATCGCACCTGCAGCGAGATGCCAGGAGTCTCGGTCGCCCGCACGACGAGCGTGTCGTGAAGCGAGACCGGCACCATGAGCGACTCGATCTCGTGGTAGCCGTCCGGGCGTCGCGCGAGCACGGCGAGCGAAAGGTTGAGCTTGGCCGGCGCGCGAACGGTCAGCGAATCACGAGCGGCAAGGAGTGCTGGTTCCACGGGCATGAAAAAACCACCACCATCCAGCGAATTGCGAGAATCCCCCTCGCCAAAACGCCCGCACTCTACCCCTCGCCCGGGCCGTGGTCAATCCGGCTTCGCACCCGGCGGCTCACCCCGTTTTCCGACGATCAACGCCAGTTCGAGACGAACGCCAGCGTTAGCAGGGCGAGGACCAGGCCGATCGCGACCAGCACGGCGAGCAGAATCGAGATGCTGCGGCCGGCCCAGAGGTCGTCGCGGATCATCTCAACGCGGTCGTCCTTGGCGAAGGACTGGTTCCAGACGGGAAATCGCCGGTCGTCGTAGACCCAGCGGGTGCGTTCTTCCAGGTGCTGCTGGCTCATGGCGGGGAACCGAGGAATGCGGGGTAAGATTGCATAAACCTACCCCACCGGAATCGGGCATGCCAGAGCGGGCAGCCTGCCCGCCGCCCCCGTCACGCCAGACCATGGAACCGACCACCCCACGGCACCTCCTCGAGCCCGACGACGGCCTGGCCGCCTGGCTCGCCGCCCATGGTCAGCCCGTCTGGCGGGCCAAGGCGATCCGCCGCTGGCTGTTCGCCGGCCGGGCGATGTCGTTCGCCGACATGACCGACCTGCCGGCGGCGGTGCGGGCCGAGCTCGAGGCCGACTTCACGATCTGGACCACGTCGATCGCGATGCACCATCGGGCCGACGACGGCACCGAGAAGCTGCTCCTGGAGCTGGTCGATGGCCACCGCATCGAGTGCGTGCTCCTGCGGGATGGCGACCGGCGGACCGTCTGCATCAGTTCGCAGGTGGGCTGCGCGATGGGCTGCGTGTTCTGTGCGAGCGGCATCGACGGCGTCGTGCGGAACCTCACCACCGGCGAGATCGTCGAGCAGCTGCTGCGGCTCGCGCGGCTCCTGCCGGCACATGAACGGCTCAGTCATATCGTGGTGATGGGGATGGGCGAGCCGCTCGCGAATCTCGATCGGCTGCTGCCGGCCCTCGCGCTGGCGCAGCACGCTGACGGCCTCGGCATCTCGCAGCGGCGGATCACGATCTCGACCGTCGGCCTGCCGCCGGCGATGGATCGGCTCACTGCCGAGAATCCCGGCTACCACTTGGCCGTCTCGCTGCACGCAGCCGATGACGAACTGCGAACGCGGCTGGTGCCTGTGAACAAGGCGATCGGAGTGGCCGAGGTGATGGCCGCCGCCGACCGCTACTGGGAGGCATCGGGTCGCCGGCTCACGTTCGAGTACGTGCTGCTGGGGGAGGTGAACGACTCGGCCGATCATGCCCGCCGGCTCGCCCGGCTGATCGGCGGCCGCGCGGCCCTGCTGAACGTGATCCCCTACAACCTCGTCGCCGGCATGCCGTGGAAAGAGCCCACGAACGATGCCCGCGAGCGGTTCATCGGTGTGCTCGAATCGGCGGGCATCAACGTGCAGATTCGCCGCCGCAAGGGGGCTCGGATCAATGCGGCCTGCGGGCAGCTCCGGCGGCTGGCGGCCCAGGTGGCGAGTGATCGGCCGCGGGCCAGTCAATCGCCAGTGGCTCAGACGAAGGAACCGAAGAGCAGCACGGCGGCGAGCACGACGCCGAGAATTCCTCCGAGCCACACGGCCCAGTGAACGGTGGCCAGGCCGATGGCAGCGGGATCCTCGTGCCGCGTGGCGGCGAACACGAGGCTCGCGAGCGCGAGGAGCGGTAGCCCGAAGAACACGCCGGGCACACGGTCGGCGAGTTGTGCCAGAAGCAGCGTCGGCAGCATGTCGAACATCGGAGGCTTTCCCTTTCCCTGGGTGGTGCGGCGCGGCTGCCGCTAGGTCTTCTGCGCAGCCGGCTCCCCGCCGCTGCCCGCTCCCTCGTCCGTGGCCTGATCCGCGGACTGTTTCCCGTCCTTGCCATTTGATTTCTTCGACTTGGCGTCTGCCGCCTCACGGAGCGGACCGGCCCACGCGTCGTACACGACCAGCAGGTTGAGCATGCCTGCGAGCACGGTGTAGAGCGTGCCGATGTCGAATCCGCGGCCGAGCCGTTCGTGCCAGACCGAGAGTTGGTCGATCGTGCATTGCTTGAATGGCGGCCGGTCCACGAATGCCTTGCGTTCGAGGCTCGGTTCGGTGGCGAGGACTCGCTCCGCGTAGGCAGCCGAGACGAACTGCCCCTGTTTCAGTGGCGGCGCGAACCATCCGCTCGCAAAGTAGGTCTGGCGGGCGGAGCCATTCAATCGCATGGACTGCAGCATGGCGGGCACGGCAACGGCGCCGATGCCCGCCTGGCCGAGGAACGCCAGCCGCGTCTCGCCCGGCCGCCACGAGGCATAGACGACGCGACCGTCGCCGAGCCAGAGGCCGACGATCAACGCCGCGAGTAGGCCGCCCATGAATAGGCCGCCTTTCGTCGTGCGGCGCTGATAGAGCTGGCCGAGGCCGGGCACGAGCCAGGAGAGCACAGCTGCCAGAGCGGGATTGCGCAGGTCGATCGTCGAGCCGTCATCCGGCGAGATGGCGACGAATCGCGGTGGTGCGGAGTCCTGACGGCCCACGGCGCATACCTGTGACGAAGGGAAGTCGGAAGTCTATGGCATCGGACCGGGCCCTGGAATGACCGGGCGTAGCGTGGCCGGTTTGCAGCGGTGTCGATTTGCTACGATCAGTATCTGTTTCCCAGTTTGCCTCAAAGGCGCCATCGTGATGCATCGCAGGCTGTTCGTCACCGCCGCGTTTTTTTTCGTGGGCGGGTGTTCGTCCAAAAAAACCAAGTCCGGGCTCGATCGTTTACCGGCGGCTCCCGCAGGGGCCCGCAAGCGGATGAAGGGCCCGCAGACGATGGGCAACCTGCTCGTCGCCAGCTACATCGACGACCTCAAGAGCCCGCAGGCTCAGAAGCGGATGCGGGCTGCCGAGGAGCTCGGCAACATGGGCGACGGTGCGAAGTCGGCCCTCCCCGCGCTCCAGAAGCTCACATCCGACAAGGATCCGAAGGTGAGCGCCGCGGCGAAGCAGGCGATCACGTCGATCAAGAAGAAATAGGCGATCTAGTCCCAGAGCCGCCGGACGACCTGGAACCGTGGGGCTTGGGCTGCAGTTGGCGACGCGGCGGCCTGGTCGTCGTGCTGCCGCTCGTCGGTCCACGTCGGGGCCAGCTCGCGCCAGACCCGTTCGACGGTGGCCGCATCGACCCGCTCGGCGGCGTCGCCTGCCGCGGCGACGAGGGCGAGCCGAGCGAGCGTGACCACCGTGCGGGGCACGCCGCCGGCAAACCGGCTCAGTGTCGCCACGGCCTCGGGAGAAAAGCCGTCATCAACGCCGCCGGCGCGGCGGAGTTCGTGGGCGAGGAAGGCGGCGACTTCGGCCTCACTCCATGGCGTCAGTTCAATCCGCACGGCCGCCCGTCTTCGCACGGCAGCAGGCACGGCGGCGAGGCCCGCAGGTGAGGCGGTGGCGACCACGAGCGTGCGGGAAAAACGGGGCTCGACCGCGGCCACGAGCCGCTCGATGCCCTCGACGGCATCGGCAGGGCCGAGATCGATGTCGTCGAAGATGAGTGCCGTCGGCCGCTCCATGAGCGCGTTCTCACGGAGCCTGTTCTCGAGCTTCTGCCAGGCCCGCAGCGGCTCCGCGCGGCTGAGCGGATCGAGCGGCAGGCGTTCCAGGAGCAGGTCGAGCCACTCGCCGGTCGGCAGGCCGCGCAGGGACAGCACTGCCACTTCTGCTCCCAGCCCGCCGAGGCGGCGGGCGGCAACGGCGGCGAGGTGGCTCTTCCCCATGCCGGAGTCGCCCACCACGAGGCATGACCGCTGCCGCTCTTCGACCACCCACTCCAGCCGCGCCAACGCCTCTTCCTGCACGGCCCCGCAGTAGAAGGACTCCGGCTCCAGGCTGCCGGTGAAGGGTGGGTCGGTGAACGTGAGGCGGTCGCGTACCATGGGCGGAGTGTAGCGACGGAACTGCGGCCGGTCAGGACGAACTTCGCCGCGAAAACAAGGCATCCGGCCACATGAGTGAACGCTTCTTCATCCCGAGTCCGCCGGCGGACGGTCGCGTCGTGCTGACCGGCGACGAAGCGCGGCACCTGGTGCGCGTCCTGAGGGCGAGTGTCGGGGACGACGTCGTCGTGTTCTCAGGCGCGGGGGTCGAGTGGCCCGCGCGGATCACCCGGCTCGGCCGCGACGAAGCCGAGCTCGAAACGGAGCCGGCCCGTCACGATCCGCCCGCAGTGGGCCCTGCGGTGTCGATCGCCGTGGCGTTGCCGAAGGGAGAGCGGCAGAAGTGGCTCGTCGAGAAGCTGACGGAACTCGGCGTGGCCCGGCTCATCCCTTTGGAGACCGAGCGAGGCGTGGCGGAGGCGACGCCGGCGGCCTGTGAGCGACTGCGGCGGGGTGTGATCGAGGCCTGCAAGCAATGCGGCCGCAACCAACTGATGACAATCGGTGAGCCCCGGTCGGTGACGACGGCGGTCGCCAGCATGCCGCCTGGCAGCCGCGCGGTCATCGCCGATCCGGGCGGCATATCGCTCGACCCGCGCGGCCTGGCCACCGATGCGACGAACCTCCTCGCGCTCGTCGGTCCCGAAGGGGGCTTCACCGCTGCGGAGATCGCCGCGGCCGAGCAGGCGGGCGCGATCCGCGTCGGCCTCGGCCCGCACATCCTCCGGATCGAGACGGCCGCGATCGCCCTCGCGGCGCGGCTGGCAGGAGACGGTTGACAAGAAATGAACACAAGTATAGATATTGGTTTGAGCGGCGAGAAGCCTTCGAGCAGTGAACACAGCCCCGCGTGGGAGCAGGCGTCATGGCGAGTGTGATCTTCGAGGAACGGGTGGAGGTGCCGCTCGGCCTCACGGGACTCGCCGACTTTCGGCGGTGGTCCGTGTCTCCCGACTTTCCCGAGACGGGCCGCATCGACTTTCTCGCCGGTACTATCGAGGTCGATATGTCCCCGGAAGACATCTTCTGTCATGGCGTGCTCAAGGCCGAAGTGGCGGCCGTGCTCCAGCGGCGAATCAAGGACCACACGCTCGGGCTGCTGCTCATCGACTCGACGCGAGTCGTCTGCGAGCAGGCTCAGCTTTCAGTCGAACCGGACATCGTGTTCGTGTCGCACGCATCCCTGCGAGAGGGGCGTGTCCGGCTCGTGCCGAAGGCGTCGGGTGAGCCGGGACGGTTCGTGGAGATCGATGGGCCACCCGACATCGTGGTCGAGATCGTCAGCGACACGTCGGTCGAGAAGGACACTGTCCGGCTTCCGCAGGCCTACCATGCGGCAGGTGTGCGGGAGTTCTGGCTGCTCGACGCCCGCGTCCGGCCGGCGACGTTCCGGATCCAGCGGTGGACCCCCGCCGGCTTCGTGCCGGTCGCCGGCGTGGAGGGCCGGCAGTGGTCCGAGCCGCTCGGCTGTGGCTACCGCCTCGAGAGCCGCGGGAACTCCCTCGGCGGCCAGGACTTTGACCTCGTCGAAGGGTGATGCGGAGGTGGCCGCAGCGGGCCGTCAGTCGCAGCAGGGACACCGCTGCGGCACGTCGATCACGAGCGTCGCCGGCGATCTCGGCGCCGCACGAGGCTGTGTCGCCACCGCCATCCGGCCGCTGCGAATGCGGCGCCAACTAGTGCAAGAGTGGACGGTTCCGGCACGGCCGTGGCAGCCAGTCGATCGACACCGTCGTTGTAGTTGGTGGAGTTGGTGATGCCCCAATTCAAGACGACGAGAAACGGGTCGCTCGGTTGGGCCGCAAACGACATCGGATCGGTGCTCTCCAGTCTCGCCCACAGCCCGTACAAGCCGCTCTGATCAGGGTCGAGAATTTCCCAGACCACGTGGTGATGCGACGTGAACGACGCGAGGAGCGACGGGTTCACCCCGGTGATCCCGGAAGGGTTCTCGGCATCGGCGGCCGCGACGGTCGTGGTGCCGCCGATGCTGTCGATCACGAGGCTGGCGTTCGGTGTCGGAAGCGGAGCGGTCTCGTCGGTTTGGGGGTTCCAGTAGAGCAGCGGCGCGAGAAATCGAATATCGAGCGACGTACCGGATGGCAGGCTGGAAGCGCGAGTCCAGCCCGGTGTGCCGTCGTTGAGAATGAATCCGCTGTCATTGACGAAGAGTTCCTCTGTGTCGAAATTCCGATACACCTTGGGAGAGACCGTGATCTTTCCCGTGGCAGTGTCGTAGCCGACGAGAAAGGGGGTTCCGTGTCCGGCCGCATGCCGCGGCAGGCCCGCCGCGACCAGGAGGCACGACGCGGTGATCACGGGCAGGAACGACACTCTCGGCGCGAATACCTGTGGCATCGGTTCGATTCTCTTCAAGGGGTGACGGAGAAGGGCTGAATGGCTCGGGCGTGTTGTCTGGGAGGTCGCATCGCTTTTGATTCATTGCATTCGAGGAAAGGCATCGGGCATGGCGAAGTTCGAATCCGTGGGTGATCGAACCGCTGTGACCCACCCCTGCACGGTCTCGGCGGGAACGCACTCGACATGCCCATCGAGGCACAGGTAGTGGGCGTGGCCGCTGTGGAGGCGGTCGGTGGTGCCAGCCGCGGCACCGCCCACCCCTACCGGCACGACCACTTCACCGGGATGGATTTCCAGGCGGATGCGTGACCAGATCCAGCCTGCCGTGCGTTGCTCGCGGGAGAAGTTCATCGGGCTGAACCAATCGTTTGGATGGGCGTGGTCGTTCTCGGGAGCGGGGTCGCGGCGCGGGGAGACCTCGAACGCGAAGATCGTCCGCGATGTGGCGGTCACCTGGCGCATTCGCGAAACTGCCCCGGGCACGTCCATCGTGAGATACGAACTGACCATGTAGCTGGTTGCCCGGTTCGCGAGCCGTTCGGCCGCCCGGGCATCACTTGGGCAGATCCGCACTGCATCGCAATCCTCCAGCCAGGGAGCCACCGTATAGACCCAGGACTGTGAGTTGCCTTGCGCATCCTGCTCGTGATCCGTTCGCGGAAACCGCCCTTGATGGGCGTCGGTGTAGCCGATCACTGCAAGCCCAAGCTGGCGCAGGTTGCTCGCACACTGCGTCCGGCGGGCAGCTGCGCGGGCAGACTGCACCACCGGAAGCAGCAACGCGACGAGCGTGCCGATGATCGCGATGACCACCAGCAGTTCCACAAGCGTGAAGGCTCGGGCGCGGATCACCGGTCACGCCTTACGGGCTTGAGGCTGGTTGCGAACGTGTCGGAGGCGCCGCCGGGTGATCCAGTAGATCCCGGCGCTTCCGATCACCCCGAGCACAACGGCGCTCGGCTCGGGCACTGGGGCTACCGTGACCGTGAGACCGTACGTCGGAAATCTGTTCCCTTCCGCACCGAACGTTTCGGTCTCGGTGAGCTGCGCCGCGTAATTCGCGCCGCCAACGAAGATGGAGTAGTCGCCGGGGGCGAGATTCCACAATGTCGTGGTGACGAATCCGTCAGCGTTCCCGTCTCCCACCAGCCCCGGTGTGGCGCCGAAGTTCGTGGACGACCCGTCGGCCGCATAGCCCGCGAAGCTGAAGCTCCGCAGCGAGTCGGAACCACTCGAGGCAGCCGGGTAGTCGGTGAGGCTGTTGCCGATCGACCACGCCCCGAGAGCATTGAGCGAGCCCTCCTTGCCCGAGCCGCCGAGGCCCGTGCCGGCCGACGTGCCGAACGTCGTGATCAGCCACTCGACCGACAGGCTGGAGTGGTCATGCGCCAGGGGGCTCGACGTGTGCGAGAGCCCCGAGAACACCGAAAAGGCAGGCAGCAGCGTGTCATGATTTCCGGTCTGCTGACCAGGCGCCGTGCCTGTCACGAGGTTCTGCCGCTGGGCGGTGATCGCGACGCTTTGCGTGCCGGTAAGCGTAAACCGAAAGGCCCGAAAGCGATGGCTGTCGCCCCAGTCGCCGTCGGTCGCATCGGCCCAGCCGAAGCTGCTTGAGACCGTCTGGTTGGTGATCGTCGAGCCCGACGTCGTGATCGTGCCGAAGTTACGGCCGGAGTAGCTGATGTGGGCGAACGCCGGCGATGCGAAAACCGTGGCGAACGCCGCCGCGGCCGCCAGTGCAGCAGTCTGTCTGCAGAACAAAGAACCCGTCGAACGAATCATCTGAATCTCCTTGTGATTCCGTCGGTCCACGGCGCGGCCATGGGGATTGACGGCTGATCAGGCTGCGGTCCGATCCCGCGGGCAGACACGCTGTCGGCCGGCGGCGGAAACGCTTGGAACTGGTGAGACGCCATGACGCGGGGCCGTTCGGTCCCGCGGCTCGACCAGATCAGGCCCTTGGTGGCGGCGCGTCGGGGGCGGATCGCACACCAAAGACGGCCGTATCGAGGAACACGGTGGTTTCGAAGGGCACGGCCGCAAACGTGAGGCTCACTGGTGGTGGCGGGAGCGAGCCGCCGACTGCGAGCCACTGCGTGAGGATGCCGCCGCAGGCGAGCATCGCCTGGAGCGTCACGGTGCGCATTCGCGAAGGAGACGGCGTGGGTTCGTCGGGGCTCGTAGGCAGAGAGGCGGGCTCGGAATCGTCGCCAGTGGGCTCGGCTGCCAGCGATTGGTAGTCGGCGCAGACATCGGGCTCATTCGCGAGAGTTCGGGACGGAACACCGTAATCGCTGCAGCAGGTCGGCTTCTTCGCGGCACAGCATCCGCCGGCCGGCGCTGTCGGGGCGGCATCGGCCGCGACCCGACGTTCGAGCGCGACCAGAACGGCCGGTTCGACGCTGTGGGCCTTGGCCCAGGCGAGCCGCTCGGCCGGCGTGTGGCAGCAGCAGTTGGCGAAGCACTGTTCGGCCGTCGCGCAGCCGCAAGGCTTGTCCATGCAGGGAAACGGCCGCGAGCGATCCTTGGCTGCGAGCCGCGTGTCGGCCACCGCGTCACCGCGCGGCGCCAACATGCCCATGGGCAGCGGCAGGCCGCTGGCGAGGAGCGCATAGCCCACAACCATCAGCCATGTGGTCACCCGGCGCAGCCCTGTCAGCGTGTTCATACGGACTAGGCTACAACCCCGCCCAACCCCGGTCAAACGCCGGCCCGCCCGCAGCCTGCCTATCGCGGTGCCTTTAGTCGCGCCCTTGCGTTTCCTTGGCGGTGCACTCTCCGAGGAGTTTTTTGGCGTCCGAGTCCTCCGGGGCGATCGCCAGTGCCCGCCGGCAATGGGATTCCGCGGCCGTCCGATCCCCGGTTGCGAGCAGCGCCCTGGCCAGATCCATATGCCCCTTCACGAATTCGGGATGGGCGGCCACGGTAAACCGCATGAGGTCGATCGCGACTGCCGGATCGCGGCCATACGCGAGCAGCCATGCGGCTGACATCGCCAAGCCGTGCTCCTCCATCATCAGTCGATCGTCCCCGGTCGTCTCAGCTAGGAGCGCCGGGTAGCGGGCAACAGCCGCCTCGATGCCGTCGCTGCGAATCATCTCGACGAGCCGCACGATCGTCCACGGCTTGGCGGGGTGGATGCGGCCACGCAGGATGACGACCCCCCGCGGATCGGGAGCGAGCAGCGTTTCCGCGTCGGCGCGAAAACCGACGAACGGATCGTACTCGATGTACGTGGCAACCCGTCGGGCTGCTTCCGGCCCCTTCAACCGCCAGACCGCGTGGAGCGCTCCGTCGATGCCGGCGGAGATGCCGGCGGCCGTGACGATTCTCCCAGTGTCGACGAACTTCGCATCCCCGTGGCACTTCGCCGCCGGTGCAATGAACTTCAGGAGGGCGACGTTGTCGTGGTGCGTGGTGACATCGAGCCCGTCGAGCAGTTGCAACTTGCCGAGAATCGAGGCACCGTTGCAGACCGAGAGCACCAGCCGCGCCGTGCTGGCTCGAGCGGCGATCCACTTCATCAGGTGCGGGTCGTCCATCGCCGCCTCGACGGCACCGCCCGGAATCACGAGCACGTCGGCTGCCGGGTTCTCGGCAACGTCGATCGGTGGCACGAGCCCGAGCCGACCGATGCTCTCGACTGGCGTCCGGGCTGATCCCACCCACGAGACGTCGAATAGCGGTGCTCCCTGCTCGTCGCGGGCGCGTGCGAACACCTCCGCCGGTCCGGCTGCGTCGAGCAGCTCGACTCCCGGAAACAGCACCACCGCCACGCGAGTCACCTCGGCCGCGGGATCACGGCCCCAGGAGCGGTTCGGCGTGAGCACCGGCGTGACAACGAGGCAGAGCAACGGAAGCAGCAAGCGAAGGGAGGGTGTCGTGGTCATGGCTGGTGCCTTAGCGAGACGGTCGGGATGTCAGGGAGAGTGTTCCGATATCGGGGTCGTTCGGATTGATGGTCACCGTCAGCGTGGATCGGTCCGGATCGGCGTACCTGCCGAACAGCCGATCGAACGGCATTCCACCGCTGGGAGGCGTGTCGAGCCAATAGACGACGAGGCGGTAGGTGCCCGCCGAGACGCCGGCATCGGACCCCGGCGCCGCCGACGTGAACCGTCCATCGGAACCGGTGATGAATGCGGGGGGTGATCCTCCGGGCGGATCGACGGCCACGAACCGCACGGTCACACCGGCAGTCGGTTTTCCATCGACAAGGATCGTGCCGGTGACCGGCAACACGGGAGGCCCGGATGGGGGCGGTGCGTGCTGGCACCCGCCAAGACTGACGAGCAGCGCGATCACGCCGAGGGTCGGGGCACGGTCACGATTCCCGGCGTGAAGGCTCATGGCGAATCCCCGGGACGCTCCCCGCGCGACCGTGACACATAGGCGTACAACACCCGCGCATCAATTGCATCCTGCAAGAACCGCACTCCGCCATCGAGGCACAGGGCATTCGCACCTCCGGTGTGAAAGCCATAGACGCCCTGATGATTGCTGCAGTTCACGTTGCACGGGCCGAGGCCCGATGGCGCCCACGTCGCGCCCCCCGCCTCGTAGGACAGCACCCAGTTGCAGCCCTGGCCCGCCCACGGTGCCCAGGTGGCGGCGGTGCTTGGATTCGCCTCGGTCTGCCGGCCCATCACCCACCGGGCGGTCATCCCGGCCCGCTCGTGAAAGGTGATCGTGACGGAGGTGCCATCGGTCGTGTCGCGCAGGCGTGGCTGCCGGAAGATCGCCGTGCCGGTGAATAAGCCACTGCCATCCTCCGGAAATGGCGACATCGCCCCGACGGCCCAGGGATCCCGAAGGAACGGAGTCGCCGGGACTGCGAACGGTGCCCCCCAGCTATACACGGCCGTGAAGTCCGTTACGGCCGCCGTGAGATTCCCGTCCACTGGAACCCCCAGCGACTTCCGGACGCCCTGCACCCGTGCGGACGCAGGCGACGACGGACAGCGGAACGTGGGGATGACCGTGTTCACCGCTGGCTGATTGCCGGCCGACGTCCAATCGTCCCGCTGAAGATAGCGATCGGCTGTGCTCCGCTCCTCGAGATACGGAAGGAGGCGTGTGAAGCTGCTGCCGGCCGGCCCGGCGGTGTTGTATGGGCCGCCGTAGGTCGCCGCCGGCAGGAGTTGCCGTGCATTCTCGTGGAGCGACACGGCCAGGCCGATCTGCCGCAGGTTGCTCTGGCAGGCCAGCCGCCGCGCGATCTCCCGGGCCTGCTGCACCGCGGGGATGAGCAGGGCCACGAGCGTGCCGATGATCGCCAGAACGACGAGCAACTCGACCAACGTAAAGCCGAGTTGCCCGCCGTTCCGCATCGATCGTCTTCTCCGCCTACGCGGACACGGACGCGACATACGATCACGCCGCCGAAAGGCGAGCGATCCGCCGTGCGCGACGGCGGAGCAGCCAGCTAGACACGCCGCTCGCCGCGCCGAGCCCGGCCAACGTCATCGTTCCCGGCTCTGGCACCGTCGCCACCATCGAAAACGAGCCCACGTTCGCGCCGGCCGTGCCCCCGAAGGCGGTCGCCCACTCGGGGCTCAGCAGCAGCGTGCCCGTGATCGTGAGCGCCGACGCATCAGCTGCGAGGCTGCTCACGCCCAGATCGAAGGCGTTGAATCCGAAACCATAGTTGTTCACCAGCACGAGCCCGTCGCCTCCGCGGGTGGGATCCCGCCGCAGCGCGAAGTCGCCCCAGAGAAAGTTGCCGCCGCCAATGGCCGCATCGGCCGCGTTCATGGTCACGCCGTCGAATCCGATCTGCTCACCCCCCGACGTCACGAACCCGCTGTTCGTCGACGCCGTCCATGATCCAAGCACGTTGCTGGGATCGTAGTCGAGCGTGGACGCCTGGCGGTTGCGGCCAGTGGGATCCGTGACCGCGGTGCCGTTGACCGGGTGCAGCAGGTTCGTCGGCGTCGTAGGCGACCCCGGCGGTACCGGCACGGTCCCCGACTGGATCTGCGCCGCGGTCAGCGTGGCAGCCTGGTTGTCGAGCAGCCCGTAGAACCGGGTGTATGTCAGGAACGGATTGATCGCCGCGATGTCGAACGTCATCGTGGCCGCACCCCCGGTGACTTGGCCCGCTCGCGCGACCCTTGCACCCCCGGGCATGAACGCCAAACCGAACAGCGCCGCCATACCCATAAATGAATACCGAATGCATCTCATCGTCGTTCTCCTGTGAAGAGCCCTCGTCGGAACACCGTTTCCGGGGCCGAGAGGGCCTTGGATCGGCACGCCACGCACGGCGGGCGGCGAAGCGCACGCGGGGCGCGGAGTGCGTTGTGGATACGCTCGACGCGCGGACGCATGCCCGCACGAACGCCGCACGTATCACGGACGACAGGGGATCGCCGCGGGCAGAGTGGCCCACAGCGTGGCAACGCGACTCACGCCCGAGGCGGCGGAGCGTCTGGCGCGTGCAGAACCGAGCCAGGGTGGTCGTCCGCCAGCACGATCCGATCGACCAGGGGGGGCAATGGACGGGCAGCTTCGACCTTGAGAGGCGGGAGCGAGCCGCCGACTGCGAGCCACTGCGTGAGGATGCCGCCGCAGGCGAGCATCGCCTGGAGCGTCACGGTGCGCATTCGCGGAGGAGACTGCGTGGGTTCATCGGGGCTCGTAGGCAGAGAGGCCGGCTCGGAATCGTCGCCAGTGGGCTCGGCTGCCAGCGATTGGTAGTCGGCGCAGACATCGGGCTCATCCGCAAGAGTGCGGGGCGGATCGCCGCGATCGCTGCAGCAGCTGGGTTTCCGCTTGGCCTTGGCGGCGCAGCATCCGCCGGCCGGCGCTGTCGGGGCGGCATCGGCCGCGACCCGACGTTCGAGTGCCACGAGCACGGCCGGCTCGACGCTGTGGGCCTTGGCCCAGGCGAGCCGCTCGGCGGGCGTATGGCAGCAGCAGTTGGCGAAGCACTGCTCGGCCGTCGCGCAGCCGCACGGCTTGTCCATGCAGGGAAACGGCTGCGAGCGATCTTTGGCAGCCAGGTGCGTGTCGGCGACGCGGTCGCCGCGCGGCGCCAACATGCCCATGGGCAACGGCAGGCCGCTGGCGAGGATCGCATAGCCGGCGATCGCCAGCCAGGACGTCACCCGGAATCGTCGCATCCGCGCGTTCATGGCGAGGAGTCTACGCCCGCAGCCTGCACGGTTCAAACGCAGTGGCGATTCGGAGCCGGAATGTCGTCACATGGCCCGGACGTAGTCGATCGCCGCGGCGAGTTCCTCGCGGGCGGTTCGCTCCTCGACCGGCTCGAGGCCGATCCAGCCGCGATAGGCTCGCTCCTCGAGGGCGGCGAACACGGCCGGCAGATCGACCTGACCCGTGCCGAGCGCGACCGCCCGGCCCCGGCCGGCGAAGGCGCCGGCCACCGCGTCGGTGGCATGCACGCTCTCGATATGCGAGCCGAGCATCTCGATCGCCGCGATGGGATCGTGACCATGCACGATGGCTGCACCCGTGACGAGGTCGCAACTGATCGACCCTTCCGGTAGTGCCGCGACGAGCCGCGCGAGATCGGCGGGGCTCGCGCGGCCCACCTCGGCGCAGAGCGTGGCCCCGACCCGCTGGCCCCACAGGCCGATGTCGGTGAGCACGTCCACGAGCAGCTGCCACTGCGGGCCTTCAGCCTCGGGCGATATGTCGCCGACGTGGTTGAGCACGACGCGGGCGCCGAGCGAGTGGGCCAGATCGAGCGCCTGTTTCGTGGCGGCGATGCGTCCCTCGAGCCGGTCGGCATCGGCATAGCCGCCGCGGGTGCGGAACGTGACCGCCGACACGACGATCCCCTCGTCACCGAGCCACTTGCGGATCTGCCGCAGGCCGGTCTGCGTGAGCTGGTCGGGGGCGAGTCCGCCGCGGGCGTCGAGCTCCACCGCCGCGAGGCCGAGGTCGCGGGCCCGGCGCAGGGCGGTCCGCAGGTCGCGGGAGAGCGACACGGCGGCGACGGAAAGACGCGAAGTCTCCACAAGCGTGACCCTGAGTGATGGATGAACCCGAGCGCAGACCCGAGAGCATAGTATTCTGTCGCCATGCCCTCGCTCGCCCAGGTCACTGCCGAACTCGAAAGGATCGCCCCGCTGCGGCTGGCGGCCGAGTGGGATGCCGTCGGCCTGCTCGTCGCGCCGCGGCAGGACGTGATCAGTCGGGTGCTGACCTGCCTGTCGCTGACGCCCGCGGTAGCCGCCGAGGCCGTCCAGGAACGGGCCGATCTCGTCGTCACGCACCATCCGCTGCCGTTTCGGCCCGTGGGACGGATCACCGGCGACACGGGCACCGGCCGGGTGCTGCTCGACCTCGTGCATGGCGGCTGCGGCGTGTGGAGCAGCCACACAGCCTGGGATTCCGCGGCAGGTGGGATCAACGATCAGTTGGCGGCGCTCATCCAGCTGAACCACGTGTCGCCGATCGAGCCCGACGCAGAAGTGCCGCTCGCCGGCTTCGGCCGTACCGGCACGGCCGGCGATGGCGAGACCGTCGCCGACGTGGGCCGGCGCATCGCCACCGCGCTGGATGTGACGGTTGTAGAGATTGTCGGCGATCCCGCTCGGCCCGCTGGTCGTGTGGGGATCGTCTGCGGCTCGGGCGGCGGTTCGATCGCGGCCGTGCGCCGCGGCGGCTGCCAGACCCTCCTGACGGGCGAACTCAAGCTCCACGAGGCGCTCGAGGCCGAAGCCGCAGGCCTGGCGGTGGTTGCCGTGGGGCACCATGCCAGCGAGCACTTTGCCATGCGGACGCTCGCCGAGCGGCTGGCCATGGCGATTCCAGGACTTACCTGCCAGGCGAGCCGCGCCGACCGCGATCCATTCACTGCCGTGACGGTATCCGACTGACCGGCGCGTTGATCCGGGGTTTTTGCGCGCTATCCTTACGAGTCAGTCAGGCGTCGCATCTCCATTGACCCAAGGCGGTTTCATGTGCCGGTTTCTCACCGCCCTGCCGGTCTACAACGAAGTCGCGCACGTAGGGGGTGTGCTCGACGAGGTGCTCGCCATCACGCCCGACGTGCTCGTAGTGGACGACGGCTCGACCGACGGCACGTCCGACCTTCTGGCCGCCCGTCGCGACGTGCGGGTCGTACGGCATCCGATCAACGCGGGCTACGGCGCGGCGTTGGCAACGGCATTTCGCGAGACCCTGGCCGGCCCCTGGGATGGACTCGTGACGATCGATTGCGACGGCCAGCATCAGCCCCGGCTGATTCCGGAATTCGTGGCGGCGTGCACCGACGGCACCTCGGACCTCGTGAGCGGCAGCCGGTAT
This sequence comes from Candidatus Kuenenia stuttgartensis, assembly GCA_945890755.1. Taxonomy (GTDB): domain Bacteria; phylum Planctomycetota; class Planctomycetia; order Pirellulales; family UBA1268; genus QWPN01. Next base: position 22,629 of record CAMDDA010000004.1, read on the forward strand.
CTGCAACGGTTCGCCGGCGACAGCGAGCCGCCGGCGGCGCGGCGGCGGATCAATGCCGAGATCACCGCCGAGATCAACCACCGGCTCGGACTGACCCTCACCGACGCCTTCTGCGGCTTCAAGGCCTACTCGCGGCGGGCTCTGGAATCCCTCTCCATCACGGAGACCGGCTACGCGATGCCGCTCGAGGTCTGGGTGCAGGCCGCGGCGGCGGGGCTGCGGATCGTGGAACTGCCCGTGCCGCTCGTGTATCTCGATCTGGCGCGGAGTTTCGGGGGCGCACTGGACGATGCTGCGACCCGTCTGGCCTATTATCGCCGCGTGCTCGACCGGGCCGAGGCGGCCGTTGCCGTCGGTCCGGCCACCGGCGCGCACGCGGCGTCCTGAAGGCCGCTGGGCGTTTTGCAGCCCCCAATCCGCAGCCCCGAGGGGTCTCGTTTCACGCAATGCCTCCGTTTCGCCGCACCCATCGGGCCCCGGATGCAACCGGGGCGAGAGTGATCGATCCGCCGGTTCAAGCCGCGGCCGACGGCGTTGGATCGATCGAGGCGCTCGTCGATAACAACCGGCTGCTGCGGGCGGCATTCGACACGCGGATCGGCGACCTCAGGCTCTGGGAGCTCGTCGCGGCGACTCGTCGCGAGGTGCTGACGGTGGCGGCCGAATACTCGCGCAGCTACCGCGACATCGTGCGGCCCGACAACGTGGCCGACTGGATCGCGCGGCCGATCATCATGGGCGGGCATCAGCCCGAGCTCTTCCATCCGGGCGTATGGCTGAAGAATGCCGCGCTCGACGCCTATGCGCGGCAGGTGGGCGGGACGGCCCTCAACATCGTCGTCGATTCCGACCGCTGCGCTCGCGCGAGTGTCGCCGTGCCGGTGGGTACGCCGCGGGAGGCAAAGCTCGAGCATGTGCCCTTCGACGCTGCGGCGCCCGAGATGGCCTGGGAAGAGCGGGGCATTCTCGACGAGGAGTGCTTCGACTCGTTCGGCGATCGGGCGAGCGACCTGCTCGCGCCGCTCGTGCCCGACTGCATCCTCAGGCGGTGGTGGCCGCTGGCGATCGAGCGGGCGTGCGAGTCGCATCGGCTGGGCCTGGCGATCGCCCAGGCGCGGCACATCCTCGAGCAACGGTTCGGTTTCGAGACGCTCGAACTGCCGGTCAGCGAGATGATGCGACTGCCGACCGTGATGGTGTTCATGGGCTGGCTCCTCGCCCACACGCGACAGCTCCACGAGGCCTACAACGCGGCGCTGGCCGCCTACCGGCGCGAGCAGCGAGTGCGGGGCCGCGGCCGGCCGATGCCCGATCTCGCGGTTCGCCACGATGCGTCGGGTGAATGGCTCGAAGTGCCATGGTGGCTCTGGTCGCGGGACGATACCCGTCGCCGGCGGGTGTTCGCCCAGGCCACGCCCGACATGCTCGCGCTCTCCGACATGGAGACGCTGCGGGTCGAACTGCCGATCGCCCCCGACACCTCGGCGTCGAAGTGGATCGACGCGCTCTCACGAATGGAGGAGCACGGCCTACGACTGCGGCCGCGGGCGATCCTCACCACGCTCGTTTCCCGGGTGCTCGTGGCCGACGTGTTCGTGCATGGCATCGGCGGCGCCGCCTACGACCGGATCACCGACGACATCGTGCGGCGGCTCACCGGCTGCGATCCGCCGCGGCATGCCGTGGTGTCGGGCACGCTGCGGCTGCCGGTCGAACGGGCGTTTCCGGGTTTCACCGCCGACGATCCCGGGGCCCGGCTCGCCGCCCTGCAGCGACAGATCCGCGATCTCGAGTTTCATCCGGAGACGTTCCTGGAGCCACTCGCGGCGCAGTCGCAAGAGGTTCGCGACCTCGCGCTGGAAAAGCGACGCTGGATCGACACGTTTCCGACGCCGGCGCTGGCGAAGCGGCGGTGTCGTGAGATTCGCGCGGCCAACGAGCGGATGGTGTTTCACGCGCGGGAAATCAAAGACGACCTGTTCGCGCGGGTCGGCCCGCTCGCGACGGCCGTACGGACGCGAAAGCTGCTGACAAGCCGGGACTATCCATGGTGTTTTTACGCGGAAAAGACGCTGAAAAGTTTCCTGCTACTGGAATCCGGCTGAAAATCCGCATATCTTGTCGCGCAACGGACTGATTCGATTGCCCCAGGGAAAGGAGGCACCATGCAGCGGAGCCAACGCACGCATTCGAGGGCCGATGCCACGGCCGTGAAGCGGCCCAAGTCGAAGCCGCGGTTGAAGATTCGCCCCGGCACCGGTCGCACCACTGCTGCGGCTGCGCGACCGTCCAAGCCCCGAGGCGGCGAGACGGCTGTCGAACAACTGCGGCTCGCCGAGGGCACCGTCCTCGCGGCCGACAGCGTCGCCGCCGTCGAAATTCGCCCGTCCGGCACGGTGGTCAGTCGTCGTCCGCTCGCGGTGGCGAAACGGTCGCCCGTGCTTCACGTGCCGATGCAGTCCGCCGTGCCGGCCGCTCCTCCGGCCTGGATGCTCGAGGAGTGCCGCGTGGCGCCCGCCCGGGCCGGCGATCAGAACGAGATTTTGCAACTGCTGGCGGGCCTGCCCACGCCCCCTTCACGGGCCGAATTCCATGCGGCGGTCGATCATCCCGATCACGATGCCGCCAACCGGCTCGTGGCCCGGCTCGCCGGCCGCATCGTCGGGCATGTCGAGGTCGTGCCGCGGGACATCATGCTCGGGGCAACGGCGCCGGGCACGGCCGATGGCATCACTGTGCGCGGTGCGGTGATCGACCGGGTGGCGGTGCTGCCGGAGTGCCGGGGCGCCGGCCATGGGCAGCGGCTCGTGCAGTCCGCCGAGGATCGCATGCGCCAGCTCGGAGCGGTCGTGGCATTCTCGCGCACCAGGATCGCCCCGTCATTTCATGAATTGGGCTGGAGCGTGCTGGCCCGCGACTGTGCCACTCCCGGCCGGCCTGCCGAGATCCTCGCCCGGCTGCTCGAAGGCCCGCAGCGGGCGGGCGAGGCGGTGACGATGCGGCAGTGGCGGCACGTCGAGCTGCCGGCGATCCTCCGCATCTACCGGCAGAACGCCGCCCGGTTCGTCGGGCCGCTGGAACGCAACGAGAATTACTCGCGGTGGCTCGTGAGCCGCGGAGCCTTCGATTCGATCCTCGTCGCCCTGGTAGGGCAGGATCGGTACGACCTCCATGAGACGACGGCACGGATCGTCGGCTACTGCGTGCAGGCGGGGCACCGCGTGCTCGAAATCATGGCCGACCCGGAATTTCCGGGGCTGGAGCAGGACATCCTCGCCCGCGTCTGCGGCGAGGCGATCGAGAACGACCGGCAGGAGATCGTCTACGAGTCGCATGCCGCCGACCCGCTGCATGCCGCCGTCACCGGCGGCGAGAGCCTCGTGCAGAGCGGCGACAGGATGATCGTGGCGAAGGTGCTGCGGCCGGCGGACCTGCTCGGCGCGTTGGTGCCGGCGGTGGCCTCGCGGGCGGCCGCGGCGGGTATCCGGGAAACGGTCGAGCTCGGACTCGAGGCCCCCGGCTTCCGTGGCTCCGTGATCGTCGCCGACGGGAAGGCGGCGCTGCACGTGGGCCGCGTGGGCCGCAGCTACCTGAAGCTCGCGGATGATGAGCTCGCGCGGCTCCTGCTCGGGCAGTGCGATCCGGTCGAGGCTGCGGCTGCGGGCCGTCTCGAGTCGTCGACGCAAGTCGCGATCAAACTGGCCGGGCAGCTGTTCCCGCGGATGCCGCTGTGGTGTCCGCTGTGGGATGACCTGCCCGCGTGACTGGCCTACCGTCCGCGGGCGCCGGCGAGCCACTCATCGGCCCACGTGCGCACGCCGTCCACACCCTTGCGGTGGCAGAAGTCGCCGAGCGTCTCGCCGGACTTCCGCTCGGCCTTGTAGCAGGCGAGCACCGCGGTGAGCTCCGGGCACAGGTCCTCGAACGGCACCACGTCTTTGTAGTGCGTGTTGAGCCGGTCGCCGAGGAGCCGGCCGCCGAGGAAGATCGTGTACTTGCCGGCCGTGCGGCCCACGATGCCGATGTCGGAGTTGTAGGGCCGGGCGCAGGCGTTGGGACAGCCGGTCATCCGCAGCGTGAAGGCGTCGTGCGTGAGGCCCAGCTTGGCCACTTCAGGCTCGAGTGAATCGATGAGTCCGGGCAGTACCCGCTCGCTCTCCGCGACCGCCAGGCTGCAGGTGGGCAGGGCCACGCAGGCCATGCTCCAGCGACGGAGCGTGCTGATCTCCTCCGACGTCTTCACACCATGGGCATGGAGGATGTCGGCGATCCGCACGCGGTCAGTCGCCGTCAGGTCGGTGAAGAGCAGGCTCTGGTGCGACGTGATCCGCACGCCCGGTTTGATCTCCCGCAGGATGCGTCGCACCGCCGTCTTCAGCTGGAATTCACCCGTGTCGTGCACGCGGCCGTTCTCCACGTTGAATCCGTAGAAGAACTTCCCGTCGCCCTGTTCGAACCAGCCGATGTGGTCGTCGAAGCCGTGCACGTCGGCCGGGTGGCAGGGCGCGAGCGGCTTGCCGAAATACTCCTCCACCTTCGCCCGGAAGTTTTCCAGACCCATCGTGTGGATCGTGTACTTGAGCCGGGCCGTCTTCCGGTCGGCACGGTTGCCGAAGTCGCGCTGCACCTTCACGATCGCCTCGGCGATGGCGAGTACATCCTCCGGGGGCACGAAGCCGAGCCGCTTCGCGAGCGCCGGAAACGTCTTGGCGGCGCTCGGCGTCACGCCCATGCCGCCGCCGGCGAGCACGTTGTAGCCGAGGATCTTTCCCTGCTCGTGCACGACGATGAAGCCCAGGTCGTTGGCGTAGACGTCGACGCAGTTGTCCTCGGGCAGCGCAAAGGCCGTCTTGAACTTCCGGGGGAGGTAGGTCGGGCCGTAGATCGGCTCGATCACATCCGGGCCGCCGGCCACCCGCGATTGCTCGCCGGTGTCGGGGTCGGTGAGCCAGATCTCGTAGTAGGCTCGCGTCCGGGGTGCGAGGTGCTTGGCGAGCTCATCGAGCTTGGCCTGCATCTGCTCGCGGACCGTGTCGCCCTTGATCGGCGCCGGGCAGCACATGATGTTGCGCTCGACGTCGCCGCAGGCGGCGAGCGTCGTCATCTGGTTGGCGTGCACCCGCTGCATGAAGTCCTTGAGTTCACCCTTGACGACGCCGTGGTGCTGGATGGCCTGTCGCGTCGTGAGCCGGATCGTGCCATTGCCCAGCTCGTCGCCCATGTCGATCGCCGACAGCAGCTGCTCGGCGGTGAGCTTCCCACCGGGCACGCAGGTGCGGATCATGAACGAGATCTGCCGCTCGCTCTTCTTCCCGTCCACGGACTTGCGGGTCTCACGGTCGTCCTGTTGGTAGGTGCCGTGGTTCTTGAGCAGCTGGACCGAGGGCTTACCGAAGCCGGGAAGCCCGTCGGCAAGCTCCTTGGCGATGTCGCCCCGGAGGTAGTTGCTGGCGGTCTTCGCGACCTCGACGGCGGAGGGCTTCGCGGGGGCACCGGCGGGCGTTTCGTCGGACATGGCAGGCGGTTGTTCTCGCGGGAAAAATGTGGAAATGAATCCTCAGACAGAATAGTAGATCGACACTCCTGCGGCGACACTGGCTCCAGGCTCAAAACCGCGGAGACAAAACCCTGGGTATCGCGGCCCCTTGGTGCATGGGCCGGCGAGAATCGGCGGCGGAGGTTCACGGGTGGCATCGACGCTTGCAGACTCACTTGCCGAGGGCGACCCCGCTGCCTTCGCCGCACTCTACGACCGGCTCTCGCTCAGGCTGTTCAATACGGCCCGCACACTGTCCTCGGCGGCCGACGCCGAGGACATCGTGCATGACGTGTTTGTGGAACTGGCGAGATCGCGGCAGCGGCTCGCGGGTGTCATCGATCTGGAGGCCTATGTGTTCACGATGCTCAGACATGCCGTCAGCCGCCGCCATCGTCGGTTCGCGATCGATCGCAAGGCCGTCGGGCTGATCGCCGCTGAGCGGCTCCGGAGCGGCGTGGCAGGTGAGTCGCCACCGCGGCTTCCCGATGACGACCTCGCGGCAGCCGTGGCCGCGCTGCCGGCTGAGCAGCGGGAGGTGATTGCCTTGAAGATCGACGGCGGGCTCACATTCGCCGAGATCGCGGCCGTGATGCACACGAGCCTCAACACGGCGGCGAGCCGTTACCGCTATGCGTTGGAAAAACTCCGAGCCTCTCTCGCGACGACGGAGGTGCAGCGATGACCCACCGACTCGATCCCCAACTCGCCGCGATCGAGCAACGCCTGGAACGCGCCTCGCAGCCGACAGCGAAGCCCGGCCTGCGGCCACGCGTGCTCGCGGCCGTCGCTGACGCGCTCCACGAAAAGGTGCCAGCCACCAAATCTGGGTGGTCTGGGGAAGCCGCCGTCCTATTTTCTCCAGATGTGGTGGCCGGCACCTTTTTCTTGGCCGCTACGGCCGCGGTGCTCTGGCTTGTCGCGGGCTGGGTTCCGCAGCCCATCGCTCCTTTGACGCTCGCTGAACGCGGCCGGATCGCTGGCGTGCGCGACGAGGCGTTTGGAGCGTTCGCAGCCAACGCCCACGCTGCCGATCCTGCCCCCCGCGCGGCGCGCGGGAGCGACGTTTGCGCGCGTCAGGGCGTGCTCTGCGTGTTCGATGGGCATCGACTCCTCGAGGAGATTCTCTGATGGGATATCTGATGTTTTACGTCGCCGTGATCGCTGCCTGCCTGCTCTGGTCGGCGACGTGCATTGCCGCGGCGGCCCGCACCGACCGCCTCTGGCTGCGGTGGCTCCTGATGGCGATCGCCGTGCTCGTGCCGCCGCTCGCCCTCGCGCCCTGGGTCGGGCTGACGGCGCTGCTGGCGTTCGGTGCACGGCTGCAGGTGAACTGGTTCGCCCCGACGGTCAGCGCGTGTCTTGCGTCCATCGTCGGTGGGCTATGGATCCGGGCGGCGGGCCTGTTGCGACGGCCTGGAGCGAGCGGCTTCGAGGCCGCGGCCTGGCCTGTCGTCGGTCTCGCCGCGATGTTCGTGATGGCGAAGGCGGTGGCCTTTGGCACGCTCTTGTTCATCGACAATGCCGTGGTCGCCGAGGGACGGGCGCTGCGGGTCGAGGCGGCCCAACTCCTGCAGGCGAACCTGCCGCCCAGACCCTCGGCCGACGATGACGCGGCACCGCTTTACCTGCGGGCCTTTGCAACGCTCGAGGCCGCGCAGGACACGGATGAAAACACGGCCGCAGCGAACGACGCTCTCCTGTCAAAGCCGCTCTCGGTGGACGTCTCTGCGGCGGAGCTGACCGGGTTCCTCGCGCGTCATGCCGATGTACTGGCGCTGGTGCGGCGGGCCGCCGATCGGTCCGGCTGCTGGTTCGTGCGCGACTGGTCGCGTCCATCGTTCGACCTGTCGCTGCCCGAGATGCAACAGATGCGGAAGGTAGCCGCGCTCCTCGTGATCGCCGCCCGTCACGAAGCCGCCGCTGGCGACGTTGCGACGGCACTCCGTGACGTTGCGCGGATCCGCCGTATCGCGATGCATGCTGCGGCGGAGCCGGTGCTCGTGTGCGGGCTCGTCGGCCAGGCGATCGACAGGCTGGCCCTCGAGACACTCGCCACCGTTCTGCCGATGGTGCAGCGACCGGACCTGCCGCTCTTCGACGAACCGGCGGTTCGCGACAGCATCGCGACGCCGCTGTCGTTTGAGCGGCACTTACTCGGTGAAGAGGCGTTCGGCCTCGCCACTCTGGCAGATCTGGCCGACGGACGAACGCATCTGTCCAAGTTGGCAGCGATGGATGGTGCGGCCTCTTTGGAGTCGTCGTTCAGTGAGCCGCTCGCCGTCCTCTACCGGTGCTTCATGCTGCCGTCAGACCTGACGAGCTAAAGGGGCTTCATGCGACGGTATCAGAGGCTGATCGGGTCGATGGCTGGAGCAACCCCCGGCGGCTTCGGTGACTCCATCAGCGTGGCCAAAGGGATCGAATCCGACATCGCCGTCCGTCGCGCGGGCCTGTTCACGGCGCTGATGACCCCGGCCATGTCAGGGGTCGTGAAGACGCAGGCAAAGGGTGAGGCCTTGCACCGCTCTGCCGACGTGCTCGTGGCGGCGACGCGAAGGCGGCTGGTCATGGGTGCGCCGCCTGAGACCATCGAGGCACTCGTGCCGGGGGGCCTGCCGGCATTGCCCCGCGATCCATTCACGGCCAGGGAACCGCTGATCGCGAAGCAGGACGGCGATGCCTGGGTCGTCTACTCGGTCGGTCCCGACGGCGAGGACGACGGCGGGCCACCGACCGCGGGCGCCCAGCCGCCGGAGGGCAATGACGATGTCGGCCTGCGGTTGCAGGTGTCGGCCGGCACGCCATCCAATGGGCCGTAAGCCCATGCATTGCTAAGATTTACGCCGCGAAAGGAAGTCCCGGGAGGGTGCACGGGGCGAAATCCCGATATAGAGTGGAATGGTATCGGCCCGTTCGGTGCCCTCCCGCCTTCGCGAGGCCCGCCATGCAGAACCGCTCGGCCCCCTCCATCGCCCGCTCCACCCACGGGCGTGGCTCCTTCCGCTTCCTGGCCGCCGGCCTCGCGCTCGGCCTGCTCGGGGCCGCCCGGGCCGTCGCCTCGCCCACGCCGGAGCAGATCGCATTTTTCGAGACGAAGATCCGGCCGGTGCTCGCCCAGCACTGCTACCAGTGCCATTCGGCCGAGGCCCTGCGGGCCGGCAAGCTCAAGGCGAGCCTGCTCGTGGACTCGCGGGCCGGCATGGCGAAGGGGGGCGAGAGCGGTGCGGCCGTGGTGCCCAACAACAAGGAAGAGAGCCTTCTGCTGGCGGCCCTCAAATACGACGGCTTCGAGATGCCCCCGGCGGGCAAGCTGCCGGACGAGGTGATCGCCGACTTCGAGACCTGGATCGACATGGGTGCTCCCGACCCGCGGGACGAGCCGGCCGCCACGATCGACGAACGGACGATCGACGTGGAACAGGGACGGCAGCACTGGTCCTATCGCCGCCTTGGGCCGGTGGAGGTGCCGGCGGTGACGAATGTGGCGTGGCCGCAGAACGACATCGACCGGTTCATTCTCGCCAAGCAGGAGGCGGCCGGGATCACGCCGGCCCCCGAAGCGTCCAAAGCCACGCTCGCACGGCGGGTGTTTTTCGATCTCACCGGCCTGCCGCCGAGTCCCGATGAGCTGCAGGCGTTCCTCGACGATGCCGCTCCCGATGCCTACGACAAACTCGTCGATCGGTTGCTCGCCAGCCCGCGGTTCGGCGAGCGGTGGGCCCGCCACTGGCTCGACACGGTGCGATTCGGCGAGAGCAGCGGCTATGAGTTCGACGGCGATCGGCCCGGCGCCCATCACTACCGCGATTGGGTGATCAAGGCCCTCAACGCCGATCTGCCGTACGACGAGTTCCTGCGGATGCAGGTGGCGGGCGACCTGATCAAGCCCGGCGACTACGAGGCGACGGCCGCCACCGGGTTTCTGGTGGCTGGTCCGTATCCGGGGCAGGTGACGGCCAAGACGGTCGAGCCGATCCGTTACGACCAGCTCGACGACATGGTGGCCACGCTCGGGTCGAGCGTGCTGGGCATGACGATCGGCTGCGCCCGCTGCCACGACCACAAGTACGACCCGATCGGTCACCGCGACTACTACGCGATGATCGCCTGTCTCGGAAAGGCCGTGCAGCGAGATGCCGACATCGACCCCGATCCGATGACGACGAAGCAGAAGCGGGATGCCTGGCTTGTCGAGCGGGCGCCGGTCGCGGCTGTGGCCGAGCGGTTCCGTCGCGAAGAGCTTCCTGGCCAGCTGGCCCGCTGGCTCGCCACCGACGCGGCGACCCAGCAGGCGGCGGGCTGGCTGACGCTCGATCCGCAGACGGTCAAAGCCACGAAGGCGACACTCGTGGAGGAGGCCGGCGATGCCGTGTCGGCGTCCGGGAAGCTCGAGTCCAACGACACCTACGTGCTCACGTTCCGCACGCACCAGCGGGATGTCGCGGGCCTGCGGCTCGACGCGTTGCCGAGCCCATCGGCCCCCGGTGGCGGTCCCGGCACGGGCAAGGACGGCGGGTTCCGGCTCTCGACCGTGAAGGTGACGGCCACGCCGCTCGTGGCTGCTCCCGACCGCAAGCCGGTGACGCCGAAGCTGGCTGCTGTCGCGACCACGTTCGAAGACACGGGATTCGAGTTCGCCAAGGCCCTCGACGGCGACGCCGCCACGGGCTGGTCGACGGCCGGCCAGCCGGGCAAGGACCAGACTGCCGTCATGGCCTTCGACAAGCCGGTCGGGTTCGACGGCGGAACACTGCTCACGGTGGAGCTGAAGTTCGAGGGCAGCGGCAACGGCCTCGCGAGGATGCGGCTGGCAGCTGCCGCCGATCCGGCCGGCGTCGGCCTCGCCGGGGCGTCGGCTCCGCAGGCGGCCCGCGAGGTCGCCGCGATTCTGGAACGGGCCCGTAGCGGTGGCCGCGATCCTGCGACGGGCCCGGATGCTGCGGAACTGCACCGCTGGTTCAGTCGCGTGAACGAACCGTCGGCCATGGTGCAGGCCGCCCTCGACGCGATCGACGCCAAGGAGCCGAAGCCTGATCTGCTCAAGGTGTATGCGACCACGAACGGTGGCTGGGTGATCACGGGCAACTCGCAGGCGGTGCGGAGCGGCAGCCAGGATGTGTTCGTGCTCGCCCGCGGCGAGGTGGGCCGCAAGAAGGGCAAGGCGGTGCCCGGATTCGTGCTGGCGGCGATGGCGGCGGATGGCGCCGAACAGAAACTGCTTTCGGGGCCTGACGCCAAGCCACTGCCCGATTCCCGGCTCGGACTGGCGGCCTTCCTCACCGATGTGTCGCAGGGCTCGGGCCCCCTGGCCGCCCGCGTGATCGTGAACCGGCTCTGGCACCACCACTTCGGCCGTGGGATCGTGGCCACGCCCAACGATCTCGGCACGCAGGCGGACCCGGCCACGCACCCCGAACTGCTCGAATGGCTCGCCAATCGGATCGTCGAGAATCACTGGAGCCTGAAGAGCATTCATCGGCTGATCGTGACGAGCGCCACCTACCGGCAGTCGGGGGACGTCAGCGAGGCGGGGCGATCGAAGGATCCCGACAACAAACTGCTCTGGCACCGCAAGCCGACGCGTCTCGAGGGCGAATCGATTCGTGACGCGCTGCTCGCGGCTTCCGGCACGCTCGACCCCAAGATGTATGGACGGGCCGGGCTCGACGTGAAGGTGCCCCGGCGGAGCGTCTATCTCAACGTGAAGCGCAGCGAACCGATCGGCTTTCTGCAGGTCTTCGATCAGCCGGAGCCGGTGCAGCCCGTGGGTGCGCGGGGCGTGGCCACCGTGCCGACGCAGGCCCTGGCGATGATGAACGCGCCGTTTGTGCGTTCCGCCGCGGAGAACCTCGCGAAGCGGGCTCGCACGTCGCTGGCCATTCCGCCGGCCGACCCATCAGGGCCGGCGGCGATCGACTTCTGCTTCACGGCCGCACTCGCACGGCAGCCGAGTGACGTGGAGCGGGCGCGATTCGCCCAGTTACTTGCGGCCCGCGAGCAGGCGAACGGAGCCGACGCGGCGGGCAGGCAGGCGGCGCTCGCCGACGTGTGTCATTTGATCTTCTGTTTGAACGAGTTCGTGTACGTGGATTGAGTGGATGCGGATCCCGCAGGCGATGGCCGATCCCCCGGCTTGCGCCTGGGGGCTTGTATGGGAAAACGGTTGGTGGCCATGGTTCGAGGGTGCGAGAGGCCGGCGCCGACACGATGTGGAGAACAGAGATGAGCGGCATGTCATCAAAAATCGGTGAACTCCTGCTGCCGGCCCGCCGGTCGTTCCTCCGTGACGCCGGGCTGGGCTTCGGCGGCCTGGCGCTCGCGTCGCTGCTCGGCGAGGAGTCCCGGGCGACCGCGGCCAGTGGAGCCTCCGCCGTCCGCACGCTCCCCCATCACCCGCCGAAGGCCAAGCGGGTGATCTGGCTGTTCATGACGGGGGCCCCGTCGCAGGTCGACACGTGGGACTACAAGCCCGAACTCCAGGCCCGCAGCGGCGAGCCCCTGCCGGGGGCCGACAGCCAGGTGGGGTTCTTCCAGACGAGTGGCAAGTGCCTTGCCAGCCCGTTCAAGTGGGCGCAGCACGGCAATTCGGGCACGTGGGTGAGCGACCTGTTTCCGCACCTCTCGAAGCACGTGGACGACATGTGCTTCATCCATTCGATGCACCTCCGGGCCAACAACCACGCCCCGGCCGCGATGGAGCTGATGAGCGGGTTCAGCAGGCCGGGCATGCCGAGCATGGGCGCCTGGCTCGACTACGGCCTCGGGAGCATGAATCATGACCTGCCGAGCTTCGTGGTGATGCACGAGCGGAAGCCGCGCGGCGACGACCAGATCTGGTCGGCCGGTTTCCTGCCGAAGAGCCATCAGGCCCTGGCCATCGACGCCCGGCGGCCGGTGGCGATCGACAACCTGGCCCTCCGCACGGGGCACACGCTCGACTCGCAGCGGGCGCAACTCGATCTCCTGGCCGCGCTCAATGCCGAGCATGCGGCGCTTCGGCCGACGCAGGCCGACCTCGCCGCCCGCATCTCGAGCTTCGAGCTGGCCTACCGCATGCAGACCGCTGCCCCGGAGGCGATCGACCTCTCACAGGAGTCGAAGCTCACGCACGAGCTTTACGGCACGGAGGATCCAAAGTGCAAGGTGTTCGCCAGACAGTGCCTCACGGCGCGGCGGCTCCTGGAGCGGGGCGTGCGGTTCATCCAGATCTTCGCGGGCAAGCACGTCGGCGGCGATGGAGCCGTCGATGACGTACCGTGGGACGGCCACAGCAACATCGAGGTCAATCACCGCGAGTGTGGTCTGGCGACGGATCGGCCGGCGGCGGCGCTTCTGGCCGACCTCAAGGCTCGCGGTCTGCTCGAGGACACGCTCGTCATCTGGGGGGGCGAGTTCGGCCGCACGAGCGACTCGCAGGGGGGCAAGGGCCGCGACCACAACCCCGGCGGGTTCACGATCTGGATGGCCGGCGGCGGCGTGAAGCCCGGCTACCACTACGGGTCGACCGACCCGTTTGGCTACAAGGCGGTGGAGAACAAAGTGCACGTCAACGACCTGCACGCCACGCTCCTGCACCTGCTCGGCATCGACCACGAGCAGCTCACCTACCGCCACAATGGCCGCAACTTCCGGCTCACCGACGTGGGCGGCCACGTGATCCACGACCTGATCGCGTGAGGAGCCCGGTCACGCCACACGCAGCCCGGTCAGGCCGGACCGGAAGAGAAGCCAGCCTGTCACGGCGTGACACGGCCACCCGGCAGGTCGAAATCACCAGTCATGTCGCGCCACACGCAATGGATGTGGTTGGCGGGATTGCCCTCGGCGTCGGGCTGGACGTTCACGAACTCGATCAGGAACGTCGGCCCGGTCACGCGATAGGCATGGCCGATGCCCGGCTCGAGGCTGCCGAGCCAGGTGAAGCGGACGGCGGCCCAGCCCTTCGGCGCTTCCTCGATCAACCGCAGTCGCTCGGCGGCCACCTCGGCGGGCATCCAATTGCAATAGGCATCGACGAGCCGCCGGAGTGCCGCCTGCTGCTCTGCCGTGAGGTCGCCCCAGCGGATGCCGGTGGCTGGCTCCTGCGGCGGCTGCGGCTCACCCGCGGCGCGAATTTCCTTCGGCAGCTCGGCTGTCACTGCCTGCTCCCGCTGGGCAGTGGTCAGTGATCGCGCGAGTTCGAAGGCGAGCATCTCTTCATCGCGGAGCACGCGCAGGCCCCGCTCCGGCAGGCCGGTGAACGACGTCTTCACCTCCGCCGGGTTGGCTCCCATGAACTGTGGCGTGGAATCGACCACGGCCCCGTCGCGAATCGTGAAGTTGAGTGAGAGGTGATGCCCCTCGACGGAGAGACTCCATGTGCCGCTGTCGGCGGGCGTGCCGAAGATCGTGAAGAAGTAACGTTTCGGGTCGCGGATGTTCTTCGCCCGCTCTCCCTCCAGTCGCCGCAGGATCTCCTCCAGGCTCATGATGACGAGCGACTTGTCATAGCCGGTCTGGGAGAGTGCCGAGCGGAGCAGCGTCAGGGCGGCCTGCTCCTGGGCCGGCGTCATGTCGCGGAGTTGCACCCCCTTCCGGGCGGCTTTCGGCACGAAGTGCCAGTCGGTGCGGGTCGCTTCGCCGAAGGCCCGCACACCGCCGGATTTCTGGTCGGCATCGAGCGTGTCGATCCAGGCGGCCGCGGCCTGCGAGAGCGACGCAGGCGATGACTGCTTCAACGCCGCGGCCCTCGTCGTGGCGACGGCCATTCCGATGACGGCTGTCGCTGCGAGGGCCGCCGTCAGCCAGCGGCGGTGAAGAACGTATGACATCGGAGGGCTCCGCGTGGAGAATCAGTCGTGGTCCCGGGCGGGATCGCGATCGTGATGAGCCTGATCGACATGCACGTGCACGTCTGGGTGCGTCTGAAAATACCTCGTCCAGGCCTCGTCCGACACCTCGGCACCATCGAGATAGAGATTCCAGAGGCCTGGCAGCCGGGCGACGGCATCGAGCCCCTCGTCACCGAGCGGAACGTCGATCAGATGCAGCGACCGGAGATGCACAAGTTCGGCCACGGCGCGGCCAACGTCGGCGCCGGTGAGGTGCGGGCCGCCGAGCCGCAGGCTCCGCAGCCGGGGAAGCGCCGCGAGCGCACGGATCCCGGCCGGCGTGCAGGCCGCCTGCGGCACGTTGAGGTCGCGGAGCCTGGTACAGCGGGCGAGTTCTCTCACGCCGGAATCGGAAAGCGGTGAGTCGCGCAGGACGAGCCGTTCGATGTCGGGCAGGGTCGCGAGCAACCGGGCCCGGCCGTCGTCGGCCACGCCCGCCCGGAGGACGAGCTCCCGCAGTCCGACGAGGCCGCGGAGCGATTCCCATTCGGCAGTGGTGAGCGGCTCCTCCGCCGTGATCCGCTTCGCCTCGCCGGCCCGCACGGCGGCCACCTGGGCGGAGATCGCCGCGGCGGTGGGCGTCGTCGGTGCCCGACCATTGCCAGCCGGTGGTGATATCCCGCAACCGAGGCTCAAAACTGCTGCCAGCGGGAGGAGCGCAGCGGACCTCATGGCCGCCGCCGGCGGGCAGTGCCAAACGGTGCCGATCCGGGCGACTGATGGGCGGCACGATACTGCGAGGGTGTCTGGCCCATGATCCGGCGAAACGTCCTGGTGAAGTGAGCGTGGTCGTGGAAGCCGCAGGTGACGGCGACGGTCGCGATCGGATCATGCGTCTCCGCAAGCCGGCGGCACGCCGCCTCGACTCGCACCCGCAGAAAATACTGGCGAGGTGAGGTGTCGACCAGCCGACGGAAGAGCCGGTCAAAATGACTCGGCGACATCCCGGCGATCCGGGCCCAGGCATGACTCGACAGGTTTTCACCGTAACGCTCGTGCATTCGCTCGACGACGCGGGCCACCGGCTCGACGCCGCCGGGCCGCTCCCGCAGTTGCTCGACGCGACGCGACACACCGGCCAGACCGATCACGCGGCCGGCCTGGTCGTGGAGCGGCACCTTCGTCGTCATGACGAGCCGCGGCGACCCCTGTCGTGCCGGCGCGCTCTCGATCCGGTTGATGATCGGCCGGCCGGTGCGGATCACCTCGGCGTCGTCGCGGGCATACTCGTCGGCCCGGCGGCGGCCGAAGAAGTCGTGGTCGGTGCGGCCGACCGCATCGGCCTCGTGTGCCACGCCGCAGAACTCGCATCCCAGGCGGTTCAGAGCGATGAATCGGCCCCGGCGGTCCTTCACGAAGAACGACACGTCCGAGAGGAGCGCGAACAGCTGCACGAGGTCGCCACCAGCGACCTGCGACCAGAAGGCTTGTTGAAGTCGGGCTGTCACAAGAGTGGATTGTGCAAGCTCTTGCCAGCGCGGTGCAAGACAGCGGCCGCCGCGCGGCGTAGGGTAGTCGGTGCATCGTGTCCGCGGAGAACCCCTGCGATGGCCGACATTCCCGACCCCTTTCGTGAGCCCCGGCGGACGGCGGGCGTCCTCGGCCTCCCGGCCGACCGCGAAACGATCCCGATGATCCTGCGGCACGAGGACGTGCGGAAGGCGGCCAAAAACTGGCAGACGTTCAGCTCGGATGCCCCGCATCGGGTGCCGATCCCCTCCGAGGAGCACCTGCGGAGCGTGCGGCAGCTGCCGATCGAGACCGACCCACCCGAACACTCCGAGTATCGAGAGCTCGTCGAGCCGTTTTTTCTGCGGGCCAAGCAGCCGGCGTTCATCGCCCGCGTCGAGGCGATCGTCGATCGGCTGTTGGCGGAGGCGGTGGGTCGCGAATCGATCGAGGCGGTCGGGGAGCTCGCGTTGCCGCTCCAGTCGCGGGCGCTCACGGTCCTGCTCGACGTGCCCGAGACGGAGGCCGAGCGGTTCATCGGCTGGGGTGTGCACGTGTTTCATGGGGAGCATGGCGTGCGGCAGGCGGCCGAGCTGGAGCGGTACTTGAACGAGCAGTTCGAGCTGGCCGCCGCGAATCCCGGCGCCGACTTCTACGGCCTCTTGACGACGGCCACGTTTCGCGGGCGGCCGCTCACGCGGCCGGAGCAGCTGGGCTTCGCGAACCTCATGTTCGCAGGCGGCCGCGACACGGTGATCCACTCCGCGGCCTGCGCGATCGGCTATCTGGCGGAGCGGCCCGAGGCGCTCGACTTCCTACGGGCCGATCCGGCCCGGATCATCCACGCCAGCGAGGAATTCTTTCGGGTGTTCATGCCGCTCACGCACATCGGCCGCGTCTGCCCGGTCGACACCGACGTGCACGGAATGACCGTCAAGGCCGGCGACCGTGCGAGCCTCTGCTGGGCCTCGGCAAATCTCGACGAGACGGTCTTCGACGCAGCGGACGAGGTGCGGCTCGATCGGCGGCCGAATCCCCATGTGTCATTCGGCTTCGGGGTCCACCTCTGCCTCGGCGCCGCCCACGCCCGCACCGTCATGCGGGCCTTGCTTGCCCGGCTGTGTGCCCGCGTCGAGCGGATCGA
The DNA here is from genome assembly GCA_945890755.1 of Candidatus Kuenenia stuttgartensis. GTDB lineage: Bacteria > Planctomycetota > Planctomycetia > Pirellulales > UBA1268 > QWPN01. The sequence goes on from CAMDDA010000004.1 coordinate 39,631, forward strand.
ACTCGTGTCGAAGGTCGATCGCATGGAGCATACGACCGCCTACGACCGGCCACTCGGCTACGAGTCGCTCGTCGTGCGGCTTCACGCCGGCTCGTAGGCCCGTCACGCCGTGACGGGCATAGCCCGTTGCGGAGCAACGGGCCTACGAACTTTGGCTGTCATCACGCCACGATTTCCTTGATCGGTTCCACGTGCTCGACGCCGACGAGCTTCTGGTCGAGGCCGCCGAAGAAGTAGCTCAAGCGATTGGGGTCGAGGCCGAGGCAGTGCAGGACCGTCGCGTGGAGGCTCTTCACATGGAAGCCGGTGCGGCCGTCGTGCACGGGCGTGATCGCCGCCGCGCCCAGTTCGTCGGTCTCGCCCACGCTCACGCCCCCCTTGATGCCACCGCCTGCCATCCACATCGTGAAGCCAAACGAGTTGTGGTCGCGGCCCGTCCCCTCGGCATATTCGGCCGTCGGCTGCCGGCCGAACTCGCCTCCCCAGATCACGAGCGTGCTGTCGAGCAGGCCCGACCGCTTGAGATCGGTGAGCAACGCGGCCACCGGCTGGTCGGTGTTGCCGGCGTGGAAGTTGTGGTTTTTTTCCAGGTCGCCATGGGCGTCCCAGTTGTCGTCGTTGTGGGCGCCGCCGGAATAGAGCTGCACGAACCGCACGCCCCGCTCCACGAGCCGCCGGGCCAGCAGGCAGCGGCGGCCGAAGTCGGCTGTGCGGCTCTGGTCGAGGCCGTAGAGCTTCTTCGTCTCCTCGGTCTCCTTGGCGAGATCGACCGCCTCCGGCGCGTGCTCCTGCATCTTCCAGGCCAGTTCGTAGGAGGCGATCCGCGCGGCCAGTTCGGAATTGTCGCCGCGGGACAACGCATGGGCGGTGTTGGCGTCGCGGAGGGCGTCGAGCACCGCCCGCTGCGCCTCGAGCGGCATGTCTTCGGGGGGGGCCAGGTCGAGGATCGGCGCGCCCTTCGAACGCAAGAGCGTGCCCTGGTAGGTGGCGGGCATGTAGCCACTCGACCAGTTCTTCGCCCCCGAGATCGGGCCGCCCGTCGGATCGAGCATCACGACGAAACCGGGGAGGTTTTCGTTCACGCTCCCCAGGGCGTAGTTGACCCACGAGCCGAGGCAGGGCGCCCCCGACTGGATCTTGCCAGAGTTCATCTGCAGCATCGCGGAGCCGTGGATCGGCGAGTCGGCCGTCATCGAATGGATGAAGGCGATGTCGTCGACATGCTGGGCGACGTGCGGAAACAGGTCGCTCACCCACTTGCCACACTGGCCGTACTGTTTGAACTTCCACTTTGGCCCGACGACGCGGCCCTGGCTCTTCTCGCCGCCGCGGCCCTTCGTCTTGACCTCGATCGTCTGGCCGTCGAGCCCGTAGAGCTTCGGCTTGTAGTCGAACGTGTCGACGTGGCTGGGGCCGCCATACATGAAGAGGAAGATCACGCTCTTCGCCTTGGGGGCGAACATCGGCGGCTTCGCAGCCAGCGGATTCACGAACGGCAGGCCGGTGGCGGCCTGTGTCTGCCGGGCGAAGAAGCCCTGATCGAGCAGGCCGGCCAGCGCCAGGCCCGTGAACGACGCCCCGGCTTCCCAGAAAAACTCCCGCCGGGTGCGGCGGCAGAATGGTCCGCGATGGGGTGCGTGGCTGTCGGTCATGGCTGGCCTCCGGTGGGAGCCGTCGTGTCGTGCGACGTCAGTCGAGGTAGGCGAATTCGTTGAGGTTGAGCAGCATCAGGCAGTAGAGTTCGATCGCGCGGCTCGGGCTCACGCCGTCGGTGCCCTCCAAGCGGTCGACCAGCGCCACGCCGTCGGCAACCTCCTTGTCGGTGATCGGCCGCACCAGCGCGATCTCGAGGGCCCGGCGGACGATGCGGGCCGTGTCGTCGTCGGCCGTCGTCCCCGGCTGTTCGGCCGTCGCCAACGCCTCGCGACGGGCGCGGTCGGCGAACACCCGTGCCTGCTTTTGTAAAAAGCCGCCGTTCATCATGCCCAGCGCCTGCGTCGGCTGCGTGGTCACGAACCGCACCGGGCACGACGTGTCGGTGTCGGCGGCGTCGAAGTCGGCGATAATCGGCGTCAAGAGCGACCGCTTCCAGTGGGCGTAGATGCTGCGCCGGGCCTGCTCTTCCGGCGGCGACGAGCCCCAGCCCTTCCCCGGCACCGACTGTCCGGCCATCACCTCGGCGGGAATCTCCGGATAGACGCCCGGGCCATACATCTTCGGATTGAACGTGCCGCTGGCGACGTGGACCGAATCACGCATTTCCTCCGCCGCGAGCCGCCGCATGTCGAACCGCCAGAACGAATCGTTGAGCGGATCTTTTGCCAGTGCCGCCGTATTGGCGGTCGACGCGGCGCGGTAGGCCTCCGACACGAGGATCAGTTTGTGGAGGGGCTTCAGCCGCCAGCCCGTGGCGATGAACTCCGCAGCCAGCCAGTCGAGGAGGGGCGGATGCGTGGGGGGATCGCCGGCAAACCCGAAGTTGCTCGAGCTTCGCACGATCCCGCGGCCGAAGTGATGCTGCCAGATCCGGTTGGCCACGACCCGGGCGGTGAGCGGGTTGTCGGGCGATGCGATCCACTTCGCCAGTGCCAGACGGCGACCACTCGAATTGGCATCCGCCGGGGGCACGATCTCCGGAGTTGGGGCCTTGAGGATGCCTGGAAAGGCCGGCTCGACCCGATGCTCGGGCTTCTGCTCCGCATGCGGATTGCCCCGATAAAAGACGAACGTCTCGGGCGCGGCACGGCCACGCTCGGTCACCACCAGCGCCTTGGCGACGGGCACCTGCTCCTTCTTGAGCTTCTCGAGTTCCTTCAGTCGCTGGTCATACTCGCGCCTGCCGTCGGCACCGAGAAGTTTCTCGCCATCGTCTCGGATCGCCTGGGCGATGTTGAATTCCTTCTGGCCGGCCTTCGCCGTGAGTGACCGCTTCGTGAAGCCCGGCCCCGACCAGGCCAGCGAGAGCCCCTTGCCATGGAGCCATTGAAAATAGTCGAGCCGGATCGGCAGCCGGCCGGCCCGGAGCGACACGACCGCGGTCTTTGGACTGCCCTCGCCGTGGATGCCGTCGTATTCGAGGATCTTCCTGCCGTCGATCGAGAGGCGGCTGCCGTCGTCGGAGTCGAGCACGAACGTGTAGTCGCCATCCGCGGGCACCTTGAGGAAGCCGGTGAACACGTAGCCGAACGAATCAGGTCGCAACGACGGCGCGACCGCGATGTCGAAGAGATTGCTCGACACGATGCCGACATCCTCGGCCTTGAGATCGTCGAAAACGGGGAGCGTGTTCCACGTATCGCGGTAGAACTGGAACTGCAGGTCGTCGAGATCGCCGCCGGCGGCAGGCCTTGCCGCCCGCCGCTCCCAGTCGTTGCGAAAGCGGGTTTCGATCGCCGTCACAGCCTGCTGCGCGGCATCGCGGCGGCGCTTGAGATCGGTCACCCTCTCCTGGTAGTCCCGCCTTTCCGCCTCATTCATGAAGATCGGCCGCTCGATGCCCGGGCCGCCATTGGCCATCGGGGTGATGTTGTGGAAGAACGCCAGCATGGCGTGGTAGTCCCGCTGGGACAGCGGGTCGATCTTGTGATCGTGGCAGCGGGCGCAGTTGAGCGTGAGGCCGAGGAAGGCTTGGCCCGTCGTGGCGACGATGTCGTCGAGCCAGTCATAGCGGGACTGGAGCTGGTCCGCCGGCTCGTCGTCCCAGGTGCCGAGCCGGTAGAAACCGGTGGCGATCAGCGCGTCGTTCGACGGATCGGGCAGCTCGTCGCCGGCGAGTTGCTCGATGACGAACTGGTCGTAGGGCTTGTCGTCGTTCAGCGACCGGATCACGTAGTCGCGGTAGCGCCAGGCGTGCGGCTTGTCGCCGTCGCGCTCGAAGGAGTTGGTGTCGGCGTAGCGGACGAGGTCGAGCCAGTGGCGGCCCCACTTCTCCCCGTAGTGGGGCGAGGCGAGCAGCCGATCGACCACCCGCTCCCAGGCCTGCGGCGACTCGTCGGCGAGGAAGTCGCGGACCTCTTTCTCGGAGGGCGGCAGGCCGGTGATGTCGTAGGTGGCCCGACGCAAGACCGCGACCTTGTCGGCCCGGGTGGGCACGGGCAGGCCACGGCGAGCGAGCCCATCGCGGATGAACGCATCGATCGGATTCGTGACGCCCTCGACCGCGGGCACCGCTGGCCGCGCGAGCGTGCGAAAGGCCCAGTGCTCCTTCCACTCGGCCCCCTCGTCGATCCACTGGCGGAGCATGTCCACCTGAGCCGGCGTGAGCCGCGGTCCCTCGGGAGGCATCTGGAGATTGGGATCGGTGGACGTGATCCGGGCAAGGATCTCGCTCTCCGCCGCCTTGCCCGGCACGATCGCCCGGCTGCCGCTCTCGAGTTCACTGGTCGCGCCGGCCCGGTCGTCGAGCCGCAGGCCAGCCTCCTGGGTGTCGGGACCATGGCAGGCCACGCACCGCTTGGCCAAGAGCGGCTGGATGTCCCGCGAAAAATCGACCGGCTCGGCGTCGGCCGTGGCTGCGATTCCAGCCAGAAACCTGGTCAGAATCGCGGAGTAGCAGGCCGCGGTGGCCACGCGGTGGCGACGCTGGGGCGTATGCAGGCGACGCATCGGCATCCCTTCACAAAACGAAAGCTCGGGTTATTCTAAGCGGCGTTAAGTAAGTGTCAAACACAGGGCCCAGAGCGTCGAGGGTGCAGTCATGCGGGTGCTTGTAGATGATCGCGGCGCGGGATGGCTCGTGCGGATGACGATGCTCGTGGCTGCCGTCTGTCTGCACGGTCCTGCTTCCGCCTCCACGAAAGATGACAAGCCGATGCACGCGCCGCTTTGTGCTCCGACGCACCACCCCTTCGGCACACTCCCCGATGGCCGCCCCGTATCTCTCTTCACGCTGGAGGTGCCCGGCGGCTGGCGGGCCGAGATCACCGACTACGGCGCGATCCTCACGGAGTTTCATGTGCCGGTCGGATCAGGATCCGACGGGCAGCCAGTCGATGTCGTTCTGGGGTGCGGCACGCTTGCCGGCTATCTGGCCGGGCACCCCTATTTCGGCGCCACATGCGGCCGCGTTGCGAACCGCATCGCGGGCGGTGTCTTCGAGCTCGATGGCAGGCGGTACACGCTCGCGAAGAACAACGGCGAGAACCACCTGCATGGCGGCCTCGTCGGCTTCGACAAGAAACTCTGGAAGGCGACGCCGCGGCTCTCCGACCGCGGCCCTGCCGTCGATTTCGAAATCGTGTCGCCGGCCGGCGACGAGGGCTATCCCGGCGCGGTCGCGGCGCGGGTCACCTACACGCTCACGCCCGACGGCGAACTGTGGGTCGAGATGTCGGCCACGACCGACGCGCCGACGATCGTGAACATGGTTCACCATTCCTATTGGAACCTCGCCGGTCACGATGCAGGCACGATTCGCGGCCACGAGCTCGCAGTGACCGCCGATGCCTATCTGCCGGTCGATACCGGCGGCATTCCCACCGGTGCGATCGCCCCGGTCGCCGACACGCCTTTCGACCTCCGGCCCGAGCGGCGGCCCGCGGTCACCCTGGGCTCCGCAATCGACGGCCTGCCCCCGAGTGCCGACGGGACGAATCCCGGCGGCATCGACCACAACTTCGTGGTCCGTGGCTGGCAGCCTGACGGCAGCCTGCGGTCGGTGGCCGTGCTCCGCGACCCGGCGAGCGGCCGCACGCTCGAGATCCTCAGCGACCAGCCCGGCATCCAGGTCTACACGGGCAACTTTCTCGACGGCAGCGTGAAGGGCAAAGATGGCGTGGCCTACGCCAAGCAGGCTGCGATCTGCCTGGAGACGCAGAAGTATCCCGATGCCATCCATCATCCCGAGTGGCCGAGCACCCGGCTCGACCCGGGGCAGACCTATCGCCACACGATGGTCCATCGGTTCGGCGTGCGGTGAGCCATCCTGCCATGAGTCATGCCGACAATCGGATCGAATCGACGCTCCTGCGGCGGATCAACGAGCGGCGGCTGCTCGAAGCCATTCAGCGGCACGGACCGTCGTCGCGGGCCGCGCTCACGCGGGTGTCGGGGCTGACGGCGCCGACCGTTTCGAAGGCTGTCGATTCGCTCCTCAAGCGGGGCCTCGTCGAGGAACTCGAGCCAGTCGAGCAGTCACTGGGGCGGCCCGGTCGGCTCGTGCGGATGGCCGCGGACTCAGCGGCAGTGCTCGGCGTGGTGATCGATGCGGGCACCTGCTGCGTGGTGGCCACCGGCCTGGAAGGCACGGTGACCGAGGAGCGGACCGTCCGGTTTCCGACGCCGGCGAGCTACGCCGCGCTGCTCGACGCGGTGGAGGCGGCCTGCCGGGCCGTGATCCAGGGGCATGGCGCCGCCGTCCATGGGATCGGCGTGAGCGTGCCGGGGCTCGTGAACGAGCGGCTCCAGGAGATCGTCTTCTCGCCCAACCTGCACCTCCTCGATAAGCACAATCCCGCCCGTGATCTCGAGCAGCGGCTGGGCCTGCGGTGCGTGCTGGTGCAGGAGAGCGACGCCCTGGTGCTCGGCGAGCGGATGAGCGGTGATGCCCAGGATCTCGACGACTTCGCGGTGCTCGATGCGGCCACGGGCCTGGGCCTGGGCGTGATGAGCGGTGGCCGCCTGCTCGCGGGCCACAGCGGCATGGCGGGGGAGGTGGGGCACATCACGGCCGTGGCCGACGGCGTGCGATGCGGCTGCGGCAATCGGGGCTGTCTTGAAACGCTCGCCACCGACGCCGCCCTGCTGCGGCTGCTCGGCGAGAAGCTGGGCCGGCCGGTCGGCCTCGACGAGGCGGCGGCACTGCTCGATGACCGCCCCGGCGATTTCCAGCACGAGATCCGCACGGTCACCGAATACCTGGCGATCGCGATCGCCGCTGTCATCAACATCTTCAATCCGACGACGCTGTTCGTGCACGGGCGACTGCTGGCGGGCTCGCCCGAGCGATTCGCCCGGGTGCTCGAACGGGTGAAGCAGCGGACGCTCACCGCGTCGCTCGCCGACTGTGCGATCGTGGCGACGAAGTCGAGCAAGCGGCAGGGGTCCATCGCCGGCATCATCCACCATCTCACGAACTCGTGGGCTCCGTCGATCCGCTGAGCCTCTCCCATCCGGAGCCTTCATGACGACCACACCCCGCTGTTTCTCGCTCGCCGGCCGCACGGCGCTGGTCACCGGCTCCACGACGGGCCTCGGCCGGGCGACCGCCCGCTGCCTGGGTCTCGCGGGGGCGAAGGTCGCGGTCAACTACGCCAACTCACAGGCCCGTGGCGATGAGACCCTCACCGCTCTGCGGGCCGACGGGATCACGGCCGAACTGTTTCGGGCCGACGTGACGAGCGAGACCGAGATCGATCACATGGTCACGGCGATCGAGCAACGGCTCGGACCGCTGGACATCATCGTGTGCAACGCCACGCCCCCGCAGCCGCTGAAACCCATCGAGGAATACGACTGGGCCTTTCACCAGCAGATGCTCGACTTCTTCGTGAAGAGTCCCTACTTGCTGGCCCGCCGGGCGTTGCCGGGCATGAAGGCGCGGCAGCACGGCCGGTTCATCAACATTACGAGCGAGGTCTTTCATCTCGGCGTGGCCCCCTTCTCGGCCTACGTCGCGGCGAAGGGAGGGCAGACCGGCTGGTCGCGGAGCATGTGCCACGAGCTCGCGCCGTTCGGGATCACGGTCAACATGATCGCCCCGGGCTGGATCCCGGTGGAGCGGCACGAGAACGACCCGCAGGCCGACAAGGACGCCTACCTCGCCACGATCCCCGTGGGCCGCTGGGGCAAGCCCGACGAGGTCGGCTGGGCGGCGGTCTATCTCGCCAGCGACGAGGCCGCCTTCGTGACCGGCCAGACGATCGCCGTCAACGGCGGCCGCACCTGCTGGTAGGGCGGGAATCACGCGTCGTAATACAGGCAGAACTCGTACGGATGCGGCCGCAGCCGCATCGGGGCGATCTCCTTCTCGCGCTTCCACTTCAGCCAGGTGGTGATCACGTCGTCGGTGAACACGTCGCCGCGGAGGAGGAAGTCGCCGTCGCGCTCGAGCGCGTCGAGCGCCTCGTCGAGCGAGCCCGGGGCCTTCGGCACGTTGGCCAGTTCCTCCGGCGGCATGTCGTAGATGTCGCGGTCGAGCGGCTCGCCCGGGTGCATCTTGTTCTGGATGCCGTCGATCGCGGCCAGGAGGATCGCCGCGAACGTGAGGTAGGGATTGCAGGTGGGGTCGGGGCAGCGGAACTCCACCCGCTTCGTCTTGGGGCTCGCCGAATACATCGGAATCCGGCAGCTGGCCGAGCGGTTCCGCTGGGAGTAGGCGAGGTTCACCGGCGCCTCGTAGCCGGGCACGAGCCGCTTGTAGCTGTTGGTGGTGGGGTTGGAGATCGCGAGGATCGCCGGGGCGTGGCGGAGGATGCCGCCGATCGCATGGAGGGCCATGTCGGAGAGCCCGGCGTAGCCCGTGCCGGCGAAGAGCGGGTGGCCGTCCTTCCAGAGCGAGATGTGGGTGTGCATGCCGGAACCGTTGTCGCCGTAGATCGGCTTGGGCATGAACGTGGCGGTCTTGCCGTGCCGTCGGGCCACGTTCCGCACGATGTACTTGTAGAGGCACATCTGGTCGGCCATGCGGACGAGCTCCTGAAACCGCATGTCGATCTCGCACTGGCCGGCCGTGGCCACCTCGTGGTGCTGGGCCTCCACGTCGATGCCGCACTGGATCATCGTGAGCATCATCTCGTTGCGGATGTCCATGAGCTGGTCGGACGGCGGGCAGGGGGCGTAGCCCTCCTTGTGCCGCAGCGTGTAGCCGAGATTGGGACGCTCATCTCGGCCGCGGTTCCACTCGGCCTCGATCGAGTCGAGGTGGAAGTAGCCCTCGTGGGCGTTCTGGTCGAACCGCACGTCGTCGAACACGAAGAACTCGGCCTCGGGACCGATGAAGCAGGTGTCGGCGATGCCGGTGCTCTTGAGGTAGTTCACCGCCTTCTTGGCGATGTTCCGCGGGTCGCGGGAGTAGTCCTCGCGGGTGATCGGGTCCTGCACCATGCAGATCATCACGAGCGTGGGGATCCGGGCGAACGGATCGACGACGGCGGTGTCGGGCATCGGCACGAGGAGCATGTCGCTCTCGTTGACCGCCTGCCAGCCGCGGATGCTCGAGCCGTCGAAGCCGAGGCCGTCGGAAAACGTGTCTTCCTCGAGCTTGGCGACCGGGATCGTGTAGTGTTGCCAGGCCCCGAGAAAATCGGTGAACCTGAGATCGACCGCCTTCACTTCCTTCTCGCGGCACATCGCGAGCACTTCACGGGGCGTCATGGAATCCTCCTGGGCAGAGGACCATCGTACCTCCGCGCGGGCGGGAGTGCCTTGGCAGGCCTCAGCCGCGACTCAGGATCACGGCGTCCTGCCCTTCCTCGGCCTGATCGCCGTGCAGCCCCGACCAGGCTCCCTTCACGTAGCCGCGGTGGGTGGTGAGACCTGCGGCCTGCATCACCCGCTGCATCGCCTCGTGTGTGTAGGCGACCGCGCCGCGGGGGTAGACGGGATCATTGGCATAGACGCCGGGCCCCAGTTCGATGTGGAACGTGGCCTTCCAGGGCGTCTTGCCGCGCGTCGCCGCGGCCTCGAGGGCCTCGGGCGAGTGGAGGAAGAAGGAGGCGTGAACCCGCCCGTGGAGGATAGCCCGGTCAATGGCACTTCCTCAACGGTCTTCCGGCCGATGAGCGACTCGTGAGCCTCGGGAGGAGCGGCCCGGGCGTCCGGAGCGGGTTTTCTCGAGACGCCCCGCACCCGCTTCGGTGGCGTTTTTCTCGCGTCTACGCA
>CAMDDA010000005.1 GCA_945890755.1 Candidatus Kuenenia stuttgartensis
AAGCCCGTCACGGAGTGACGGGCCTACGGGAGCGTGACGGGCTTATGGTGTCGCCACGCGGCGATCAGGTCGTGTGGCCGTGGCGGCCGGTGAGGCTGCGGCCCGAGGTCTCGGCGGCCGGGACGTCGCGCGGATCGGAGGCCGGCGGCGGCGGGTACACGGCCGGTCCCGGCGGGGCGATCGTAGGCGATTGCTCGATGGCCGGCTGCTGTGGAGCTGCTTTCGGTACCGACTGGGTCGGCGGCTGCGGTGCGGGCTGCGGAGCGGCAACCGGTTCCTTTGCGGCCGGGGCCGGAATCGACTCGATCTTCTTCAGCGACTGCTCGGCGGTCGGCGCGTCGGCCGCATCGACCGTCGGCTTCTCGGCCCGCACCGTGCCCGAGGTGGCATCGGACCGCGTGGCGGGATCGACATGGTCGAGGTTCGACGCGCCCCAGCCCTCTTCGACCTTCTTGGGTGCATCGGCCGGCCGGTCGCTGAACGTCTTCACGGGGCCGGAGTCGGCGGTGGAGAACGCGGGAGCGGGGGCCGATGTCGGACGCGAGGCCGCAGCCGGAGCGGCGGTCGCTGCCGCAGCCGGGATCGGGTTGCCGCACGGGTCGAGCGGCACCTTCGTGACCACCGTTCGCGGCATCCGCACCGTGTACGTGTAGGGCGTCCTCTTCTCGACGACCCGCGGCACCTGCATCGTCCGCTCCTCGGTGACGTACTTCATCACCTGCACCTGAACCGGCTCGACTTTTTCCTCGGTGACGTACTTCATCACCTGCATCTGCACCTGGCGGACCTGCTCCTCCGGCACCATCCGGCAGACGGTGACGGGCACCTTGTTCTCGACCCGCTCGACGACTTTGCGGACCGTCTGCACGGGCACCTGGCGGGTGGCGGTCTCGGCGACCATCTTCATGGTCTGCACGGGAACCTGCTGGACGACCTGCTCGTCGACGTAGCGGACCGTCTGCACCGGCACCTTCTGCGTGACCACACGGTTGACGTAGGTCGTCTCCGGTACCTGCACCGGCGTGTAGGTGGGCTGGTAGACGCGGTTCACCTGGTTGACGACCGCGCCGGGATTCATCTGCCACACCCAGCCGCCCCGCTGCATCACCGCGAGACCCGTGTAGGGGTCGATCGCATAGCTGGCGGGAACCCAGCCGAGCGACGTCGTGCCCGGCGTGACGACGGGCGTGACCGTGTCGACGGCCTGGCTGCCGACCGAGTAGGCCGTCCTCATCTGCGTGACCGGTTCGGTCACGGTGTAGGCCTGCTCCCGCTCGCTCGTCTCGTAGATCGGTTTGCGGACGGTCGAAACCTGCTGCTGCACCACCGTCTCGTACACCGGTTTCATCACCGTGTACTGCTCCTCACGGGTGGCCGTTTCGACCACGTCGCGGGTGACGTCGTAGCTGCGGTCTTGGATCTGCGTTTCGTACACCGGCTTCATCACCGTGATCCGCTCCTCGCGGGTCTGCGTCTCCCACACGGGACGCTGCACGGTGTAGCGACGCTCCTGCGTCTGCGTTTCCCAGACCGGCTTCTGCACGGTGTAGGTCTTCGAGTCGTAGACGGTCTCCTGCGAGACGCGGTAGGCGGTGACCTGCCGCTCGTCGTAGACGGTCTGGTAGTCGAGGCGGTAGGTCTGCGTGGCGACCGGGGCGGGGGCGATGACGGCGTCACCGCAGCACTGGGCCCGCGCAATCCGCATGGCGGGTGCCTGCGGGGCGACGACGAGGGCGATGCACGCCAGCGACAGCAGGCGGCGAGAGGTGTTCGAACGGCGACCGAACGGGGTCATGGATTGGCTCCTGAAAAGACCCTTCGAGACTAATCCGATGTACGCAGGCTTCAACCGAAAGGTTGAGAAAAAAATCGCATTTTTTCCCGGAAAATGGGCCCCCGTCCCTCATGAACGGCGCAACCCGTCCATCTTACGGGGGCGGGGAAGGGCTTCTTGTAGGCCCGTCACTCCGTGACGGGCTTGCGGCAGAGCCCGTTGCGGAGCAACAGGCCTACGGGCGGCAGAGCCCGTTGCGGAGCAACAGGCCTCCGGAGCAACAGGCCTACCCCTTGCGGTCGAGGAGGCGGCGGCTGCGGGGGTCGAGGGCGGCGATGCTGGGGATCGAATATCGCATGCCGTGGCTGTCGGTCACGAATGCGCTGCCGTCAGGCTGCGTGACGAAGTCGTCGGCATGGGCCACCTTGAACCTGTGCGGACCACGGTCGGTGACCACGGTCCACTCCGCGGGCTCCCCGTCGGACACCGCCTCGATCTGCTCGATCCGCGGCAGGAACTCCCGCTGGGCGAGTTCCGTCTCGAGAATCATCCGCAGCGGAGCCGCGACGGCGGAGAGCGATTCGATCCAGGCCAACTCACCGCCATCGGCCGCGACGATCGCGGCCGGTCCGGCCGGTGCCGACACCGGGAATGCGCGGAGCACGTCCACGTTGGCATGCCTTATGCCGTGGGCATCGACGAAGTCGAGTCGGCCGTGGGCGTGCCGCTCGAGCCGCCAGCCCTCGGTGGACGTGCCGGTCTGTGCCGCGGTGTCGGGGAGGGTGGTGCCGGGAGTCGTGTGAGGCATGGGGTGTCGAGTGCGTGTGAACAGTGTCTGGGTATCAGGTGCCGGCGGTCTCGCTCTCTTCCATCTGTGCCCGGTAGAGCCGGGCATAGGCGCCGTCGAGGGCGAGCAGCTCGTCGTGCGTGCCGGTCTCGATGATCCGACCGGCGTCGAGCACGACGAGCCGGTTGGCCCGCCGGAGCGTGGAGAGCCGGTGGGCGATCGCGATCGTGGTGCGGCCGGTCACGAGCCGATCGATCGCGGCCTGGATGATCGCCTCCGTTTCGGCATCGACGCTCGACGTGGCCTCGTCGAGGATCAGGATCCGCGGGTCCACGAGGAGTGCCCGGGCGATCGAGAGCCGCTGTCGTTCGCCGCCTGAAAGCGAGCCGCCCCGCTCACCGACGCGAGAGTCGTAGGCCAGCGGCTGGGCGAGGATGAAGTCGTGTGCGCCCGCTGCCCGGGCCGCCTCCACGATCTTGTCGCGGGGGGCGTCGGGCCGGCCGTAGGCGATGTTCTCCGCAATCGTGCCGAAGAAGAGAAAGGGCTCCTGGAGCACGCAGCCAAGGTTGTGCCGGTAGTCGGCGATGGCGAGGTCGCGGAGGTCGATGCCATCGACCTTGATCGAGCCACTCGACGGGTCGTAGAAGCGGCAGACGAGGTTGGCGAGCGTCGACTTGCCGGAGCCGCTCGTACCGACGAGACCGATCATCTCGCCCGGCTCGATCACGAGGTCGATCCCGTGGAGCACCTCCCGAGCGCCGTAGCGGAAGTGCACGCCGGAGATCTGAATCCGGCCCTCGATGCGGCCCGGCTTCACCGGATGCGAGGCCTCCGCGACGGACGGTGTGCAGTCGAGGATCTCGAAGATTCGCTGGGCGCCGGCCGCGGCCCGCTGCGTCGCCGGCACCATCCGAATCATCGACTCGACGCGACCGTAGAAGCGGGCGATGTAGGCGAGAAAGGCCGTGAGTCCGCCCACCGTCACGCCGCCACCGAACACGAGCCAGGCGCCCGCGGCCCATACGCACAAGAGGCCGAGTTCGTTGAAGAGCGTCACGAGCGGACCGCAGAACGACCAGACCACGTTGACGCGGTCGTTGGCGTCGAGCACGCGGTCGTTGGTGGCGACGAATCGGTCGATCTCCCTTGATTCCTGGGCGAACGCCTTGACCACGCGAATACCGGGGATCGTGTCGGCCAACACGCTCGTCATGTCGCCCCACGCCACGCTCGCCCGACCGAAGCCGCGACGCAGCCGCTCGCGCACGGAATAGACGAGCCAGACGACGAACGGGAACGGCACCAGCGTGAGCAGCGCGAGCCGCGGATTCAGCCAGACCAGCACGCCGACCGTGAGCACCATGAGCATCACGTTCGAGGCGAACTCGATCAGATTGACCGACAGAAAGATGTTGATCCGGTCGGTGTCGCTGCCCACGCGGGAGATCAGGTCGCCGGTGCGACGGCCCTGGAAAAAGTCGAGCGACAGCCGCTGGATATGGGCGTAGGTCTGCACCCGTAGCCCGGCCGCGATCCGCTCGCTCACCCAGGCAAGTGTCCAGGTCTGGGCCCAGGCCAACAGCCAAGCGATGAACGCCGCCGCCGTGAGGCCGCCGAGATACCACCACACCTCGGAGAACGGCACCGGCTGGCCCGCCTGCTTCGGGATCAGCACCTTGTCCACCAGTGGCATTGTGAGATAGGGAGGCACGAGCGCCGCAGACGTGCTGGCCAGCGAGAGCGCGATGCCGAGCATGGCCATCGGCCAGTGTGGCCTGGCGAAGCCGAGCAGCCGCGCGAGCGCCCGCCACGAGGCGAGGCCGCCGCCGGGCAGTGGTCCCTCGTCGTCGCGGCCGCTGGCTGGCGTGATCGGGGAAGAATCGGTCGTCTCGTCGGTCGTGCCGGCCGCAGCCGACGGCAACGCCGATGGGATCACCTTCCCGCCGCGGGCTTCGAGCCGGGCATCGAAGGCGTCCTCCAAGGCATGCACGCTCTTGGCCCTGGCTGGCGTGAACAGCCAGCGGGCGATCACGCGGTCCTGCTCCGAGAGTTCGATCCGGCCCACTGCCGACCGCAGGTAGACGTCGAGCCTGGTGTCGTTCCGCAGCGGCCACGACCGCGGGCCGGACGTCGTGACGTCGGTTGCGTCGGCCGAGGCCGGGGCGTCGGCAATCAGCCGGCGATCGGTGAGCGCGATCCAGCCGTCGGTGAACCGCATCCGGCCATCGAGATCAAACCGACTGGCGGCCAGCACCTGCTCGCCCGGCTCCAGTCGAATGAGATCGCCCCACGGGAGCCCTGTAGCCCTGCGGGAGATTTCCCCGGGGAAAGAGGCTGGCGGAGGGGCTGTCGTTGTCATGAAATAGGCTTAATTGTCTGGAAAATAGGGTCTGTTCGCCGGAGAGCCCGATTGGAAGGGCCTCCGAGCCCCTGGGCACAGAAAGTTGCGTGGCTTTCCGAAGATACCTAGATTAACGTGATTCCTACGGTCTGTGATCCCGGTCCACCGCTACTGGCTCGGCTCCCGAGAGCAGCGTCCGGACTTGAAAAAAATTCCTGCCTCCCGCCCCACCGTGACCGTCCGGTTCGGCTCGTTGTCAATTCTTCAATGATTCCGACCCGGCTGTTCGGCGTCGAACCTGCGTCTGAAAGCCTTTCCGATCGGGATGAGGATTCGCATGCGCAGTGGCACGCGGAATGCATCTCGTGTCGGGTGGCGAAAAATGTTTCGCTTTCGGCGCACGGAAGCGTAAACTTTTGGCCAGCCGCTGCGAAGCCGAACTCGCGAAAGCGTGATCGGTGGATTCGGCGGTGTGGTTCGATTCATGGTGCCGTGAGAAACGGGCATCGCAAGCGAACGCGCGTCCGTGTGGCGTGCGGCGATGCAATCCGGTCCCGCGGTGTAGGAATCCTTTCTTCCCATGGCCACTTTGGCCGGTCGATTGTTCGACGGGAATCTCTCCCCCACGTTGTGCTCGAGCCTGCAGGCGAACCGCTGTGTCGCCGCAGGTCTCCCCCCCGCGGCTCCAGATTGCCAGCCGCCGCCCTGACGACCCCCTTCGTCAGGTCAGCACGGATGTCTGCCCCTGCAGACAGGACTGCGCCGACGACGCGTCGCCGCAGCCCAACTGTCATACGTGCGACCTCCCTTCCAGACACATCCGCCGGAATGTCCGGTGGCTGGTGGAGGCGCACACTCCCGGAACCCTGCACGCGTCTGCACGGGATCCAATAGGCATCACAATCGTTCCATGGAGATTCTGTCACTCAAGGCTCTGCGCGGTCCGAACCAGTGGGCTTCCTTCCCCTGTCTGGAGGCCTGGGTCGATCTCGGTCGGCTCGAGGATTTCCCATCGCACACGCTGCCCGGCTTCAACGACCGGATCATGGCGTGGCTGCCCACGATGATCGAGCATCGCTGTTCGATCGGTGAGCGGGGGGGCTTCTTCGAGCGGCTGCGCACGGGCACGTGGATGGGACACGTGCTCGAGCATGTGACGCTCGAACTGCAGACGCTCGCCGGCACCCCGGTGGGATATGGCCGGGCCCGCGAGGCCAACACCCGCGGTGTCTACAAGGTCGTGATCGAATACAAGGAAGAATCGTTCGCGATCGAGTGCTTCCACACGGCGCATCGGCTGCTGATGGCCGCGATCGACGACACGCCGTTCGACGTGACCGCCGAAGTGAAACGGCTGCGAACGTTCCTGCTCGACGTGCAACTCGGCCCCAGCACACGGTCGATCGTCGAGGCGGCGCTGGCCCGCGGGATTCCCGTGCGGCGGCTCAACGAGGGCTCGCTCGTACGGCTCGGCCACGGCGCGAAGCAGCGACGAATCATGGCGAGTGAGACCGACGCGACCGGCGCGATCGGCGAATCGATCGCCCAGGACAAGGAGCTGACGCGGGCGTTGCTCGCCGAGTCGGGCATTCCGGTGCCCGAGGGGCGGCCGGTGAACGATGCGGCCGATGCCTGGCGGGTGGCGGCGGAGATCGGCACGCCCGTCGTCGTGAAGCCGCGGTATGGCAATCAGGGCCGCGGCGTGTCGGTCAATCTCTCGGGGCAGGCCGAGGTGGAGAAGGCCTGGCAGATCGCCCGCGACGAGGACTCATCGGTCGTCGTCGAGCGATTCGTGGCCGGCGACGACTATCGGCTGCTCGTGGTCGGCGGTCGGATGGTGGCCGCGGCGCGGCGGTATCGCCCGGCGGTCGTGGGCAATGGCGTGGCGACGGTGCGGCAGCTCGTCGATGCCGTGAACGAGGATCCGCGGCGGTGCGGCGACCACGCCGACGTGCTCTCGCCGATCCCGATCGACGAGGTGGCGTTGGCCGTGCTCGCCGAGCAGGGGCTGACACCGGAGAGCGTGCCCGCCGCCGAGCGGGTCGTGTTCCTGCGACAAAATGCGAATCTCAGCACCGGCGGCACGGCCGAAGACGTTACCGACGCCGTGCACCCGGAGGTGGCCGCGCGGGCCGTCGAGGCGGCCCGGATCGTGGGCCTCGACGTGTCGGGCATCGACATCGTGACCACCGACATCACGCGAACGCTCGAGTCGCAGCGGGGCGCGGTGATCGAGGTCAATGCGGCCCCCGGTCTGCGGATGCACCTGCAGCCCGCCGTGGGTACGCCTCGCGACGTGGGCCGCGCGATCATCGATGCGATGTTCCCCGAGGGAGAAAACGGCCGGATTCCCACGGCTGCCGTGACGGGTACGAACGGCAAGACGACGGTCGTGCGGCTGCTCGCGCACATCTCCGCCACCGGAGGTGCCACCGTGGGCACGACCTGCACCGAGGGCGTCTGGATCGGCGGCCGGCAGATCGATGCCGGCGACTGCAGCGGGCCGCAGAGCGCCCGCCGTGTGCTCGCCAACCCGACGGTGACGACGGCCGTGCTCGAGACCGCCCGCGGCGGCATCCTGCGTGAAGGCTGCGGCTTCGATCGCTGCGACGTGGCGGTGGTCACCAACATCGGCAAGGGGGACCACCTCGGCATCGGCGAGATCGATACGCCGGAGAAGCTGGCCTGGGTGAAAGGGGCGATCGTCGCGGCCGTGCGGCCCGGCGGCGCCGCCGTCCTCAACGCCGCCGACCCGCTCGTCGTCGACATGAAGAAATGGTGCAAGGGGGAGGTGGTCTACTTCGCCCTCGACCCGGCCAACCCGCTCGTCGTCGAGCATCTTGCGGCCGGCGGCCGTGCGGCCACCATTCGCGAGGGCTGGATCGTGCTCTGCGACGGCCCACGCGAAACGCGACTCGCGCAACTCGACAAGGTGCCGTTGGTGCATAAGGGCCTCGTGCCCTTCCAGGTGGAGAACGCGCTGGCCAGCGCCGCCGCCGCCTGGCGGCTCGGCGTGCCACTGGAATTGGTCCGCATCGGACTGGAGACCTTTGCGAGCAATGCCGACGGCTCGCCGGGCCGGTTCAACCTGCTCGACCTCGAGGGCGTGTCGATCGTGGTGGACTACGGCCACAACGTGCCCTCGCTCGAGCAGGTCTGCCGTGTGATTCGCGGGCTGCCACATGGCCGGCGGATCGCGGTCTATTCGGCGGCGGGCGACCGTCGCGACGACGACATGCTCGAACAGGGCCGTCTGCTCGGGTCCGAGTTCGACCGCGTGGTCGTCTATGAAGACGCCTATATCCGTGGGCGTCAGCCGGGCGACATCACGCGGCTCATCGGGCAGGGCGTCGGCTCTGCGGTCACGCCGCGAGCCGCGGCCGCCGAGGCCGGTGGCACCTGGGCTGCTTCGGTGCAACTCGTGCTCGAGTCGGCCCGGCCGGGCGACCTCGTGCTCGTGCAGGCCGACGTCGCCGAAGAGGCGCTGCCATGGCTGATGGAGAAGTACGGCAGCCGCCTGCGTGAGACGACGCTCGACGAGATGGCTGCCAAGGTCGTCGCCCGCCGGCTCGCGTAGGCCCGTTGCTCCGCAACGGGCTATCCGGAAAGCCCGTCACGGAGTGACGGGCCTACACGCTGGGTCACTTCAGCCCCGGGCGTCGATCGAGGGCGCCGCGGACACCGAGTTGCTCGGGGTGGCGGGCGATCTTGTCGGTGAACACGCGGACGTCGTCCACGATCGGCCGCAGCTCCTTGGTGAGGTTGTTCACGTTGGCGGCCGCCTGGGCGAGGTCGTCGTAGACCTTCGGGTCGCGAACGAGCTTGCCGAGCGTGCCATCCGATTCATTGAGCGCGCGGGTGAAGAAGGTGGCCTGCTGGAGCACCTCGTCGAGCCGACCGATCGTCTTGTCGACCTGGGCCACCATGCCCTCGCCTCGCTCGCCGAGCGGCCGGGTGAGTCCCTCGAGGTTCCGCAGGTTGCGGTCGGCCGTGTCCACCGTCGTGCCGATGCCCTGCACGGTGGTGCGGAGGTCGTTTATCACCTCCGGCAGGCTGTTGAGCGTCTGCTTGAGATTCGCCCGGGCGTTGGCGTCGCCCATGACGTCGTTGATGTTGTCCATCGCCAGGCTGAAGGCGTCGAGGGCCTTCTCCGTCTTCGCCACCATCTTCGAGAACGTGTCGTCGTCGCCGAGCAGGAGCCGGTCGAGGTTGGCCGAGAGCTTCGTCACCGACTCGCTGGCCTGCGTCAGCGATTCGAGTGCCGCGCCGAGCTTCGGCTCGAGCGTGGCGAAGACCTCGAAGGGATCGCGGGAGACGGCGCCCACGAGCACTTCCTCGGGAGCGATCCGCTGCCGCGGCGGGACGACCCGGCCCGGAACGAGTTGGATCTCGGCGTCGCCGAGCAGCGTGGTGGCGATCCGTGGCTGCTCGTCCTTGTAGATCGGCACGTACGAGTCGATGTCGGCCACGACGCTCACGCCCCCCTTTTCGTCGAGCTCCACGTCGGCAACGCGGCCGACCAGGATGCCGTTTTTCCGCACGGGCGTGCCGTTCGACACGCCACGGGCGTCGGCGAAGCTCATCTTGAGCGGATAGGTCGCCTGCACGAGCGAGGGCAGGTCGCCGAAGAGCACGATCAGGATGCCGGCGATGATGGCCGTCGCCAGCACCACCACGCCCACGCGGAACTGCATCATGCGGTCATTCACGTCGCGTCCTCCTCGTCTTCTTCAGCTGTCTCGTCGTCGATGCTCGCATCGTGGGCCGTAGCAGCGGGCCGGCCGCGGTCGGTCAGGCCCTGCTCCTCGAGCAGCTCCGTCAGCCGGTTGCCGGCCCGGCCTTCGATGAACTGGCGAACCCGCGGGTCGCGGGTGCGGTCGAGTTCTGCGGGCGTGCCGTCGAACACGATCTGCGGCTCGTCGGGCCGCAGCCGGAAGAGCGGGTAGAGCATGATGATCCGGTCGGCTACCTTGCGGGCCGTCGACATGTCGTGCGTGACGACCACGCTCGTCACCCGCGGCCGCTCCCGCACCCGCAGGATCAGCTCGTTGATCACGTCGGTCATGATCGGGTCGAGGCCGGTGGTCGGCTCGTCGTAGAGCACGAGTTGGGGATCGAGGGCCAGTGCCCGGGCGAGACCTGCCCGCTTCCGCATGCCCCCGGAGAGCTGCACAGGCTTCTTCAACAGTACCGTTCGCGGCAGCCCCACCTCGTCGACCAGGGTGCCCACGATCTCTGCGATCTCCCGCTCGGAGAGCCGCGTGTGCTCCCGGAGCGGGAAGGCGATGTTGTCGGCGATCGTATAGCTGTCGAAGAGGGCGGCCCCCTGGAACACGAAGCCATACTTCGTGCGGAGATGGGCCAGCTGGCGGTCGTTCATCCGAGTCAGTGACCGGCCCTCGAAGGCGACGTCGCCCGCGGTCGGCCGCACGAGGCCGATCATCGTCTTGAGCAGCACCGTCTTGCCACAGCCGCTCTCCCCGAGCACGACGAGCGTCTGCCCGGCATCCAGTTCGAGCGAGATGTCGCGGAGCACCTCCTGGCTGCCGAATTGCACGCCGAGACCATCCACCCGCAGAACGGGCGGGTCGGCCTCGGCACTGGCTCGGGATGTGGCGGGGGCGGCGGCAGGCATGGGGGGGTGGCTCGCGGGTCAGAGCAGCTTGCGGGGCCCTTCGGGCCGGAAGAAGTCGTGCAGGTTGTTGAGCCCGATCCCGAGAAACAGGTCGAGCACGAGGATCAGGACGAACGAATGCACGAAGGCATTGGTGGCGGCCCGTCCCACGCCCTCGGCGCCGGGGGTGCAGTGAAAGCCGTGGTGGCAGCTCACGAGCGCGATCGCCGCGCCGAAGAAAAAGCTTTTGAAGATGCCCATCAGGAAGTCGAAGGCATCGACGTAGGCCCGGGAATTTTCCCAGTAGTGGTGGTAGTCGATCCCGAGCAGCACGTGCGAGTAGAGATAGCCGCCGAGCACGCCCATGAAATCGGCCATCACCGTGAGCGACGGAATGAGCACGAGGCAGCCGAGGAATCGGGGCACGACGAGATAGTAGATCGGGTTGGCCCCCATGCTCTCGAGCGCGTCGATCTGCTCGGTCACCCGCATCGTGCCGAGTTCGGCGGCCATCGCGCTACCGACACGGCCCGCGAGCATCGTGGCCGCGAGCACGGGGCCAAGCTCGCGGACGAGCGAGAGGTTGATCACGGAGCCGAGCCGCGTCTCGAGGCCGAGCGCCTTGAACTGGGCGTAGCTCTGCACGGCGAGCACCATGCCGATGAAGAGTCCCGTGAGCGCGACCACCGGGAGCGACATCACGCCGATCTGGTAGAAGCTCGGCAGGAGCACCTCGCGCCGCTGCCGCCGGGCGAACATCCAGCCGAACGTCTGGAGTGTGAAGATCGCCACGTCGCCGATGCCGGCGACGCTCGACATCGCAAAGCTGCCGAGGTTGGCGACCATCCCGGTGAGCCAGCCGTGGAGGGCGGGCTGTGGGGCGGCGGTGACGGGTGAACTGGCCATGGTGAGCGTGTCCGAGGGGGCGTGCGCAGTGGAGGCGCACCACACCCTGCCGGTCGTATCGGCTATGCCGGTCGGGCAGCATGAGCCGACTGCAGCGGCTTCCCGTTGCGGCGGCAATCTGGGCGAGCTGCGTGGCCCGTAGGCCCGGCACTCCGTGACAAGCATGCCAGCCTTAGGCCCGTCACTCCGTGACGGGCTGTCTGCTTGCCCGTTGCGGAGCAACGGGCCTACGTGCGTTATCAGAGATAGCGGCGGCGGTTGAGGGCGGCCTTCCAGCGGCCCGACTCGGCAATGTCGGCGAGCTGCTGCTGCGTGAACGACTCGCCGTGCTCGAGCACCGCCCGGCGGACGACTTCCTTGACGTCTGCACCGCTGGCTCCCTCGAGGATCCGGGCCAGGGCGGGGATGTCGAGCGGGAGGTTCAGCGGGCCGAGATGCCGCTCCAGGATGCCGATTCGTGAGGCCTCGTCGGGCATCGGCAGCGTGACGACCATGTCGAACCGCGAGCTCCGCTGGGCAGCTGGATCGAGCGACTTGGGATCATTGGTGGTGGCGATCGTGAGAATGTCCTCCCGCTGTCGCACCCCGTCGAGCGTGGCCAGGAAATCGGCGAGCGGCGCGTTGTTGCCGCTACCGTCACGGTGGCCGAGCACGAGGTCGATGTCGTCGAGCACCACGAGCGTGGGGCCGAACGTGTCGGCCTCTGCGTAAAGGTCGGCGATGGTATGCCGCATCGAGTTCGCATCGGCAAGGATCGTCGTATAGCGGCCTGCCAGCTCGGCGCCGATCACCCGTACGAGATGCGTCTTGCCCACTCCCGGTGGCCCGGCGATCAGGAGCCCGCGATTGGTGCCCAGCCCCAGCCGCCGCAGGATGTCGCGGCGACTGGTGGCCGAGGCGAGGAACACGTCGATCTCGGACCACACTGACGCGAGCAAGACGAGGCCGGCACGGTCGCTTGCCAGCGCCGGGCTGACACCGATCCGCACGCAGCCATCGTCGACACTCGCCTGCAGCACGCGGCCCCGGAGCGGGTTCTCATTCGTCTTGAGCCGTGCGCGGAAGCTGCGGAGCACGTCTTCGGCGACCGGCTTGTCGGCTGTCACCGACAGGATCGCGAATTCCCGCTGCCAGTGCCGGTCATCGATGACCACGCAGAGCGGAGGCTGGGCCAGCGTGCGGGCCGGGAAGAAGGCGATCAGCCGACTGGGCACGGCGAGCTGCTGGTCGATGCCGATTTCGATCTGCGACCAGGTGGGGGGCAGGCCGTCGCCGGGGGAGCCGATGACCACGGCATCGCCGTGCTTCTCGATCTCCATCCGGAGCAGATTGCCGAGCACCGTCAGCGATGACGTGGGCCCGGTGGACTTCGTGCTGGCCAGCCGCATCGGGTCGACGCCGAGGTGGCGGCAGGCGAACAGATTGGGGGAGATCGCCGCCGATGGCTCGTTGCCGAGCAGTTCGCCGAGCACCCGCAGAGTGGCCCGGGTCTCCTCGCTCGCGTTGGCGAGCACCGTGTCGATCGTCCGTGCAGCGTCGCCGCTCATGCCGTCGCCCGTGGCCTTGCTCATGTCGCCGCTCATGGCAGTGAGCGTAACAGACGACCGCTTCAGGCGGCGGCGCGGCGGTGGGCGATCTCGGGGAAGGCCTCGGTGTGGGCCTGGCCGCCTCGCGAGCGGATGCCGAGCGTCGTGAGCAGCCCGCGGCGAACTCTGCGGAAGGGCACGGCCACGCAGCGGTGGGCCCGGATCCACCAGGGCCGCAGCCGCTCGAGATCGGCGGCGGTGGCCGAGATCTGGTCGGGGCGATGCCGCAGCCGGTGCTTGAGCATGTGGTAGTCGTCGCACCGCTGCAGGAGCCGCAGTACGCCGCCGAGGAGCCTGGCCGCCAGCCGGTTCGACCGCGGCAGGGCGAACGAGATCTGGAAGTCGATCAGGTGCGGCCGCCCCTCGTCGTCGACGAGGATGTTTTCGCGTTTGTGGAGATCGACGTGGGCCACGCCGCGGCCATGGGCCTCAGCAAGGAGCGCGGCGAGCCGGGGGAAGAATTCGTCATTTACCCGCTCGCCTTCGGCAAGCGCATGCCCTTCGATCCACTCGTGGGCGACCGCGTTTGTGAGCCGCCGCCCCTCGACCTCCACCGAGCCGAGCGACACCGGAATACCGTCGATGCCCGCGAGCCGTTTCATGAACTGCTCTTCGCGCCGGGCGAGCAGCCGGCCCAGCCAGGCCATCGGGATCACGAGGATCGGCTGGCGGCGGTTGAACTTGCAGATTGCCTTGCGGGATGCCGAGGCGTAGATCGCCGACGCGGCCCAGGAGTCGTGTTTGAGGGTGTCGAGCCGCCGAAACGACTCCCCCTGCATCCAGATCGTGCGCGGGGGCTCGTGCTTCCCGAGCGCCCGAAAGAGCGCCGGTCGCGGCCGCGCCGCCGCCTCGGGCTCCGCCACATGAATCCCCAACCCGCCCGCCTGGATCGCCATCTGGTTTCCCCCGCCTCGAGGAATGGCGGCGCAGCCGCCGCCAGAGGGGAGGATCGACGCTCAGAGGTCGTTCCTGCGGCATCTGCAGAGCAACCGGCAGGGATTGCCCGGATTGCCCACCGTAGGCCCGTCACTCCGTGACGGGCAGCCCGTTGCGGAGCAACAGGCCTACGAGGGGCGGCAGCCCGTTGCGGAGCAACAGGCCTACGGGTGCATCTGGACTACGAGCCCTCGGCGGGGCCGGCGGCGACCGGCTCGGCCGTCACGATCCCCTTGAACGAGAGCTGCTTCTTGCCGGCGACCTCGATGCAGTCCACCTGGATGGTGTCCTTGCCCTCGAACTCGCCCTTGAGGAGCTCCTCGCTGACCGGATCCTCGATGAAGTTCTCGAGGGCCCGACGCAGCGGCCGGGCACCGAAGTCGGTGTCGGAGCCCTTCGTGATGAGGAACTTCTTCGCCTCGTCGGTGAGTTCGAGCTTCAGGCCCCGCTCGCCGAGCCGCTCGCGAACCTTCGCCAGCTCGATGTCGATCACCTGCTTGAGATCCTCGACCGTGAGGTGGTGGAACACGATCACGTCGTCGAGCCGGTTCAGGAACTCCGGCCGGAAGACCCTCTCGATCCGCTCGTTGACGCGGCCCTTCATGCCCTCGTAGCTGGCGTCGTCGTCGGGCTTCTGGAACCCGAAGGCGGACTCGTTCTTGATCGCCTCGGCGCCCGCGTTCGTCGTCATGATGATGATCGTGTTGCGGAAATCGACGTTGCGGCCAAACGAATCGGTGAGCCGTCCCTCCTCCATCACCTGGAGCAGCATGTTGAACACATCGGGATGGGCCTTCTCGATCTCGTCGAGCAAGACCACCGCGTAGGG
The DNA here is from genome assembly GCA_945890755.1 of Candidatus Kuenenia stuttgartensis. Taxonomy (GTDB): domain Bacteria; phylum Planctomycetota; class Planctomycetia; order Pirellulales; family UBA1268; genus QWPN01. The sequence goes on from CAMDDA010000005.1 coordinate 14,774, forward strand.
ACGGCGACGGATCTTCTCCGTCAACTGCCCACCTTCCTCGAAGCCGACGTAGCCCGGCGGCGCACCGATGAGCCGGCTGACGTTGTGCTTCTCCATGTATTCGCTCATGTCGATCTGGATGAGCGCCTCGGCGTCGCCGAACATGAACTGCGCGAGGGCCTTGGCCAAGAGCGTCTTGCCGACGCCCGTGGGGCCGGCGAAGACGAACGACCCGATCGGCCGCTTCGGATCCTTGAGTCCGGAACGACTGCGGCGGACCGCCTTCGACACGCTCTTGATCGCGGCCTCCTGGCCGATGACCTTCTTATGCAGTTCGCCTTCCATGCCCATGAGTCGGGCCTGGTCTTCGGTGGACATCCGCGTGAGGGGGATGCCCGTCATCTTCGAGACGACCTCGGCCACGACCTCCTCGTCGACCACGCCGTCGGTCTCGCGCGACTTGTCGCGCCAGTCCCGCGTCATGGCCTGCTTCTTTTTCTTGAGCTTGTCGGCCTGGTCGCGGAGCGCCGCCGCCTTTTCGAAATCCTGGTTGGCGACCGCCTCTTCCTTCTCCTTGTTGAGCCGCTCGACCTCCTCGTCGATCTCCTTGAGGTCTGGCGGCTTCGTCATCGCCTTGAGCCGCACGCGGGCGCCCGCCTCGTCGATCACGTCGATCGCCTTGTCGGGGAGGCAGCGGCCGGTGATGTAGCGGCTGGAGAGATCGACCGCCGCCTCGAGCGCGGCGTCGGAGATGCTCACGCGATGGTGGCTCTCGTAGCGGTCGCGGAGCCCCTTGAGGATCTCCACGGCCTCGTCCTTCGTGGCCGGCTCCACCATGATGATCTGGAACCGGCGGTCGAGGGCCGAGTCCTTCTCGATGTACTTGCGGTATTCGTCGAGCGTGGTGGCGCCGATGCACTGGATCTCACCACGGGCGAGGGCCGGCTTGAGCACATTGGAGGCGTCGATCGCCCCCTCCGCGCCGCCGGCGCCCACGAGCGTGTGGAGTTCGTCGATGAACAGGATCGTGTTCTTCGCGCGGCGGACCTCGTTCATCACCGCCTTGATCCGCTCCTCGAACTGACCGCGGTACTTCGTGCCCGCGACCATCATCGCCAGGTCGAGCACCACGATCCGCCGGTCGGCGAGGATCTCCGGCACGTTGCCGTCGACCACCCGCTGGGCGAAGCCCTCGACGATCGCCGTCTTGCCCACGCCCGCCTCACCGAGGAGCACGGGGTTGTTCTTCGTGCGACGGCAGAGAATCTGCACGGCCCGCTCGATCTCCTTCTCGCGGCCGATCACGGGATCGAGCTTGCCCTGGCGGGCGAGCTCCGTGAGGTCGCGGCCGAAGCTGTCGAGCGCGGGCGTCTTGCTCTTGCCGCTCTTCGGGCTGCCCTCGCCGCCACCGCCGCCGGCGCCGGCCGGCTGCCGCCCGCCCATGCCGGCCCGCTCGGTCCCCTCTCCCTCCATGCCGTGGCCGAGCAGGTTGAGCACCTCCTCGCGGACGTCCTCCAGCTTGAGGCCGAGGTTCATGAGCACCTGGGCAGCCACCCCTTCCTGCTCGCGGAGCAGACCGAGGAGGATGTGCTCGGTGCCGACGTAATTGTGGTTGAGGTTGCGGGCCTCCTCCATCGAATACTCGATCACCTTCTTGGCCCGGGGCGTCTGCGGGAGCTTGCCCATCGTCACCATGTCGGGGCCGCTCTGCACGAGCTTCTCCACCTCCATGCGAATCTTCCGCAGGTCGATGTCGAGGTTCTTGAGCACGTTGGCGGCGACGCCGCTGCCCTCCTTGATCAGCCCGAGCAACACATGCTCGGTGCCGATGTATTCATGGTTGAACCGCTGGGCCTCTTGATTGGCCAGCTGCATCACCTTGCGGGCGCGGTCGGTGAAACGCTCGTACATGGGCTCTGATTCCTTCCCGGCGGTTGTCTGTTGTCCTGCCGAACTGCGGGCTCGTGGCGGGTGCCATTTCGGCAGCCCCCGTCTCTCTTTCCTCTCCTCTGCAAACCCTACGCCAACTCGTCGGAAATCGTTCGTTCACGGCTCCGGTGTCAGGCGGGCCCACGCAGAAAGAGAACGCCGAATTCTAGGAGGACACCGGCGGAATGTCTGTGGCGGATGCCGCGGCGCGGTGAAAACCGCGAATTCCGCCGTCCCGCGCCGCTCCCGAGCCGGTAACGGACAGCCGTGACGCTCGGGTCAGGCGGCAGCCGTGCGGCCGCCCGCATCGTCTGCCTGCGGCTGTAGCGGGAGGATCGCCGGCTCCAGCGCGTCAGCCGGTGGCCGGCCATCGGCGTCGATCCGTCCCAGTTCCCGGACGATCGCCGCCTGCCAGATGCGGCCGGCGTCGGCGCGGGAAAGCTGATCGAGCGCCGCCCGGGCCTCGTCGAGTCGGCCCACGCGGCGGAGCAGCGTGCCGAGCAGGAGCTGGGCCTCGCCGTCGGTGGCATCCCGCTGGAGAAGCGTCCGCAATGTTGACTCCGCGGTGAGCCAATCATGGGCGAGATAGGCGTTGCGGGCCCGCACGTACAGCATGTCCGACTCGGCATCCCGGCCGGCAGCCAGTGGCGGTGGAAAAGCGGACACCGCCGAGGCCGTGGCGAGCCCCCAGATCACCGCCGTCGCCGCCCAGAGCGCGATCCGCGCCGGAACATCGACGAGATCCGACCAGATCCAGGTGGTGAGCACCGCGATGTCGAGCGTGACGGCGAACCCGAGGGCGACCACCAGCCCGGGCAGGCTCCCCCGCAGCCAGAGCCAGGGCAGGCCCGGCCACAGCAGGGTGAGGTAGCGGGCGGCACGCATAGCGTCGGCTCACGGGACGGAATCGCGGCGGAGTCTAGGAGCCGACCCCTGTTTCACAAACCCGTATCTGTTCAGGCTTTATAGTGGCGTGTCAGAAAAGGTAGGCGAGGGGGTCGGTGCAAGCTCGAGGAGCATTTGGACCGAGTCTTCGAGGTCCCGCGACGAGACTTGTACCGCCCCTGAGCCGGTGAATCTCTCTCGAGCCGCTCCAACTCGAGCCGCGAGAAAAGGCAGGTAGGAAAATCATGCAGACCAGTGAAGACGGGCAGGGTGGCGTGGCTGGCGTGTGGCGGGCGATCGATGCCTCGGCCAATCGGGCGGCCGAGGCGATCCGGGTGCTGGAAGACGTGGCCCGGTTCGTGCTCGACGATGTGGGGCTGACGAGCCTTGCCAAAGAGCTGCGGCACGAACTGGCCGCGGCCCTCGCACACCGGGGGCTCGAGTCGCGGATCGCGCTGCGCGACGTGGAGGGCGACGTCGGCGCGGGCATGGCAAAGCCGGGGGCACTGCCGCGGGCGTCGGTTGCCGATCTCGTCGCTGCGAATGCCGCCCGCGGCACGCAGGCCGTGCGGAGCCTCGAGGAATGCGTGGCCGTGGTCGTGCCTGAGGCGGCGGCGGCGTTCGAGCGGATTCGGTATCGCCTCTACGCGCTCGAGCGGGGGGCGTCGGCGGCCGTGCGGTCGCGGGATCGGCTGGCCGGTGTCCGGCTCTGCGCGCTCGTCGATGGTCGCGGTGATCAGAAGGCGTTCGAACGGCTCGTCGAGTCGCTGCTCGAAGCGGGAGTGCGGATGCTGCAGATCCGCGACAAGTCGCTCACCGCACCAACGCTGGCGGCCCGGGCTGCCGCGGCCGTCGCGGTCGCCCGCCGGCATGATCGCGAGCGGCCGGCGCTGGTGATCGTGAACGATCGGGCCGACGTGGCGGCAGCGATCGGGGCCGATGGCGTGCATACCGGAGCCGACGATCTCGCGACGCCGCTCGTGCGGCGGGTGGTCGGTCCCGACCGGCTGCTCGGCCGCACCGCCCACGATTTCGCCGTGGCCCGCGCCGCGGTCGGTGAGGGCGCCGACTACCTCGGCATCGGCCCCTGCTTCCCGTCGCATACGAAATCGTTCGGCGAGTTCGCGCCGCGGGAGTTTCTCGCGCGGGTGGCCGCGGAGATCTCGCTGCCCACGTTCGCGATCGGGGGCGTGACCCTCGAGCGGCTCGAGTCGCTCGCCGCGCTCGGCATCCGCCGCGTGGCGGTGGCGTCGGCGATCACGGCGGCTGCGGATCCGGGGGCCGAGGCCGCGGCCTTCATCGAGCGGCTGGCGGAGCTGGATCTACCGGCATAGCGGCCGACGACGGCCGCTCCTTCAGGAGCCGGAGCACGGCCTGGGCGATGTCGGCCTCGTCGCGGCTCCGATAACCCACCCAGACCTGTCGCACGCGGGCATCCGGGCCGATGAGAAACGTCGTCGGGAAGGCTTCGAGTCCGTAGGCCGTGGCAAAGAGGCTGCGGGCAGGCGGATCGGCGAAGCCCCAGGGCCGCAGCGGTAACTTCTGTTCGACGAGAAACGCGGCTGTCGTCGCGGCGAGTTCCTCGATGTCGTCCGCCCCGCACGACACGGCCACGAGCTGAAACCGCGGCTCGTCGGCCAACTGGGTTGCCAGCCGGACGAGGCCGGGCAGTTCGCGGCGGCAGGGCGGGCACCAGGTGCCCCAGAAGTTGAGGAGCGTCACCTTGCCCGCGAGCGCTGGCGCGGTCGCCCGGGGATCGCCGAGCGACACGATGGGGAGCGGCCCGACGCCACGGCCAACGGCCGGATGGCTGCGGCCGGGAGCATCGCAGCCCGCGACGCCGATCGCCGCGATCGCGATGACGAGCATGAGCCGCCGCAACGTCTCGCGGCGCATGGTTGCTATCATCGGCCTTCAATCCTCAGGTGACCCTGTCAGTGTACGAAGTCGAACTCAAATTCCACGTGGCTGACATCGCCGCGCTCGAGCGGCGACTCGTGGCGCTCGCCGCGCGGTTCGGGCAGCCGGTCGAGCAGGTGGATCGCTACTTCGCGCACCCGTGCCGGGATTTTGCGGTCACCGACGAGGCGTTGCGGCTGCGCCGGGTGGGCGACGATGTGGCCATCACCTGGAAGGGGCCGCGGATCGGATCGGGTGCGAAGACACGCGAGGAGCTCGAACTGGGCCTGGCGACGGTTGCGACGGCGGTCGGCACGGCTGACGGTGCCGACACGATCGACCGCTGGACGCAACTCCTGGAGGCGCTCGGCTTCCGGCAGGTGAGAGAGGTGGCAAAGCGACGCCGGCCGGCATGTGTGGCCTGGGCTGGCGTCGAGATCGAGATCGCCCTCGACGCGGTGGTGGGACTCGGTGACTTCGTGGAACTGGAACTGCTTGCCGAGCGAGAGGGCATTCCGCAGGCGGTCGCGCGGCTGGAGTCACTGGCGGCGACGCTCGGGTGCACGACGCCGGAGCGCCGCAGCTACCTCGAGTTGCTGCTCGGCGACGAGCGGCACACCTCATGAGCGAGCCCATCGCACGCGGTCCGCGGGAGGTGCGAAACACCCTCTGCCTCGAGCTCTATCATGTGATCGTCCGCATCGGCTGGATCTTCAAGACCGAGACGATCATCATGCCGGCCGTTCTCGACGCCGTGGTCGATTCGGGCACGCTGCGCGGTTTTTTGCCCGTGCTCAACCGTGGTGGCCAGAGCCTGCCGCCCCTGTTCGTGGCGGGGGCCGTCGGCCGGCGGCCGATCAAGAAATGGAGCCTCGTGGCTGCGGCGGTCGCCAAGGCGGCCTGCTTCGCCCTGCTCGCCTGCGCCTGGACGCCACTGCGGAACCAGCCGGCCCTGCTCGCCGCGGTGTTCCTCGTGCTCTACGCGACGTTCTCGGGCTGCAACGGCCTCTCGCAGCTCGTCGCCGCCGCGCTCCAGGGCAAGCTGATCGCCCCGGGACATCGCGGCCGCTCGCTCGTCGTCAACGCCGCCGTGGGCAGCACGCTCGCCATCATCGCCGCGATCCTGCTCCTCCGGCCCTGGCTCGCCGAGCCCGACGGCTTTACGAAGATCTTTGCCGTGACCGCCGCCTTCTTCGCCCTGGCGGCGATCGTGCCGGCGTTTCTGGACGAGCCGCCCGACGCGTCGGCGGCGCACGCCATGGCTGCGGGCGAGTCAGGGCTCTCGGCCCACTTCAGCCAGGCCGTCGCCGAGTGGCGGCACACGCTCATGGCGGATCGGGCACTCGTGCGGCTGGCGGTCGTCGCCGCCTGCTTCTCGGGCGTGATCATGCTCTTTCCTCATTACCAGGCGTTCGCCCGCGACCGGCTCGGCACGCCGCTCATGAGCCTGCTCACATGGGTGGTCGTTCAGAATCTCTCCACGGGATGCGTCAGCCTGGTCGCCGGGCCGACCGCCGACCGCCGCGGCACCCGCATCGTGCTCATCTGGCTCGTGGCCCTCTCGTCGCTCGTGCCGCTGGTGGTGACGGGGCTGTCGCTCGCCCCCCACGCCCTCGCTGCCGACTGGTTCTGGATCGTTTATCTCATGCTCGGGCTCAATCCGATCTCGCTGCAAATCTTCACGAACTACGCGCTGGAACTCGCGCCCCGACCCCGCGATCACGCCCGCTACGTGAGCATCGTCGGGGCGGCCCTCGCGGCCCCGTTCGTGTTCTCGCCCCTCGTGGGCTGGGCGGTCGACGCGGTCGGGTTTCGGCCGGTGTTTCTGGTCGGGGCGGCGGTGATCGCGACCGGGTCCGCCGTGGCCACGGGGCTGCCCGAGCCCCGGCGGCGGTGACGGCCCGGCGGAATCGCGGCCGATTCGCCGATTGTGACGCCGGCAGTCGCGGGCCTATGCTCTACGAACTGTCGAGGAACTCGATCGCCGAGGAACCAGGCGGTCATCCGCCCGTCGCCATTCAGGAGTTGAATGCCATGAAGATTCGCCGCACGCTGCCGCTCGTTGCCCTGCTCGTCGCCCTGGTCTCGTCGTCGGTCGCCATGTCGGCCGTGAAGGAGCCGAAGGACGCGAAGTGCCCGGTCTCCGGTGCCAAGTGCAATCCCGAGAAGGCCGTGAGCTTCGACGGCGGCAAGGTCTACTTCTGCTGCGGCAACTGCTCCGGCAAGTTCGAGAAGGACTCGGCGCCGTTCGCCGCCAAGGCGCACCAGCAGATGGTGGCGACCGGCCAGCTCAAGCAAAAGGGCTGCCCGTTCAGCGGTGGTCCCGTGAAGGCCGGCACGGAGCTTGCGATCGGCGATGCCGAGGTGAGCTTCTGCTGCAACAACTGCAAGGGCAAGGTCGAGAAGGCGTCGGACGACGAGAAGGTCAGCCTCGTGTTCGGCAGCATCGAGAAGGGCTTCGAGCCCGCCGCGAAATAGGCCCTGAATTGGCCTAGGGGCGGTCGCCGAGACTTGAAATACTCCGCCGGGGCCGACGGGCCCCGCGGAGTTTTTTCATGCGCGTGTTTCTCTCGGCCGGCGAGCCTTCGGGCGACCATCATGCGGCGCTGCTCGTGGAGTCGCTCCGCGCGCGGCGGCCCGATGTCGAGTGCGTCGGGCTGGGGGGGCCGTGCATGGAGGCTGCCGGCTGCCGGCTCGTGGCGGACCTCACGCGGCTGGCCGTGATGTGGTTTCTCCGCGTGATCCTCAACATCCACCGGTTCGTGGACCTCGCGCGGCGGGCCGAGCGGAGCTTTCTCGACGCCCGTCCCGACGTCGTCGTGCTCGTCGACTTTCCCGGCTTCCATTGGTGGCTCGCCTGGCGGGCCAAGCGGCATGGCATCCCGGTCGTCTTCTATTGTCCGCCGCAGATCTGGGCCTGGGCGAGCTGGCGGATCGGCAAGATGCGACGGCTGGTGGACCACGTGCTCTCGGCCCTGCCGTTCGAGCACGACTGGTTCCTGGCCCAGGGGATGCGGAGCACGCTCGTGGGGCATCCGTTCTTCGACGAGCTCGACTGTGGGCCCCGCCGCGGTGAGCATGTCGATACGACGCGGCCACTCGTGCTGCTCCTGCCCGGCTCGCGGAGCCAGGAGATCGAAGGCAATTTCGCATCGATGATCCGGTCGGCGGTCATGGTGCAGGCGCGGGTGCCTGACGCGCGATTCGTCGTGGGGGCGCTCAACGAGCGGTATGCCCGCATGATCCGCGATACGATTGCCGCCGAGCGGCAGCCCGTCGAGATCGAGGTCGAGGTCGGCCGCACCCGCGAGCTCATCAGCCAGGCGGCCGTGGCGCTGGCCGTGAGCGGGTCGGTGTCGCTCGAGCTGCTTGCGGCCCGCGTGCCGACCGTGATCGTGTATCGGGTCAGCGGCTTGGCCTACGTGGTGCAGAGCTGGTATCGACGGGTGAAGTTCATCACGCTCGTGAACCTGCTCGCGGCCGCCGAGCCGATCGAGCGGGTGCAGGGCGTCGTGCGGCCGCCGGTCGGCGTGCCGCCAGCCGACCCCGATGCGGTCTATCCCGAGTATTTGGCCGTGGCCGATCCGGCGGATCGCGCCGCCGGGCATCTCGTGGAGTGGCTCACCGAGCCGGCCACGCGGCGGCGGATCGTCGCCCGGCTCGACGAACTGGCCGATGAAGTGGCCCACGGCGGCTCCGCGAACCGAGCAGCAGCGGCCGTGCTGGCGATCGCAGCAGGCGAAGCGTCTGCGACGGCAGAAAGAGCCACGGCGGGCCGCGACGCGGCCTGACGCGTCACGCTGCAGGCACGTAGGTGATGCCCGAGGATGCCGACAGGCTCACGTCGCCCTGCGTATTGCCGGCGATCAGGTTGCGGATCACCTGCGTGCGGCTGCACGAGCCGACGGCGAGGAGGCCGTAGCCGACGCTCGTCACGATCGTGTTGGCCACGCCATCGCCAGTGCCCCCCACGAGCAGGTTCGTCGCAGCGTTGAGCAGGAGGCCGTTCGACCCGCTGCCGGCGATCACGTTGGCCACGATCGCCGTGCCCTTCACATTGCCGCTCACTTGGATGCCGTTCACGCCGTTGGCGATGATCTCATTGCCACTGCCCGCCACGCCGATCGTGGACGACTGAGCGCCGTCAATCACGATCCCGCTCCCGAGGTTGCCCCGGATCTCGTTGCCCAGGATCTGATTGCCCCTCGATCCGGACATCGTGATCCCCGCGCCGCCGTTGAAGAGAACGCGGTTGGCCAGGATAGCGTCGGCGCCGCCGATAACGGTACCGCGGGTGCCGGAGCCGAGGTAGATGCCACCCAGCCAGTTGGGGATCGGTTCGTCCGCCTCGAAGCCAGCCCCGATCACGGAATTGAAGATCCGGTTGTTGCGGGCGTTGCCCGTGATCTCGATCCCATACCGGTAGTTGCCCGAGAGGTGCACCTTCGTCTCGACCGAGGGCGGGAAGCCTCCGATCGCGTTGCCGTGGGCATTGCCCGTGATCAGGATACCGCTGCCGTAGTTGGGGACGGCCTCGGAGATCTTCGAGTTCGTGCCCGCCGCCGTGTCCTCCACCGTGACGCCCGTGGCCTTGCCGGCGATCACGATCCCGTTGCCGAAGTTGCCCGCCACGAGGCAGGTGCGGATCGTGTTGTCGCCGCCGGTCGCCGTGATGTGGATGCCGTCGAGACGGTTGGGGGCCGTCCCGCCGAAGGCCACCATCCCGACGAAGCTGTTGAAGGCGATGAAGCCGGTGGCCTTGCCTGCGACCTCGATGCCGTAGCGATTGTTGCCGGAGTTGACGTTGCCGAGCGGGATCGGGCCCCCCACGGTCGTGCGGGCCGAGGAGCCGTTGACGAGGATGCCGCTCAGCGTGTTGGCCACGACCGTGGCATTGTCGGCGCCCACGCCCGTGAAGTTGGCCTGGACGATCGTGTCATTGGAGTTCGTGATCCGCAGGCCGTTGCCACCGTTGCCGGAGAGCACGTTGTAGAAGACGAACGGGCTCTGCTCGAACGTCGTGCCGAGCAGCGAGTTGCCGTTTGCACCCACGATCGCGACGCCGTCGGCCGTGTTGCCGAGGGACGCGTTGCCCGAGGCCGTCGTGCCCACGAAGTTGCCAGCGAGCGTGGTGGCCGTGGCTCCCCCAGTGATGAGCACGCCGTTGGACCGGTTGCCCGAGATCAGGTTGCCCTGCGGCGGCCGCACGAACACGCCGTTCGTCGGGTCATTGCCGCCGGTCGCCGTGCCGCCGATCAGGTTGCCGTTGGCCCGGCTGGTGACGCGGATGCCGTTGTTGCCGTTGGGCACCGCGAACCGGCCGGTGACGTCGGTGCCGATCAGGTTCCGCTCGACCACGTTGTCGGTGCCGAGGATCCGCACGCCATCGGCCACGTTGCCGCTGATCAGGTTGCCGCCCGGCACGATCGTGGCCTGGTAGGCGCCGATGCCGGCATCGGAGGGCGCGATGCCCACCACGGCATTGCCATAGACGGAATCGGCGAAGGGGGTGCCCGTGTCGGATGGCGTAAGCTCGGTCCACTGCATCTCCCCGAACGAGCCATCGGCATTCCGCGTGACGGTGGCGAAGCCGGCGACTGGCACGTCATCGGCGAACGCCGTTCCCGCGAGCGTATAGATGCCGGGCTGGACGCCGCTGATGCCTTCGAAGTGCGTGATGACCGATGAGGCCCCGGTCGGGGGCACGTAGGCGAACGACTTCCAGTTCGAGAACAGACCGGTGGCGGAATCGTAATCGACGAGCAGGGCCTGCGAGAGCGGCACCCCCGGGTTGAGGATGTTGTTGATCGGGCTGTTCGACCAGCCGCCGGCGATCGTGTAGCTCGTGCCGCCGTTGTGCCAGATGCCGTAGGCGGTGTTGGCCGCGGAGCCGGGGTAGATCAGTTCACGATACTGCTCCGTGGCGACGTCATAGACGTAGGCCCGCCCGCCGCCGGCCGGTTTGCCATCCAGGCCCGACTCGTCGTAGTTGCCCACGACCAGGCCGCCGGAGGTGCTGTGAGGGATGTTCCAGACGGGTTCGGTTGCCGACGGCAGGGGTGACGGCATCGCCACGTAATTTGCCGGATTGGCCACGTCGGCCACCGTGCCTGCGAAAATGAATCCGAATTCAGTCGTAGAGCCCGCATTCGAGTAGGTGCCCACGATCCGCAGCTGGCCGTCGCCGAGGTTGTCGGCCGAGTAGGAGGTGGTGCCGTCGGTCGTCTCGTCGGGTTGATCGGGCATCACCATCACATACCCCGCGCCCCCCTGGGCCGTGATCGGACCGACGTAGAGCAGACCTGCCGTTTCGCTCGTGGCACTTGGATTCGCTGTCGTGCCCGTGATCAGATACTGCCCCGGCGAGCCGGCCGTCGTCAGCCCCTGCCAGCCTTCGACGGGGAGCGTGCCGCCGCCTGCGGCAGCCACCGTCGACGTGTTTGGAGAATAGGTAATCGCCGGGTTCGTGCCGATCTGATTCCCTGATCCCCGCGCCGTGATGAGCACGCCGGAGCCCGTGTTGCCGGCGGCCGTGACGCCGTCAGGCAGCACGCCGATGAAGTTGCCCGCGAGCGTGACGTCCGAGGCGTCGAGCGTCACGCCGGCCCACGTGGCCCGCACGAGCGACAGGCTCGTGAGCGAGGATCCGTCGCTGCCGGGAGCGAATCGCAGCCCCGTCTGGCCGCGGAAGTTGACCGTGACCGCGGGTGCGCCGGTGAATCCGGGCGCCGTGGAGCCGTCGATCGCGACCGTGTCGGTGATGGCGGGAAGCGCGGAGGCGAGCGAGATCTCGCCGGGCACGGCGAAGGCGATGTCGTCGGCCCCGGCATTGGCGTTGGCCTGATGAATCGCCCACCGCAGCGAACCGTCACCCGCGTTCAGCAGGTTCGAGACCGTGAAGGTGGCGAGCAGCGCCCGCGGCTCGAGATGCTCTCCGCGAAGCGACGCGGTGCGGTGACGGCGGCCGTGACGAGACAGGCGAGCGCGGAACAGGCTGGCGAGCGCGGTCATGCGAGTAATTCCCTGGGAACGGCCCGCGATCGGCCGCGGGGGTTTCAATAAGATGTATCACCACCCCTGGGCCGGCTCAAATAATGGGCTGGAACCCGTCGTCGAGCCGGCGCATCGACTCTGAAACACATCGGCCTTCGGTACGTCCGCAAGCGACTGACAAGGGTGCCTTGCACCGCTCGAGAATGTGCCTTACACTAAAGTAAGGAATTGAAGGAGCCTGGCATGTCGACTGCAACGCTCACCAGCAAAGGCCAGATCACCATCCCGGCGGAGGTCCGGCATGACCTCAAGGTCGATGCCGGCGATCGGGTGGAATTCATCCAGATCGCGCCGGGCCGCTACGAATTCGTGGCGGCGAATCGCAGCGTCACCGAACTCAAGGGCATGTTCGGAAAGACTGCCAGAAAGGTATCGATCGAAGAGATGAATGCAGCCATTGCGCGGCGCGGGGCGTCGGCGCGATGATCGGTCTCGATACCAACGTGCTGGTGCGCTACATCATGCAGGATGACCCGAGGCAGTCGCCGAAGGCCACCCGATTGATCGAGTCACTGGATGCGGAGCGTCCGGGTTTCGTCACGGTGGTTTCGGTGGTCGAACTGTACTGGGTCCTGACGTCCTGCTACGGTCTCGCCGGTCATGACGTCAAGCAGGCCCTCGAAGCGTTGCTGAGGGCCAAGCAGATCGTGGTGGAACGGGCGGATCAGGTGCTCCGTGCCGTGCGGGTCTTCGACGGTGGGAAAGCAGATTGTGCCGACTGCCTCATCGAGCGGATCGCCTCTTCGGCGGGATGCACCGAAACCATGACCTTCGACGCGGGGGCGGCCAAGTACGCCGGCATGTCACTGCTGCGCTGAACGAGCGGCCTTCAGCCGGCGGTCGGCCCATGAGGCTCCACCGCTGCCACTGTCGTGCGGGCGATCTCACGGGCGGCGGCGGCGTCGTCCCGCGTGTAGAAACCGGACGGCGTGAGGTCCTCGGCGCCGTAAAAGGCCAGCTCGCGATCGCGGCGCAGCGTGCGGGATCCGGCGGCGAGCGATTCCACATGCTGCTGCACAGCCTGCGGGAGCCGTGATCGCTCGGCCACGAGCACTTCCGACACGTCGTGAATCCGCGGCGGCTCGATGCCGGCGACACGCAGCAGGCCCTTGAGTGCCAGTTCGACCACTTCCTGCGACTCGCGCACGACATCGGCCCAGCTCCGTGCGGCAAAGAGTGCGTCCACCGCGGCCAGCCGGGCCCGCGCGCGGCGGATGTAGTCGGCTCCCAGTTCAGGGCTGCGCATCGTGATCCTCGTGAACCCAGTAGGGCTGGCCCTGCGCCATCTTCCGAGTCAGTTCGCCAGCAGCGATCCGCTCCCTGATCGCGATGAGCCGCCGCGACACGGCGAGGTCGCGGTCATAGAGCACGATGCCGCACACGGCAGCCTCCGCCCAGCTTCCGGAGACCCTGTCGGCCGAGTCTGGCAGATGCACGAAATGCAGGTCGATCTCGCGGCCATTCCACGAGGGCACCGCTCCCTCCCACTCCCGATAGAGGGAGCGAGTGATCGGCACGCCGGCCGCGAGCACCACGAGCAGATCGACGTCCGACCCGGCGGCGAGTTCGCCCCGCGCGAACGAACCGTACACGATCAATCCCACGAGATCGCTGCCGAGTCGCGAGCGGATTGGTAGGACAGCATTCGAGACCGCATCGAGCCCTCCCGCCCCCGGGGCGGTGAGCGTGCGGCCGCACCAGTCGTTGAGCGATACGCCCGCCGCGTGGGCATCCTCTCTCAGGATGCCATGCAGGCTGGGATCAAGACGGAGCACGAACTTTCCGGAGGCCCGCGAGCGGCTCGTCGCCCGCCGCCGGCCTTGGGGGCTCGTGTCCTTCAAAGTGATACTGTTAAGCATGCCTTTATGATATCACGCAGGCGTGGAGCCCGCCCGCCGACCGCCTGCTCCGGGCTGGCTCGCGCCGTGTGCAGCAGCCGCGGACGGGAATGCGGCATACTGTGGCGATGCTCGCCGAACCGCAGGACACCGCCGCTGATCTCTCCTTCTCGCTCGCGGGCGTCCGCGTGCGGGTGTCGGCCTGGTTCTGGCTGGCTGCGGCACTCATCGGCTGGAATGTCTGCCAGGCGTATTCCCGCGGCGATCAGCGGGCGCTCGTCCAGTTTCTCGTGCTCTGGGTGGGAGCGGTGTTCGTGTCGCTCCTCGTGCATGAGTTCGGCCACGCCCTCGCCTATCGGTTCTTCGGCCAGTCGGCCCATGTCGTGCTCTATCATTTCGGCGGCCTCGCGGTGCCCGAGACCTGGGGGCGACGCGGATACCTGCGGCCGTTTCAGCGGCTCATCGTCTCGGCGGCCGGACCCCTCGCGCAGTTTGCCTTTGCGGCACTGATCGTCGCCGGCCTCAAGGCCACCGGCACGATGGCACCGTTTCCCCTCGAGTCGATCGGCAGGTTGCTTGGCCTCTACGAGGGGCGCGAGTTTGCGTCGCCATTCACCTACGCCCTCGCCGACTTCCTGCTCTACGTGAACGTGTTCTGGCCGCTGATCAATCTCGTGCCGGTGCCGCCGCTCGACGGCGGGCAGATCGTCCGCGAGGGCCTGCTCGCGGCCGGTGTGGCCGATGCCCACCGCATCGCGGGCATCATCGGCGTGGTGGCCGGCGGCGCCGTGGCCTGGTGGGGCTACACGCATGGCGAGCCGTTTCTCGGCATCATGTTCGCGATGCTCGCGGCTTCGTGCTTCCAGGGCCTTTCGGCGGGCACTCCCTGGCAACGGTGGAACTGACTGCCGTGGAGGGCGATCGGCAGACGGTGATCGTGCTCGGGGCCAGCAATGTCTCGCGCGGCCTCGCCCGGCTCGTTGCCACGGTACGGGCGCGGGCCGAGTCACCGGCGGATCTCTTCGTGGCCGCGGGCCACGGCCGGGCCTACGGGGTAAACAGCCGCGTGTGGATGCGCCGGCTGCCGTCGATTCTGGCCTGTGGCCTGTGGCAATCGCTCGCGGAGCACGCATGCGCCGAGAATGCCGCGCCGGTCGCCGTGGTGACCGACGTCGGCAACGAACTACTTTACGGCCTCGGTGTGGCCCAGATCGCCGGCGCCGTCCGCGAGGCCGTGCGGCGGCTCGCCGACCGGGGCGTCACGATCGTGATCACCGGGCTGCCCCTTGCGAGCATTGCCTCGGTGGGGCCGGTCCGGTATCAGGCGCTGCGGACGGCCTTCGTGCCGGGCTGCCGGCTACCGCTGCCGGTGCTCAAGGAGGCGGCGGTCTGGCTCGACGACGAGCTCCGGGCCATCGCCTTCGCTGCCGGTGCGGCGTTCATCAAGCAGCCGGGCGACTGGTACGGCCTCGACGCGATCCATGTGCGGCGGCGGTGCATCGATCGGCTCTGGCGAGAGGTGGCCGACGCCTGGAACTGGCCGACGACCGCCCGACCTTCCCGCGGATCGGTGCGGGAATGGGCCGGGATTGGGTCGCGGGCCGCGGAAACACGGTCCCTCGCCCGGGTCATGCTCCACACTCCCCAGCCCGCCTGGCGATCCCGCGACGGCCTGCGGCTCTGGCTCTACTGAGCCGCACACCGCCTCTTTTCTGCAGTCAACACGCGTGCCAGAGGGGTTCGAGGCCCTCCAATCGCCCCCTGCGTCCGGTTTCGAACCCGGAATCCGCCTTCCTCAGAGGATACCGCAGGCATTG
This sequence comes from Candidatus Kuenenia stuttgartensis, assembly GCA_945890755.1. Classification (GTDB taxonomy): domain Bacteria; phylum Planctomycetota; class Planctomycetia; order Pirellulales; family UBA1268; genus QWPN01. The sequence goes on from CAMDDA010000005.1 coordinate 30,174, forward strand.
CGTGCCCACCGGGGCCTGCCCTCCGGATGGACGGAATCGGCAGCAGGGATCGAGCCCAAATGACCACCGGCGCAGCGGCCCCATGGGTTCCTGTCACGTTTCGTCTTGCAGGCGCGGATGACGCGGAGTCCGTGCAGCGGTGCCGCTACGACGTCTACGCCGAGCAGGGCTTCGTTTCCCCGAATGATCATCCCGAAGGACGGGAGTGGGATCACTACGACGCCCACGCCGTGTCGGCCATCGCGACGGCGGGGCCACTCGGCGAGGTGATTGGTACTGCTCGGCTGATCCTCGCCGAGGATGGGCCGCTGCCGATCGAGGCGCCTCCGCATTCGATCGGGGTCCTTGCCGGCGGTCGCGTGGCGGAAATCTCTCGACTCTGCGTGCGGCCTGCTTTTCGCCATGGCCGCGTCGGGATGGGGCTTTTTCGCGTCCTCTTCCAGGTCGTCGAGCAGCGGTCCATCGATTCGGTCTACGGGATCCTCGATGAGCGGCTCCTGGGGAGCCTGCGCTGGATTGGGCTGCCGTTTCGCCGACTCGGCCCGCCGCGATCCTTCATGGGCGTGACCATTCCCTGCGTCTGCGAGGTCGCGGACGTCGTGCCGGCCCTGCGTCGGAACACACAGGCCAATCTGCTCGGGGTCACCTGGCTGTTCGAGCGTCCCTGTCCTGAACGTCTGGTGCTGTGATGGGCTTCACCACTTCATGGGGCGGTCGAAAGCGTGTCTCACCACCACTTCAATTACTCTGGTCGGCCTACGCCCGCGTGTACGACGGACTGCTCGACTTCTATCCGTATCGTGCGCTCGTCGATGCCGTCGTCGATCGTCTCCGGCTGACGGACGGGCTCCGGCTCTTGGACGTCGGCTGCGGCACGGGCAACGTCATGCTCGAGGCGCTCAGGCGGGCGGCGATCACGGCGCATGGCGTCGATGCGGCTCCGGCAATGGTCGTCCGCGCCCGCCGCAAACTGGCGACCGCCGTCGAGCGGCGGACGGCAGTCGTGACATGCGGTGAGGCGATTGCCGCGCTACGGTCGATGCCCGGCGGGTGTTTCGATCGCGTCTGCCTGATGAACGTCATTTATGCCGTGCCGGATCGCGAATCATTGTGGCGGGAATGCCTGCGTCTGCTCGCGCCTGCGGGTCTCATCGTCGCGACCACGTCGACGAAGACGGGAACCCTGCCACTGATCCGGGAGCACCTGCGACACGCACCGCGCTGGCGGCTGGCTTCGCCGCGACTGGTTGCCGTCTGTGTCTTCGACGGACTGATCTGCGCACTTGCTGGCGCCGGGCGGTTCGCGTTTCCAGCGGAAGACGTCTTATATGCCGAGGTCATAGCGGCAGGTGGCGTGCCGGCCGATGGGCAACGAACGTACGGCGGCGACGCCGAAGGCGTGAATGTCATCTTCACGGTCCGCCATCGATCTCCACCCCCGTCCGGAGTCTCTCGCCATGTACAGTAGCTCGGTCATGCGCCCGACGCGCGAGGTGATCAAGGAAACGATCATCACGTTCCTGCGGAATGAAGCGCAGGTGTTCATCGACGACATCGATGATCATGCGCCGCTTTCCCAGTACGGCATCGACTCGCTCGGCATTGCATCGATCCACTGCGAGCTGGAACAGGCGACGCAGAAACGGGTGAATCCTGAAGTCGTCTATGAACTCGAAACGATCGCCGAACTGGCGGAGTACTTCGATAGCCTGCCTGCCGGGAATCACGCCCCGAAAAGGCCTGATGCCGCCGCGGCAATGAATCGGTGTTCGGCCGAGTTGGAGCCCCCTCGACCGAAACCCGGTCGCGACCAGCTTCTTGCGCCATACCGTCTTCTGAATGGTCGCGTGCAGGCCCTCAAGAACGAGAACAAGTATTTCTTCGAGCCGGTGATGTCCGAGCACGACGGCGCCTGGGTGGTGGCCGACGGACGCCGGATGCTCATGATGTCGTCGTATGAGTATCTGGGCCTGCTCGGCCACCCCCACCTGAAGCAGGCTGCCGTCGCCGCAGTCGAAAAGTTCGGAGTGGGACACCATGGCGTGCGGCTGCTGGCGGGCACGACGACGTTGCATCGGGAGTTGGAGCGACGGCTGGCCGGCTGGATGCGGTCTGAGGCTGCGATCGTCTACAGCAGCGGCTTTATGACCAACCTCGCCACGATCTCGGCGCTCGTTGACTGCAACTGCTGCGTGATCGGCGACCAATGGAACCACGCGAGCATCGTCGATGGGTGTCGGGCGTCTGGCGCCGAGTTTCTGGTGTTCGACCACAACGACATGACGTCACTCCGGAGCAAACTCGCGGAGGCGAACGGCCGGCGGACGCTCGTCGTGGTCGATGGGGTGTTCAGCATGGACGGCGACATCATCAACCTGCCCGACGTGGTCGAGTTGTGTCGGCAGCACCATGCGTTGCTCATGGTTGACGAGGCCCACAGCCTCGGTGTGCTGGGCCGGACGGGGCGAGGCATTCAGGAGCACTTCGGCCTGCCGGACGACGCCATCGACTTCAAGATGGGAACACTGTCGAAGGCGCTCGCCAGTTGCGGTGGATTCGTCGCCGCGCGAGACGAGCTGATCATGTTCCTCAAGCATCATGCCCGGGGCTACATCTTCAGCGGCGCTGTGCCCGTCGCACCGACGGCCGCTGCGATCGCCGCCCTCGAGGTGATCGAGAGCGAGCCCCAGTTGGTCACCACGCTGCGGGCCAATCGGGAGTATTACGTGGAGGGGCTGCGGCGAGCGGGCTTCGATACCGGCGCCACCGAGACCGCGATCGTTCCCGTCATGACCCGGAACGAGGCCGTGACGCTAGAAATGACCAGGCTCTGCCGAGCCGAGGGGCTGTTCGTGGTGCCGGTCGCCTTTCCCGCGGTGCCGCTGAATGCGCCGCGTCTGCGGACGTGCGTCTCGGCGCTCCACACCCGGTCGGACCTCGATTTCGCCCTCCGGGTACTGGCCCAAGCCGGCCGGCAGACGGGCTTGATTGCGTCGTAATGGGTATGCCCGCCGGACGGAAGAGGCTGCCCACGCGATGAGCACGGTACTGGTGGAGCGGGTGCGAACATGGCGGCAACGGCGGCAGTTCATTCGCCTTCCATGGGCGATCTATCGAGGCGATCCCCACTGGATCCCGCCGCTGCTCGCCAACCACAAGGAGATGCTCGACTACACCCACAGCCCATTTTACGACGACGCCGACATCCAGACGTTTCTCGCCACCCGCGACGGCCTGCCCGTCGGTCGCATCGCCGCGATCGTCAACCACGCCCACAACCGGCACTGCGGCGAGCAGCGTGGGTTCTTCGGCTTCTTCGAGAGCGAGAACGATCCGGAGGTGGCGCGCTCCCTCATGGCGGCCGTCAGGCAGTGGCTGGGGGACCGGGGCATCACGGCGGTGCGTGGCCCGGCGAACCCGTCGATGAATCACGAATGCGGGCTGCTGGTGGACGGTTTCGACGCCGCGCCCACGTTCATGAATACCTATAACCCGCGGTACTACGCAGCCCTCATCGAGGGCTGCGGCTTTCATAAGGCGCAGGATCTGTTCGCTCTGCATCAGCGGACGAGTGCCCTGGTGCAGACCGCCGACAAGCTCGCAGCCTTCGTGCGCGGATCCTGCCAGCGGCTCGGGATTCGCTTTCGGCCCTTCGACCTGCGGAACTTCCGGGCCGACGTGCAGGTGTTCATGGAGACCTTCAACCAGGCCTATGCAAACGTGTGGGGGTTCGTGCCATTTTCGCCCGCCGAGATCGATCACCTGGCACGGGGGATCAGGCCTCTCATCACGCCCGACCTGACCGCGATCGCGGAAGTCGATGGCAAGCCGGTGGCGGCCGTGCTGGCGATGCTCGACTACAACCCACGCATCAAGGCGATCGGCGGGCGGCTGCTGCCCTTCGGCTTCATTCGCCTGCTGGCCAATCGCCGGGCGATCAATCGGATCCGCGTCGTCAGTGCCCAGGTCGTTCCGGAGTTTCAGCGGCAGGGACTGGGGCCGCTGTTGATGGCGCATCTGCTTCCTGCCATGCAGGCACGCGGCATCGACGAGGTGGAGTTCTCCACGGTCATCGAGAGCAATCAGTTTTCATTCGCGACGCTCAGGCGCATCGGGGCCACCGTCACGAAGACATACCGAATGTACGACGCGAACACGTGACACGGGTCCTCTCGGCCTCGAACCAGAACCCCAGGGGGATATGACATGCACTCTCCGATCGCCATCGTCGGCATGGCCTGCCGCTTTCCGGGAGGCGACGACATCGATGCCTTCTGGCAGCTGCTGCGAGACGGGGGCGATGCGATCCGGGAGGTGCCCTCCGCCCGACACTGGGATCGGGCCCGATACTTCGACCCGGATCCACAGGCTCCCGGCCGCACCTACGTCTGGCAGGGGGGCTTTCTCGACCACGTCGAGGCATTCGATGCGGCCTTCTTCGGCATCTCGCCGCGGGAAGCGATCCGGATGGATCCGCAGCAGCGACTGCTGCTGGAGTGCGTGTGGCGGGCGCTGGAAGACGGCGGAATCGCCCCCAGCCGGCTCGAGCGAACCGCGACCGGGTTGTACCTCGGCATCAGCACCAACGACTACCTGCAGATCGGGTGTCGGCTCGGAGACTCCTCCGACATCGACCCGTATTCCGGGACTGGCACGGCCGCCAGCATCGCCGCCGGGCGAATCTCCTACTGCCTCGGCCTTCAGGGGCCCAACTTTCCGGTCGATACCGCCTGTTCGTCGGCGCTCGTCGCCCTTCATCAGGCGTGCCAGAGCCTCCGTGCCGGCGAGTCCGACACGGCGATTACCGCCGCCGTCAACCTCATGCTGTCGCCGGACACGACGGTCTACTTCGCGAAGGTGCGGGCACTGGCGGCCGACGGCCGCTGCCGGACGTTCGACGCGGCGGCGTCGGGGTACGTGCGCAGCGAAGGCGTGGCGGCGGTCGTGCTCCGCCGCCTGGAGGACGCGCAGCGGGATCGGCAGCGGATTCTCGCCGTGATCCACGGATCGGCCGTCAACCACGATGGCCGTACCCCGGGGCTCACGGTGCCCAACGGTCAGAGTCAGGAGCGGCTGCTTCGTCGCGCCCTGATGAACGCCGGCTGTGAACCTCGGCATGTCGGCTACCTGGAAGCGCACGGGACGGGAACGCCGCTCGGCGATCCCATCGAGATGCGGGCGCTGGGGGAGGTGTTCTCCGCCGACCGGGAGCACACGGAGCCTCTCGTCGTCGGCTCCGTCAAGACGAACATCGGCCACACGGAGGCCGTTGCCGGCCTCGCCGGCCTCGTCAAGGTCGTCCTGGCCCTGCGAGAAGGTCAGATCCCCCGCCACCTCCACTTCGACGACCCGAGTCCATTCATTCCCTGGGCTCGGATTCCGATCCGGGTGCCCACGAGGCTCGAGCCATGGCGACCAATCGATGGCCACCGGATCGCGGGGATCAGTTCCTTCGGCTTCAGTGGCACGAACGCCCACGTGATCCTGGGAGAGCCCCCACGTTCGTCGTCGGCGCGACGGTCGTCGCCGGCCGATCAGATCCTCGTCGTCTCCGCCAGAACACCGGCCGCGTTCTCCGAGGCTGCCACTGCATTGGCGGCACGGATCGAGGCGGAAGGGGACGACACGCTCGCCGACGCGTGTTACACGGCTGCGCATGGTCGATCCCACTTTCCGTGCCGGGCGTCCGCCCGGGTGACATCCCGGGCCGAGGCGGTGGAGGTGCTGCACCGACTGCGTGACACCGCGGCCGGGCGATCAGCAGCGGCCAAGAGTCCTCGACAGGCGTGGCTGTTCCCTGGCGATGGCCCGCTGCAGGTGGACAACGGCGCGGTGCTCTATCGAGACGTGGCGGTATTCCGCGAGGCCATCGACGAAATGGCCGCAGCGGTAGCGGACGTGCTCGAGAAACCGCTGACGACGCTGCTCTTCGATCCGCCTCCGCGCCGCAGCGTCTCGGAGGTGCACGCATCGCTGTTCGCCGTGGAGCACGCGCTGGCGCGGATGTGGTCTGCGTGGGGCCTCACTCCGGCCGTCGTCGCGGGGCACAGCATCGGCGAATTCGTCGCCGCCGCCGTCGCCGGCGTGATGTCGCCCGCAGCGGCGGTGAGGTTTCTCGTGACCCGTGCCGAACTCCTCGATCGGCTGACGCCCGCGGGCGGACTCGTCGCCCTCGCCGCCGACGTGGATCGCGCGAACGCCCTCGTTGCCGCTCTTGGCGGCACGCTGGCGATTGCCGCGGAGAACTCCGCGACCAACACCGTGGTCGCCGGCTCCAGCCTAGACCTCGACAGGCTCGAGGCGACGGCGGCCAGCCAGCGGATCGCCTGCCAGCGTCTGCAGGCCGCACACGCCTACCACACCGCGGCGATGGATCCCGTGGTGGAAGCGAGTCGGGCTGCCGCCTCGGCCTTGGACCTCGAGTCTCCGCGCATCGGCATGGTGTCGAGCGTGACGGGGCGACTCGAGACGGAGGCGTTCACGCGACCCGACTATTGGGCGGCCCAGGTCCGCGAGCCGGTGCGCTTCCGCGACACCTTCGATCTCCTGCAGGCCCGAGACTACCGGGTTTTCCTCGAAGTCGGGCCTGCCGCCGTGCTCACTCCGCTCGGCCGTCATGGTCGCGCCCAGGACGGTGGGACATGGGTGGCGTCGCTCAACGCCGGGAAGCCGACATGGCCCCACATCCTCGACACCCTGCAGCAACTGTTCGGGGCGGGCGTGGATCCGGACTGGCAGGCCGTCTGGCGAGATCAGGATGTCCGGATCGTTTCCTTGCCCGGTCATCCGTTCGCACGGACACGATTCCTTCCCGACCTGCCGGGGTGGGGCGAGAGTGGCGGCACGGATGCTGCGGCTCGGCCGTCGACGCCGGGCCCGGGGGTGTCCGTTCGGAAGGCGCAGGCTGCCGAATCGGCCTCGGGCCAGGCTGCCCGGCAGCGCAGCGTGCTCCATCAGCTGCGCTGGTTCGAGCAGGAGGGGCGGGGCGACTCGTCGCCCTTGGAAGTCGCTGGCACGTGGATCGTGGTCGGACGGGATCCCGATTCCCCACTCGCCCACGCGATCTGTGATCTCGTTCGAAGTCGGGGGGGCGACGCCGTCTGTGTGGTGCCAGCCGCCTCCGCGGGGGGCACGAAGGAGACATGCCGGATTGCGGAACCGACCGCGGACGAGTTTGGTCGGGTGTTCGCCCAGCTCGAGGACCGCGGCCTGCCACCGCTGTCGGGGATCGTCTTGGCGTGCGGGGGCGTGGCGCCGGATGCGGATCCGCTCACGGAGGCCCGCTGGGGCGTCGGCGCCGCCGTGGAGGTGGTGAAGGCCCTGTCCCGCCGCCGGGATACGAGCGATCCGTGGCTCGGCTTCGTCACGCGGGGCGCCCAGGCCGTCCGCGCCGGGGACTCTTGCCCCGGCTGGATGCAGGCGGGCCTGTGGGGCTTGGGACGGGTGATGGCCGTGGAGTATCCGGTGCTCCGATGTCAGCGGATCGACCTGGATCCAACGTCGAGCATGGGAGTTGCAGACGAGGCCGCGGCGATCATCGGTCTCGCGATCACCGGTGACGAAGACCAGGTCGCCCTCCGGGATGGCCGGCGATACGTGCTCCGACTCGACGAGGTTTCAGCAGCTCCGGAAGGCGAGCCTCCGCACCTGCGTGCCGATGCGACCTATCTCGTCACGGGTGGGCTCGGCAGCCTCGGCACATCGGTCGCCCACTGGCTTGCCGAACGCGGAGCCCGCCACATCTGCGTCACGGGCCGGCGGCCCGATGCGGAGACCCTGGCCCGCCTCATCGAGGCCGTCACGAGTGTCGGTGCGACCGTCGAAGCAGTCGCCTGCGACGTCGCCGACGCCGCTGCAGTCGAGAGGCTCGTCGCGGAGCTCGCGAACCGGCCCGGACGGCCCCTGGCCGGCGTGGTTCACGCCGCTGGCGTGCTCGACGACGGACCGATTGCCGAGCTGGACTGGCAGCGGTGCGCCGGAGTGCTGAGGCCCAAGATCCTCGGTGCCTGGAACCTCCACCGCGCCACCGCAGCACTCCCGCTCGACCTCTTCATCTGCTTCTCGTCGGTCGCAGCGGTGCTCGGCTCGCCCAAGCAGGGCTCCTACGCGGCGGCGAACGCGGCCATGGATGCGCTGATGTGCGAACGCCGGCACCTTGGCCTGCACGGGCTCGGCATCGCCTGGGGGCCGTGGGCCGAGCAGGGAATGGCCGCCCGGATGGGCGAGCAGCAGCTGCGGGGGTGGAGCCGCATGGGCATCGAGCCACTGACCACCGTGGAGGCCATCGCCTGGCTCGACTCGCTCGCCGGGTCGTCGGCCGCGCAGGCTGGCGTGTTTCCGATGGATTGGTCGTTGGTGCTCAGTCACTTCCCCGTCGGCATCGAGCCTCCCGTGCTCCGGGACATTGCGGCCCGGCACCGCACGACACTGCCCCCTTCGGATGCGTGGACGGAACTGTGCGGCAACCTCCACAGGCTGCCGGCCACCGAGCATCATGATCTCGTTTCCCGCTACGTCGAGCAGATGGTCGCCGACGTGCTCGGGCACACCGATGCGGGGGGCATCGACATCCAGTCCGGATTCGTCGATCTGGGCCTCGATTCGCTGATGGCCGTCGATCTGCGGGCGCGATTCCAGGCCGACGTTGGCCGCCGACACGCGCTGGCGGTGACGTTCGTGCTCGATTGCCCGACGATCGAGGCGGTCACTCGCTACCTGATGCAGCACGTGGTGCCGATCGTGGTCGCCGAGCAGCCGTCGGAGCCGGCGTCGCCGCCTGCGGTGCATCGACAGCAGCCGCCACCCGCAGGCGCCGCGAGCACCGCTGCCCACGCCGCAATAGCGATCGTGGGCATGGGGTGCCGGTTCCCCGGCCAGGCCGTGGATGCCGACTCGTTCTGGCGGCTCCTCGCCGGCGGGATCGATGCCGTGGGCGAAGTTCCGGCAAACCGCTGGACGATCGACCGCTGGTATGACGCCGACCCGGATGCGGCGGGGAAAATGAACTGTCGTCACGGAGGATTCATCGCCGACGTCGAGACATTCGACGCTGCGTTCTTCGGCATTTCACCCCGCGAGGCGGTGCGGCTCGATCCCCAGCACCGACTCGTGTTGGAGGTCGCGGTGGAGGCGCTCGAGCGGGCGAAGCAGCCGCTCGACCGCCTCGTCGGCTCCGCGTCGGCGGTCTTCCTCGGCCTGAGCGGCGATGATTATCTCGCCGTGCTGCGCAGTACCCGAGACCCGCAGATGCTCGATGGTCTGCTGGCAACGGGTAACGCCTTGAGCATCGCGGCCGGTCGGGTCTCCCATGCACTCGGCTGGCACGGCCCGTGCATGACGATCGACACGGCGTGTTCCTCGTCACTCGTGGCCGTGCACTTGGCGATGCAATGCCTGCGTGAGGGGCGTGCCGGCCTCGCGCTGGCAGGGGGCGTCGGGCTACTCCTTAGCCCGGAAGTCTCGATCAGCCTGACGAAGGCCCGTGCCTTGTCGCCGGATGGTCGCTGCAAGACGTTCGACGCGACCGCCAACGGATACGTCCGCGGCGAGGGCTGTGGCCTCGTCGCGCTCAAGCGGCTCGACGACGCATTGCGCGACGGCGATCCGATCATGGCCGTGCTGCGCGGGACGGCGATCAATCACGACGGCCGCTCCGGCGGGCTCACCGTGCCGAACGTCACAGCCCAGGAGTCCCTGCTCCGCGACGCCTTGCTGGACGCCGGGCTGACGGCCGGCGACGTGGACTACATCGAAGCCCACGGCACGGGGACGCCGCTTGGTGACCCGATCGAAATGCAGGCCATCAACGCGGTGTACGGAGGCCCGGAACGACGCAAACGACCGCTGCTCGTCGGGTCGGTGAAGACCAACATCGGGCATCTCGAGGCGGCGGCCGGCATCGCGGGCCTGATCAAGACCGTGCTCTCGCTCGAGCACGGCGAAATTCCTCCGCACCTGCATTTCCGTCAGCCGAACCCGTTCATCCCGTGGGCCGAGATGGCGATCGAGGTCCCGACGCGCCGCCGCGCCTGGCCCGACGTGCAGCGGGCTCGACGGGCGGCGGTGAGCTCCTTCGGGTTTTCCGGAACCAACGCCCATGTCGTGGTCGAGTCGGCACCGGCGGTCGTGCCGGACGAACCCGCAGCCGATCCGCTCGGCCCTGACACGGTGCTTTGTCTGTCGGCGAAGTCGGCGGCCGCGCTGGAGTCCCTGGCGGCCACGTATGCCGAGTTCATCGGCCGTGGCGAGCAGCGCTGGGAGGACATCTGCTTCTCCGCCGCTGCGGGCCGCGGTCTCTACGCCCATCGGCTGGCGGTGACCGCCGACTCGGCCGCAGCCGCCGTCGAGCCGCTGCAGGCGTTCGCCGGCAGGCGGACGCATCCACGGGCTGCGGTCCGGGTCAGCGAGTCGGCACGCCGGCCCAAGATGGCATTCCTGTTCACCGGTGAGGGATCGCAGTCCGTGGGCATGGGCCGGGGCCTCTATGAGGCCGGCGGTGTGTTTCGCGACGAGCTCGATCGCTGCGCTGCCGCTGTCCGCGAGCAGTGCGACCTGTCGGTGCTCGATCTCGTGTGTGGCCGGCCCGGTGATCCAGAGGCGGCACGGCTGCTCGAGCGCGCCGACATCGTGCCGGTGGCGGTGTACTGTCTCGAGGTGGCATTGTTTCGCACCTGGGAGCACTGGGGCGTGCGGCCCACCGCCGTGCTCGGCCACGGCGTGGGCGAACTCGCGGCAGCCTGCTGCGCGGGCGTCTTCTCGTTCGCAGACGGCCTGCGACTCGTGGCGGCGCGAGGGCTGTCCACGGAGCCGACGCCCGCCGAATACGCAGCCATCCTGAGCAAGATCGATCTGCGTGAACCAACGATCGGGCTGGTGTCGAGTTTCCACGGCCGCTTCGTCACTGCAGGCGAGGCGACCGACCCCGCCTCCTGGATGCGGCGGGCCCGTGAGCCGGGAGACGTCGCGGCCGGCATTCGGGCTCTGGCGGAGCAGCGGTACGCCGTCTATCTCGAGGTCGGGCCCGACGACGGGCTCTCGACGCTGGGGCGGCAGAGCCTTCCCGATCGCGGTGAGCTCTGGCAGTCAACGCTCATGCCCCGGCAGCCCGATGGGCATGCCGTGACCGACGTGCTCCGCGACCTGTTTCTGCATGGCGTACAGGTGGACTGGCGACGGGTGTTCGCTAACGGCCGTCGGTGGGTCGATGTGCCCGGCTACCCGTTTCAACGGCAGCGATTCTGGCCGCTGCCGGAAGGCGTGGCCGCCGACACTGCTCTGGAGGACGTCGGTGGACCCGGTGCTGCGCAGGCGGCCGCGGGAGACCATCCGTTCCTGGGGCGTGTGTTCGAGACCGAATCGCTGCCGGGGATCGTGTTCGACACCACCTACGACGAACTGCATCCGTCATTCGTCGCGGAGCATCAGGTGCATGGCATGGTGGTGGTGCCGGGCGCCGCCTACCTGTCGATGGTGGTGGCGGGGGCCCGGCATCGAGGGCATGACCGCGTCCGCATCGATGATGTTGCGTTTCCCGAGCCGATGTTCCTGCCGAGCGGCGAGGGGCGGCAGGTGCAGGTGGTCATTCGGCCGCACGAAAACGGTGACGAATGCCGCGTGGTCAGTCGCGGCGAGGGGGATGTCCAGGGCCGCTGGCGGATGCATGCCCGCGGCATGGTCCATGCGTCTGGAAACGGCGACGCCACCGAACCCGCGCCGCTCGATCCCATGCAGGTGCAGGAACGGTGCCGGGAGCAGACCGCCACCGGAGCAGATCTGTACGATGCCCTCGCCCGTGCGGGCGTCCTGTTGGGGCCGTCCTTCCGCTGGAACGCCGCCGTGTGGCGGCGGGATGGCGAGGCACTTACGCGGATGGAGTGGCCCCGGCCCGCACCGCGTCAACCGAGCTGCGGGCTGCACCCCGGGCTGCTCGACTCGTGCATTCAGGCCGCGGCGATTTGTCTCCCGTTCACGCATCACGATTACAGCGCCTACGTGCCGGTGGGTGTCGAAACCTTCACATGCCACCGTGAGCCCGTCGGCCCTCTCTGGTGCCACGCGGTGATTCGCGATGACGAACGGGCGAGTCGGGGCACCTTCACCAGCGATGTTCGGCTGCACGACGACGATGGACGCTTGCTCGTGGAATTCGCCGGTCTGCGGATGCAGCGGGCGCCCCGCACGGCGATCATGGCCTTCGCGAACCGCCGCCTCCGGGAATGGATGTACCGCCTGGCCTGGGTCGAGAAGCCACGGCCGGCGCTCGAGAATCGGCAGACGGCCGGCCGATGGCTCGTCTTCACGGAGAATGACGGCCTCGGACAACGGGTCGCCCGCCTGCTCCAGGATCAGGGGGCGGCCTGTTCGCTCGTGACCGCGGGCCGAAGCTTCGCCACGAGTGCCAACGGCTGCCTGCGGATCAATCCGCGTGATCCGGCCGACTGGGATCGGCTGCTCGGAGTGGCCGATGAGTCCGCTGCGTGGACGGGAATCGTCTTTCTGTGGCCACTCGCCGGCGATCCAGTGACCCTCGACGACCTTTCGGTGCGGCGATTCGATGCCGCACAGGCGAGCGGATCGCGGGCCGTACTGGAACTGCTCCAGGCGGTGACCCGCCGGGCACAGCGGCAGCCCCCGCGGGTGACGATCGTCACCCGTGGCACGCAGGCGACCGGCCGCGACGATGCTGAGATCGACGTGACACAGGCGCCGCTCTGGGGCCTGGCCCGGGTGGCCGCCATGGAAATGCCGCAACTGGGACTCGTGCGGATCGATCTGGCAGCGAGAGATGCAGCCGCGCGGCGGACGCCTTCGGTCCAGGACGCCGAGGCCCGGCAGATCGTGGCCGAACTGCTCGACCCGGATGGTGAAGACCAGATCGCCTTCCGCGATGGGACCAGGCTTGCGGCCCGGCTCGCCCGCGGCACGGCGGGAGGGACTCGATCGACGCATCTCATCGGCCCGGGGGGCAGCGAGCCCTACCGCCTCGCCAAGCCGGTCACAAAAGCGATCGAAGACCTCGAGTTTCAAGCGGTGGGCCGGCTGCCCCCCGCGGCGGGCGAGATCGAGATCGCCGTTCGTGCCACCGGCCTCAACTTTCGCGATGTTCTCAACACCCTGGGCCTCTATCCGGGTGAAGGCGGGCCCCTGGGTTTCGAGTGCGCCGGATTGGTGACGGCGGTGGGGGGTGATGTCACGCACGTGCGGCCCGGGGATCGGGTCGTCGCCCTGTCGCCCGGCTCGCTCGGGCCGTTCGTGCTCACCGATGCACGGCTGGCGGCGGTGATTCCCGAAGACGTCACGTTCGCCGACGCGGCGACACTGCCGATCGTATTTTTGACAGTGCAGATGGCACTCGGCGAGCAGGCGCGGCTGACTGCCGGTGACACCCTGCTCGTGCACTCGGCAGCCGGTGGCGTGGGGCTGGCTGCGATCCAGTTTGCCCATCGCGTCGGGGCGCGGGTGATCGCCACGGCGGGTAGCGAGAAGAAGCGGGCTCACCTGCGCAGCCTGGGAATCGAGCACGTCTTCGACTCCAGGAGCCGTGACTTTCCCGAACTCGTGCGGGGGGTGACGGGAGGGCGAGGAGTGGATGTGGTGCTGAATGCCCTGCCCGGCGAGCACGTGGGCCTGAACCTCGCAGCGTTGGCGACGGGAGGGCGATTCGCCGAAATCGGCAAGAGCGACACCTGGGTCGTCGAGGGCTGGTCAGACAAGCGGCCGGACGTGCGGTACGCGACGTTCGCACTCGACGACCTCTCGGTGAATCATCCGAGCGTCGTGGGGGAGCACCTCAGGCAGCTCGTCGCGGACGTGGCTGGCGGGCTCGTGCGGCCTCTGCCTCATACCGAGTTTCCCATGGACCGGGTCAAGGATGCCTTCCGCTACATGGCCCACTCGAAGCACATCGGTAAGGTCGTGGTCACGCAGCAGGACTTTGCCGCGAGCCGCGCTGCAGAGCAGCGAATCCACGGAGAGGCCAGCTACCTGGTGACGGGCGGACTAGGGGCGCTCGGGATGCTCGTGGCCCGCTGGCTGGCCGATCACGGCGCGCGGCATCTCGTGCTGGTTGGCCGCCGGCCACCCGACGAGGCGACGGCGCAGCAGGTGGAGGAACTCCGCGGTCTTGGCGTCGAGGTCGTCATCGCCTCGGTCGACCTGACCGTGCCTGCCCAGCTACGGCAGCTCGTCCGGCGGCTGCGAAAGACGCTGCCACCGCTTTCCGGCGTGGTGCATGCCGCCGGCGTGCTCGACGACGGCATGCTCATGCAGCAGGACTGGAGCCGCTTCGAGCGCGTCATGCAGAGCAAGGTCCGCGGCGCGATCGTGCTGCACGAATTGTCGCGGGAGGTGTCATTCGACTGGATGATCATGTTCTCCTCGATCGCTTCGGTCTGGGGTTCGCCAGGACAGGGAAACTATGCCGCGGCGAATGCCTTTCTCGACTCCCTGGCGCATGCCCGGCGCCAGGCTGGGCTTCCGGCCATCTCGATCAACTGGGGGCCGTGGGCCGACGTGGGTATGGCGGCCCGCATGGACGCGGGCAACCGTCACTGGTGGCAGGTCATGGGCATCGGCACGATCCCACCCGCTCAGGGTATGTCGATCATGGAGATGGTCGTCCAAGACAATCCACCGCAGGTCGGAGTGCTCCCGGTGGAGTGGCCCAAGGTCGTGGCGAGATTGCAGCTGGCCCGCCCACCGGCGCTGATCGCCGACCTCGTGCTCGACCAACGGCCGGCCGTCGAGGCCAGCCGAGAGTGGCTGGCGTTCGTCGAGACGTTGCGGGGGGCGCCGCCGGCGGAGCGGGTCGAGATGCTCGTGCGGCATATCCAGAACGAGGCCGCGCGGGTGCTGGGGCTCGATGCACCGGAGAAGCTCGACCCGCACGTCCCGCTGCAGGATCTTGGATTCGATTCGTTGATGGCGGTCGAACTGGCCAATCAGATGGCGGCCACGACCGGCATGTCGCTGTCGGTGACCCTGCTGGTCGATCATCCCACGCTGCACGCCGTGGCCGGCTATATCGTGAGATCCGTGCTCAAGCTGGACGACGGCTCAGCGGAAGAGAAGGCGGCGGTCATTCCGCCGTCACCGACTCCAGCAGGTCCATCCGCAGTGCCCGACGTGCCGGCAGCCACGCCGCAGCCGCCGTCACGGCAATCGCGGCGGCGACGTTCACGCCCACGACATCCGGCCGCAGGCGGAAGCTGACCGGATGCCCCACGAGCGGCTGGCTCGCGAGCTGGATGAAGGCCGCCGTCACGAGCCCGCTCGTCACGCCGATGAGGCCGCCGGCTGCGCCAAGCAGAATGCTCTGGAGGAGTACGAGCCGAACCACCTGGCGGCGGTTCATGCCGATGGCCCGGAGAAGTGCCAAGGTGCGCTTCTGCTCGAGCACGTTCATGGTGACCGTGTTCGCCACGCCCATGCTGCCGACGACGAAGCCGAGCGCCAAGATCGTCCACAGGGACCCGACGACCCCGTTCACCAGGGCGTTGACGAATGCTTGGAGCTCGCCAGAGGAACGAAGAATCATGCCGTGTTCCGCCGCGATCCCTGCCAGCGGTTCGTGGAGAGCCTGCCGCTCATGCTCATCTGCCGTGACGAGCACGATGTCGGGCTCTTCCATGCCAAAGAGGCGACGTCCAGTGGTTCGGCTCACGTGCAGCGAGGAGCCGCCGGCCGTGTAGTCCACGACCAGCGCGGCCACTCGGAGCTGCACGGTGCGGCCTGCCACTTCGACGGGCACCTCGTCGCCGGCCTCGATGCCGAGCCGGGTTGCGAGCATGCTGCCTGCCAGGGCCGCGCCCTGTTCCAGGCCGGCGCGGATCTGCTCGGGCGTGGCGCCGATGCCCTGCGGGGCGGTCGCGTCATCGACGGCTGGATTGCGGGCGACCACGATGCAGGCACTGCCGGAGATGCGGCCGATGGCCACGCTCACCGCATCGACGGTGGCCACGCCCGAGAGGCTCCGCACCTCCTGCTCGAGCCCCAGGAGCCGGGAGCCGCCGTCATCGGCGGCGGGGGTGAAGAGTCCGGCCCGCGTCAGAATCCAATCGGTCCGGAGGTTTCGGGAATACCAGCCGAGCAGGTCGTCGACGTTGTCGCGGATCGAGTGCCCGAGACCGATGCCGTTCGTGACCGCGACGACCATGACGCCCGTCGTGAGGGCGGTGCGGGCCGGATGCCGTAGCACCTGCTCCACCGCGAGCACTCGCTCGGTGCGAAGACCGTTGGGGATCAGGCGGGCGAGCAGACGGACGATTGTCGGCAGCACGAGAGGCGTCAATGCAACGAATGCGAGCAGCAGGGTGATGCCGGCGGGCACGGCGGCCCGTGGCGGGAGGTACTGCATTGCGACGAGCCCGAGCGTGCCTTCGGCGGCGGCGGCGAGCAGGATCACGACCGCGACGTGACGCCATGCGATGCCTCGCCGCGGCGGGGGAGGTGCCGCCGCAAGTCCCTCGAGCATGTCGAGGTGGGCGGCCGAGCGGGCCGGCCACCATGCCGCCGTGACCGTGACCGCGACGGCGGCGATTCCGGCCACCAGGGCGATCATGGGGTTTGGCGGTGGTGCCAGCTCGGGCACCTGCAAGGCGCGTGAGATCCCGAGCGCCATCGGCCGTGCGGCGAGCATGCCTGCCGCCGCGCCCACGACCGCGCCGAGGAAGCCCAACGCTGCCGCTTCGCACATGACCAGCCGCTGAACCTGTCTCGAGGTGCCGCCCAGCACACGCACGAGCGACAGCCCGCGCCGTCGCTCGGTGACGTTCATGAGCATCGTGTTCCCCACGATGAACCAGGCCATGGCGATGGTCAGTCCCGTCACGAAATCAAGCCCCAGGTTTGCGGAATGGAGCACGTCGTCTGCAAGGCTTTCGGCCCCCGGGGGAATCTCGACGATCAGTTCCTGCGGAAGCCGCGAGGCCAGCATCGTCCGCACGGCGCTGCGATTCGCGTCGGATGCGAGAGCGACCCGCACGCGATCGATCCGCCCGTCGGCCATCGACATCGACTCGGCCGCGGCGCCACCGAGCATCACCCCGGCCCCCTCGGCAAACCAGCGGGTCGTCTCGCCGCGTGCGAGTCCGGTGATGCGGAGCCGGACGATGCGACGACGCGACAACACCACCACATCGTCGTCGACGTCCAGCCCGAGGCTGGCGGCCAGGTCGGAGTCGAGCACGACCTCGTCGGCAGCGACGCATGGCCGCCCCTTGGTGAGCTTTAGAAGGCCGGCGTTCACGAGTCCGGCCACATCGACACCCACGGCCATATCGTGCACCCGCCTACCACCGGCCCGCATCAGCGTGGGGCTGAAAACCAGCGGCACGGCGGCCCGCACGCCGGGGATGTCGGCGAGCCGGGGAACGAGCGACGAATCGAAACGATCTCGGTCAGCGGACGACACGCTCAGGGAAGGCGTGCCTTCGGCCGTCTCGGCAAGGCGGCGGTAGCCCGATCGTGATGCATCGGCAGCAGCCCAGGTGGCCACCACCGCGCCGACCGCCACCGCGACGCTCGCCACCGTGGCCACGGCTCGACTCGGCTGAGTCTGCCACTGCCGCATCAGGAGCCGGGTCATGTTCATGATCGCGAGCGTGCGAGCGGCCGGTGTGGGTGAAGCGACTCGTCAGGCCGGATCGGCTCTCGAGGCTGTCGCATGGGAACATTCCAGGCTGGGACGCAGATGACCCCACGGCAAAGCCTCCTCCAGTTGCCAGGCCAGTTCGAGAACATCGCACTCGCCGAAGTGGCCCCCCACCACCTGCAGACCGATGGGGAGGCCGGCACTGGTGAAACCCACCGGGATGCTCGCCGCCGGGAAACCGACCAGGTTGAACATCGCGGTGAAGGCCACTAGCTTGGCTGCTTCCATGATGGAGACTTCCGGGGACAAGTCCGAGAAGGCGCCGATCATCGGCGGAGGCACGGCAACGGTCGGTGTGATCAACAGGTCGAAGCCCTGGACCGTGTTTTCGTACCGCGCCTTGAGTGCTTCGAACCGTGTCGAGACGCTCTGCGCGGAAAGGAGGCGACCGGCCCGCCCCAGCCAGCGAGTGACGGGTTCCGTTTTGTTCCACGAGCAAAACGGTGTGCCGCTCACTTGGTGCTGCCACAGTGGCAGAAATTCCTCGATGCTGCAGGTGGGAAGAGATGCATCGACGATGTCATGTCCGCAGTCCGCCAGCAGGCCGACGACCCGCTGAATCCGCTCGAGAATCTCCGGGTGTGTGGGGATGATCGGTGTCGTGACAGCCAGGCCGATCCGAAACCGCCGAGCCTCCCCCTTCACCCGTTCGCGAAATGGATGCGGTGGCGGTGGAGCCCAATGTGGTCGCCCTGCAACCAGCCCGGCCATGACGTCGAGCATGGCGGCGGCATCGGAGACCGTCCGGGAAATCGGCCCCGATGTGTAGAGCAACTGTCGGTCGGCGAGGCCGAACTGATTGACCACGCGTCCGCGGGCCGGCTTGATGCCGAACGTATGGCAGAACGACGACGGAATTCGGATCGAGCCTGCGCCATCGGACCCTTGGGAGACGGGGAGCATGTCTGCAGCGACGGCTGCCGCCGAGCCACCGCTCGAGCCACCCGCCGTGTGGCCGAGTGCCCAGGGGTTGCGGGTGGGAGGGTGGATCGCGGGCTCCGTCACGGGCAGCGCACCGAACTCCGACGTCGAGAGCTTGCCGAGGATCACGAATCCGGCGCGCCGTAGCGGCGC